>CALELM010000001.1 GCA_937902665.1 uncultured Selenomonadaceae bacterium
GCATCACGTCTCCGTTCACTGCCGAAGCAGGAACATAGAAGTTGATGGTATCGAAATTCGCTATGTTTCCTGCCTGCGTTCCCGTACCGTAGACGTTCAGCGTATTTCCTGAAACGTCACCTCCTTCCGTCGATAATCCACCGTAAACCGTGCCTGCAATACTCGGTTTTTTTTGATTATTGGTTACCACATTCTCTAGCGTGCCGCCGAAACCTATGAGATTGACGGTGTTTTTCGTTGCATCCCCGCTATAAGAATCACCGCCGTAAACCGCCTTCATTGTACCGTCACTTATCGTGACGGTATTTTCTGTGGCATTTCCCTGACTTGAATAACCGCCGTAAACCTCCTCCATTGTACCGCCACTTATCGTGACGGTATTTTCTGTGGCATTTCCCTCATAAGAATAAGCACCGCAAACAAGCGCCATTGTACCGCCCTTTATCGTGACGGTATTTTTCGTGACACTTCCCCCATAAGAATAACCGCCGTAAACCCAGCCGATTACTTGACCGCTCTTAAGAAGCAAATGATAATTGCTTATCGTATCGCTTGCATCACTATAACCACCATAAAATTCTTTACTCCACTTATTAGAATTTTCAAAATCCAAGACAAGCATATCCCCTGCATGCTCCAATGCAATGCCCTTCTTGCTATCAACCCATTTCGCACCATCAGCAGGCGAATCTGTGCTGTCATCAACTATTGCGTTAAACGTTACATTCGCCGCATTCGCCGTTCCGCAAGGCAATAATGTCCCTGCCATCAATCCGGCACAGACAAGTGCCGTGAGTTTTTTCTTGTTCCAATGTTTGCAAATCATAAATTCCCTAACCTCCATCAAACAAATAAATCTTTATCCAATGTATTATATTCTACGGGGGGGGGACAATCCTCCTTTGTTTTAAAATTTTTTTATTTTTTTTGCTGAATTTTTCTTGTATAATACAATTACAGGAAGAAGCGAGGTGACGTGCTTGGGCGAGAAGGATATTACGGAAAAGACGCTTGCCACTTACAATGACGTGTTTGCGGATATCGTCAATGTCCTGCTGTTCCACGGGGAGCGGCTGGTGGAGGAGGATTCCCTCGAAGATGCCACGCCGACATCGCAGTACAAGCTGGACGAGAATGTACACGAGCAGGAACGTGACGTGGTGAAATACTGGATAAGGGACGGCAGGGTTCGCATTGCCCTCTTTGGCTTGGAGAACCAGACAGACGTAGATCCCGACATGCCCATTCGATGCATCAGCTACGACGGTGCGGCATACCGAAACCAACTGAACGATGAAAAGCAGGCAAAAGAGGGCAGGAAGGCTCGTTACCCTGTCGTGACACTGGTGCTGTACTTCGGCACGAAGCGATGGAACAAGCCAAAGAGCCTGCATGAGCTTCTCGACATCCCAAAGGCATTGAAGCCATTTGTCAGTGACTACCGCATCAACGTATTCGAGATTGCTTGGCTGGAGCCGGAGCAGGTAGAGCTGTTCCAAAGCGACTTCAAGATTGTGGCGGATTACTTCGTCCAAATGCGAAAGAACAAGAACTACCAGCCATCTTCGGACATCATGCGGCACGTCACCGAAATCTTGAGATTGCTCTCCCTGCTCACGCAGGACGTTCGATTCGAGGACATCATCAACGCAAAACGGGAAAGGAGTGCGAAAACCATGTGCGAAATGATTGACAGATTCATAGAACAGGGCAGAAACGAAGGCATGGAAAAAGGCATAGCGCAAGGCAGAAGCGAAGGCATAGCGCAAGGCAGAAGTGAAGGCATAGCGCAAGGCAGAAGCGAAGGCATAGCGCAAGGCAGAAGCGAAGGCAGAACCGAAGGCAAGCTTTCTATGTTGTACGAGCTGACAAAAGATGGAGTCCTGACCTTGGCAGAAGCTGCCAAAAGAGCCGGCATGAGCGAGGAGGCTTTTCTGGCAGGTATGCCGTAATTTTGCTGAATTTTTCTTGTATCATACAATTACAGGAAGAAGCGAGGTGACGTGCTTGGGCGAGAAGGATATTACGGAAAAGACGCTTGCCACTTACAATGACGTGTTTGCGGATATCGTCAATGTCCTGCTGTTCCACG
>CALELM010000002.1 GCA_937902665.1 uncultured Selenomonadaceae bacterium
ATTGATAATATTGCTCTCCATCGCTTGCTTGATGCCTTCCGCACGTCCTTCTGCATGATCTTCATTATCTGGATAAGACCTCTTGAACTGCACGATAGATTTCCTCATGAATTTCCTCAATGCCTCTGGGCTTTTCCCCCTCGCTGCACTGAATCCTGATCCACCCATATTTTTCTGACAGTTCCAAGTATGCCTCGTGGCACTTGTGGAGGTATTCCATATCCCGCTCATGGATATCCTTTTCCCGCTTTCCGGAGCGAGCCGCAATCAGCTGGTCAGATACCGCAGGATCCATATCGAGAAACAGCACGGCATTCGGGATTGGCAGTCCCAGCTTCCTAAACTCCAGATCCCACAGCCAGTCAAGGAAATTCTCCCGTTCCTGTCCCTTCCCCAGCTTGACAGACTGATGCACCATGTTCGAGGTCGTATAGCGATCTGCCAAAATGATATCTCCTGCCTCGTAACGCTCCTGCCATTTCGTGCGAAAGGACGCAAAGCGATCCACCGCATAAAAGGCAGATGCCGCAAACGCATTCACATCCTCTGCCTTTTTCCCGAAATCTCCCCGCAGGTACATGCGGACAAGTGCCGAGCCCTCTGCCTCGTAATCCGGAAATGTAATTCCCTGCACCTTCCGCCCCTCTCGCAAAAGACGCTCCTGAAGAAGCCTCGTCTGCGTTGCCTTGCCGCAACCGTCCCCTGCCTCGATTGCAATCAATGTTCCCTTTGACATAACTTCATCACCCGCAAACAATTTAATTTTGCATCCTGAGGACCAACCACCTTAAGCCCCAGCTCCTGCATTTCCCTGATATAATCCACGCATTCCTTCGTAATCTCATCTCCCGGGCAAAGCACAGGAATCCCCGGCGGATAGAACATCACCTGCTCCGCCGCAATCCTTCCCGTGCTTTCCAAAAAAGGAACCTCCTCAGAAGACGCAAAAAACGCCTCCCGTGGCAACATGCGAAGCGGTGGCACGGCGGGAATTTTCACGCAAACAGCAAACCGCTGCTCCCTGCGATACTTTCCTGCCATATCCCGAAGCGATGCCAAAAGATATCCCGCTTGTTCTTCCGTATCTGCATAAGAAATAAGAAACAGCACATTATAGGCATCTGCAAGCTCGCACTGCACCTTGTACTCGTGACGCAGAATATGCTCCGCCTCCGCACCGCTCATGCCAAGCCCACGCACATGGACAGTCACCTTGGTCACATCAAGAGAAAATGCCCCCGAACCATGCATGCGTTCCCTGCCAAAGCAAAACAGTCCTTCTACCTTGTTGATTTCCCTGCGAAGCTTCTCCGCAAGCCTCACAGCCCTTCCGACCAATTCCCTGCCGGACTGTGCCATCTGCAGGCGGGCAATGTCCAAGGATGCCAGCAAAAGCTGATTGGGGCTTGTGGACTGCAAAAGGCTTGCCGCACTTCGCACCCGTTCCAGAGAGATGCGTCCTTTCCTCGCCAGCAGCATGGATGCCTGCGTCATCGCCCCCAAAAGCTTATGCGTACTGACTGCCGACAAATCTGCGCCTGCCTCCATTGCCTGCACGGGAAGCTCCTCCGAAAACCCTAAATGCGGGCCATGCGCCTCATCCACCAGCAACAGCATATCCCTTGCATGGACACATTCTGCAATTCTCCGCAGGTCAGATGCCACCCCATAATAAGTGGGAGAGACCATGGCAAGCGCCCTTGCCCTCGGATGCTCGCAAAGCGCCCGCTCCACCATCTCCACAGAAAGCCCCATCGCAATGCCAAGCTCCTCATCGATCTCCGGCTGCAAAAAAACAGGAACCGCTCCCGTCAGAATCAAGCCACCAATCATGGAACGATGCGCATTTCTCGGAATCAGGACCTCATCCCCCGGACGCAATGCCGCCATCATCATCGCATGAATCGCACCGCTCGTCCCGTTAATCATGAAATAGGCGGCATCTGCCCCATACAACTCGGCCGCCAGCTCCTGTGCCTCCTTGATGCAACCCTCCGGGCAATGCAGGTCGTCCAGCTCCTCCATCAAGGAAACCTCCTCCCGAAGCCCCTGCTCGGTAATCAATTCCTTCAATAAGGGGTGAGCTCCAAGCCCCTGCTTGTGTCCCGGCGTATGAAAAGCAAGAGCGCCATCCCTTGCATACTTCTTCATCGCTTCCGGTATCGGCGCCCCTTCCTGTCCTATACAATTTTTTCCCCGCACGAAGCTAGGTTCGTCCTTTATTTTATCCGTCATTTCTTCTGAATTTCCTTTGCAAACTCCGGATTGATGCGATTCTGCAATCGAATATGTACCTTTGTTCCCTTGTTTGGCACGGAAACGATACCAAACTCTGCACCAATCAGCTTTGCCCGCTCCCTCATGCTGATAAGCCCGAATTTCGCTTCCTGCTCCGGATCTTCCAGTGCTTGCTCCACGATGGCTTTTTCATTCAAAAATGCATCTGCATCGAAGCCCTTTCCATTGTCCTCTACCAAAATGGACACAACATTCGGCGTATAATGCATACGGACTCTCGCCTTTTTGGCATTCGCATGATGTGCCACATTGTTGAGAGCCTCCTGCACGATACGGAAAACTGCGATTTCCACATGCTTAGGCAAATTGTACATCTTGCCCTCTGCGCTATATTCCGCAGCCACAAGACCTCGCTCCCCCATCTTGGAGCAGAGCTGCGAAAGAGCTGCTGCCAGTCCGAGGTCGTCCAATGCCATCGGGCGCATATCAAAGATGACCTGCCGCACACTCACCAGACACTCCCGTACCTGTTGGCGAAGCTCCTGAATACTGCGCTTTGCCTCCTCTGGATCGCGATCCACCAGTTTCTCCGAAACGGAGGTCTGAAAAATCAAGTTCGCCAAATCCTGCGCCGGCCCATCATGGATCTCGCGTGAAATGCGGTAGCGCTCTTCCTCCTGTGCCTTGATAATCCTTGCCCCGACAAACTTATCCTTCTGCACTGCCTCAATCTTCCAAACCACTCCGCCAATCTGCGAACTGAGATAAGAAAGCACCGAGCCGATTGCCATTGCCAAATGCTCTGCTTGGGCAAGCATGACCTGCAAATGACGCAGGCGAAGCTCCAGCTTGTCACGCTGCTCCCGAAGGTTCTTTTCCTTGTCCCGTGCCACGCCAAGCTCTATCTGCGTATTCTTTACTGCCTCATAACACTCCCGAATGGCATCCTCCGAATAATTGGAAAAATTGCTGCTGACCTGCACCAGCTTCTGCTTTTCCTCCTGCTCCTGCTTTGCCAGAGCATCTACCGTAGAAATCATCTGCAAGGTCTGCTTCTTGATATCCTCCAAAAGCTTTCGGCTTGCCTCTACTTCCGTGCGTACTGTCTCGTAAATATTGAAAATTTGTGATTTATTTTCTTCAATCGTATCGATGGTATTGTTCAGAATGTTTTTCAGGGAACTTTCCTTGAGCTTTCCATCCCCATCCATCATATCACTAAAATTCTGGGTTTCCATCCATATCCTCCATTCCTGCACAAAAGACGGTTGCCCTTATGCACTTATCCCAGTTTATTTTATAAGGAAACTCGCCGTTAGTAAAGGCTTTTTGCAAAAAAACAGGCAGTCCCGCAAGGACTGCCTCAAAATTCATTTCTTGTTTTTCTGCTGTCTGGATGCAATCACGCGAAGCACGGCAAATGCCAAAACAGCACCAACCAATATATAGATATCATCCGACTTGAACAAAGCATCCACGCCATCGCTTTGATTCTTGACATAGACTGCACCAAGAACCAAGAGAACAATCACGGCATTGGAAATCAAGCCAGCATGTTTCTTCAAGGATTCGATAATAACAGCTCCCTTCCTGCCTGCACAAAATCAAACGGCTTTTGCCTGCTTGCCGCTCTTGCTCTGCCCCTGAAACTGCTCCTCAAAAATATGCATCGGCGCAATCCCAAAGCCATTGAAGCGCGTTGCGCTTACCGTGGAATACGCTCCCATGTTCGTAACCAAAACATGGTCACCAATCTCCATGCGGGAAACCATCACATCCCGATAAAGAACGTCAATGCCATCGCAGCTGGGGCCTGCAAACGTGGACTTCATCTTCTCCCCAGTCCCGAACGTATGCAGCGGAAATGCCCAATGGTCGAAAAGGATTCCGGAAAATGCTCCATAAATTCCCTCATCCAAAATATACCATCTGGAATCGCCTCGCATCTTCGTCCCAACCACCGATGCCACAAGATTGACCGCCGTGCCGCAAATGAACCGTCCCGGCTCGCAAAATACTTCCGTATCCGGAAAAAGACGTTCGATCTGATAATTGATGGACTCCAGCATCTGCTCCAAATCCACATGAAAGCCGTCTGCCGAAGGAATCGGGAATCCTCCACCAATATCCAAATCCGTAAGATGCATTCCAAGCTTTTCCGCCTCATCGAAAAGGCCACGGCACTGAAGCAATGCTTCCTCATAAGCTGCCGTAGAAAGCGACTGGCTCCCTACATGGAAGCAAATCCCCACAGGACGAAGCCCTGCCTTCCTTGCTTCCTGCAAGAGCATCATGGCATCCTGCGGTCTGGCACCGAACTTCGTATTGAGGTCAACCAATGCCTTGTTGTTCCTCACACTGATGCGTACCAAGACATCTGCGCCCGGAACATATTCTGCCATTTTCGGGATTTCCGTCAAATCGTCAAAAGTAAATCTCCGAAGCCCAATTTCCCTCGCCATAGCAAGCCCTGCAAAATCCTTGACAGGATTTGCATAAATCATGCGAGAGCTGTCAACTCCTATATCATGCAGCATCTTCATCTCCCCTGCAGATGCCACATCAAACGAGGAACCCAACCGTTCCACAGTCTTCAATATTTTCTCCGCCGGATTTGCCTTCATCGCATAATAAATTCCTGCACGGGACAAATGCTTTCTAAGGTATCGATAATTTTCCTCGACCTTCTCAAGGGATGCCACCATAAACGGCGTTGGGAACTTGCCCGCAAGTTCGCTTATTTCTTCTCTTGTCAGCTGAAAGCTTTTCATAACACCCTCCCATTCCAAATAGACAGCCTCAAACTCATAGACCTGCCTGTCAGCATTTCCAATCCTAGGACGTATTTTATTACTTTGACGGACAATATGCAACAGTTTTTTCTTCTTCTTTGGGACGGGAAATTTTTGTATTTTTCTACAAATTTCTTTTTGCGGATGTCAGATTTCTTCTCGTCTTTAGTCTATATTTGTCCCTCAAAAAAAAATGGGGGAGATGAGTTGGCCTCATCCCCCCAAGGAAAGGTTCGCACTTAAAGCAAAAGTCTGTCCTCAAAGCGACAGTGTGCTTCTTGATTGGATATTTCATATTTTGCATTGCAATCAATTTTTATCAGCCAACAGAAATTTTTCGTCATTATTGGCAGGCAATTGCTTTGGATTTTTTTCTCCCGGCAGCACCCCAGCGATTTGTTCCTTCAAATATCCCTCTGCAACGCTCTGCGTTATCTGCCCCGTCTGCTCAATAATCTTCTCCTTCGTGGCAAGGAAACTGTTAAGCACCACATTCTGCCGTTCCCGCACCTGCTCCATCTGTTCCATGACAAATTTGTTTTGTCTGGCACGGTCATCATTGATTTGCGCCATGTAAATCTCATGCTGCGGAGACCCTTGCTCGTACTTGCTGAGCATATCCAAAAGCTGCGGCAGCTTCTTCATGTTATATTCATCGCTCGTTGCCGCTATGCGGTCGCCTATTTCAGCATAGAACGCTTCGATTTCCCGTAGGATGGGCATGGAACCTTCCTCGATGATGGCAATTCGCTTTTTGGCTACATCGAGCATTTTTTCCTGCAGTATCACAAGCTGGTCTGCCATGACCGCCATTCCTTTGACCCGTGCCTCATCGATTGCCATTTGGCTCATAGTCTGTGCCTTGAGCAATTCCAGTTGGGCATCACGCATCAGTTCTATCCGCTCGGCTTCCTTATCTGCCAATTTTAATTTCATATCACGTTCAATTTCTGCGATTCTGACCTTATCTGGCTCATAGTTGTAATTGCTCGTTGAACGGCTGCCGGACGAAGAACTGCCGAACCCAAAGAAATTTTTAACAACACTCCAAATTCCCATATCCCGATTTCCTCCCAATACTCTTTCTACCTGCCGGCTGCGGTATTTGCCCAAAGTACAAGCATTGGCAAAATGCTCGCAGTTGTTGAAAATCAAATTGTATCCACCATCGCCCAAACAGGTGCGGGCATAGCTGACAATTCCTTCCACTGGGTACAGATCAGAAAGTTCTTCCTCGTTGTATTCCTTGACTTCCACCGTACCGCCATCCAAAAAACGTGCCAAACTCGTTCGGATAACGTGTGCCTTCGACCAGTCCAGCACGCTGTCATCATCATCTCCAGTGAAGTGAATCACTTCACTATCCGAAACATAGATCCCGTGATGATAATACAGCCCGTTCATGCGGCAGACACGGATATGATCGCCACGCTTAGGCGATTGGAAGCTCCAGATCTCCGATGCTTCTATATCAAAAAACTCCGCAGGATCCATAATGTTGTTCATTGTTTCTGCAAATCCTTTCGCATGCGGAACATCAGTGCATTATATTCCTTTTCACGCTTTTGCAGTGCCTCACTATATGCGCAGCTATCGGAAAGATAGGCGGCAAAGTTCTGTCGCTTGAGTGCAGCGAACTGTTCCATGACCTCGGCAGAAATAGCCGCAAGCTCTCGCTCATTCACGAAAGCCACGATTTCATCAATCGGTACATTGAGCAATGGCTCAGACCAACGCAGAAGGAACATTCTCTCCTCTGTTTTTTTGCGAGAGAATATGATTTCGGACAGGTTGCGCTGCAATCTTTCGGTCAGCTTGTAAAGCTCGTTCTCCGTTTCAAACTTGTCTTGCAAGTCACCGCCAGATTGGAAGGCAAACTTTTGGTAGATATTCTTGCGTTCTCCCAAATAAAAATCGTCTATCTCATTCTTGTAATTCTTCAGTATTTTCCATACACATTCCGCAGGAGTTATTTCCTCATCGCTTAGGAGATTGCCCTTCAGGGCAAATTCTGCCAAGGGCAAAAACCTCTGCTCGATAAGGAACCGCTTGTTCTCCCAATCCTCATACCATGCCCCGTAAACTTCTTCCTCCACCGCATTATCACGGCAAACAGCGACAAGTTCCTCCCGCTTATTCGTTTTGAACGACCTGTAATCCTCGCTCCACTCGTCCCATGCGTTCACGAGATTGGTGACAAAGGAGCGGTGCAGGGCAAAAAAGTCTACCTTTTGCTGTGCTTCTTTGACAATGCGAGCCATGTTTTCGACAAGGAAAGCAAAGCTTGCCCTCGGCTCGGCTTCCATTGCCGCCAGCTCGCAAATGGAATTTTCCCTGCAAGTGACCTCACGCAAGCGTTTCGCCAAGGCTTCCGCCTGTGACTGTATATTCAAGATTTGTGCCTTTACTGCGTCCATGCCGAGTTCCAAGTGTACCGCCAAGAATTGCTGCCGCTCTGCCAAATGTTCATTTTCGGCTTCTGTCAAATGCGGACTCTCCGTATATCTTGTCTCCAACTGCAAAGCAATCTTGGAAAAATCGCGGATGGTTTCGCTTTGTGCCGTTTCGTACTCCTGCAACATCTCCAAAATGGTATCGGTAACGGAAAGCACAGCCTCGTAGTACTGGATGACGGACTGATCCACGGCTTTCACGTCATACTTCGCCAGCAGCGGCTTGTAGCTGAAATCAGCCGTCAAGCGTACCTCCTTCTTTTGCAGTCCGGCAAGCTGTGCTTCCACCTCCGCAAGCTGTTTCAATAGTTTCGGTTTATCAATATAGATTTGGCGGTACAGCTCCGTGATGGCTTCGTCCTGAAAGGTAGGAAGCAATCCGTTCTGCACGAAAACATCCAACGTCATTTGCAGTTTTTCTGTTTCCGTGAAAAGCGTGTTGCTTGGAGCAACATTGGGTTCATAATCGGCAGGAACAAGACCGTGATAACATGGCAAAAGATGGGCTCCACGACTAACCATATCCGTTCTCGCACCGCTATCATCTAAATCTTTCCCCAAAATGGCACCATTATACATAACTGCCCAATAACAGCGAGCCTTGATACCCCAATTCACTCCCGAATGGAAAGGAAAGGTTTTATCTTCGATAAGCGACCACAGTTCCTCGGGAGTAGGAACACGCCATTCGTTATATCCCTCGCCTAATTCTTCTGTGGCATTTGTATTTGCAAGCAAAGACGCAGCTCCATCGGCTGTGTAAGCTTCCGTATACCACGGGAAACAATCCAGATTTGCCCACAGCAGTGCCGTGTTTTTATCCATCAGCACCTTCGGCTTGTTCTTGAAGAAATACCACCGCTGGTTTTTGATTGCTTCCAGTATCTTTTGCACGCCCGAGCCTGACAGCTCCTGAATCCTGCGGCTGATCGAGCTGAGTTCTCCTTGGAGTGCAGACAGCTTGCCCTGCAGCCCGTCCTGCTGTGCCAAAAGCTCCGCTTGCCTCTTGTTCAGCTCCGCCACCTTCGCCGCATTGGCTTCATTTTCTATTCCCTCACAGTTTTCAGCAATCCGCTGCACCTTTGCCAGCAGCTCCTCCTTCTGCCTTCCCAGTGCATCCATCTCGCTTGCCTTGCTATTCTCCATATCGTTGCTTGCCCCTTTCCCAGTTATCCAACAGCGTTTCCCCTGCCTATTCTCCTGCAATGCAAATGAAAACTCCTGCTTTCCTTGAACATATCACTTCTATCGTCTTAAATTCTCCATAACATCTCAAAATCCTGCTAAAAGAGAATCTTACTGTTAACCATAACCATACAACATGTTATGCAACCAGTGGATAAAAGTGTTTATGAAAATTCAATAAATGTTGCCAACAAACAAGCAAAACGATACGATTGTCATACAAAAGTCATACAAAAAGGAGTGATTGCAATGGGTTCCGTAGACGCGACATATACAAAGAAATATGAAAAAGCCGAATCACGCAAACAGAAAAATTTCTTTTTGCATGATTCGGCTTTTGTCGTCAGAATATCTCCAAACTCTGCCTTTCAAAATCCCCGTTACATTTTCTTGACGGGAACTGGCCCTCTCGAAAGTGCGATAGCACCGGTACGGGCAATCTCGACAATCTCATATTCCGAAAGCACTTCCACGATGGCATCGATCTTGTTCTGCTGTCCCGTAAGCTCGATTACCACGTTTTCCTGCGTAATATCGACAATATTGGCACGGAAAATCTCAACAATGTTGACGATATCCGCACGGTTTTCCTTCGTTGCGTGTACCTTGATCATCACAAGCTCACGGTCAATGGACGGAGCCTTGCTGAGATTCACGACCTTGATAACATCAATCAGCTTCGAGAGCTGGTGAACTACCTGATCCAGCTCATTTTCCGACTCAACCGACACGACAATATTGATGCGTGTAACCTCCGGCTCTTCCGTATATCCGGCAGAAATGCTCTCTATGTTGAATGCACGGCGGCTAATCAAGCCCGCTACATGCGTGAGAACGCCCGGTTTGTTGTCAACCAAGACAGCCAGCAAATATTTCCTCATCACTTTCCTTCACCTCCAAGAACCATCTCGTCCAAGCGGCAGCCACTGGGTACCATCGGCAAAACATCTTCGTCCTGCGGCACCCATACATCCGTTACGGAAGCGCCCTTCTCCTGCATAATCTGAGGCAGAAGCGTGTCCAGCTCCTCCTTCTTGGTCAAGCGATAGCCCTTCACGCCCATGGATTCCGCCAGCTTGACAAAATCCGTCTTTCCATTCAGCTCCGACTGGGAATAATGATGATTGTAAAACAGCCTCTGCCACTGTCCGACCATTCCCAAAATGCAGTTATGCACGATAATGACCTTGACATCAATCCCGTTATCGGCAAGCGTCGCAAACTCTTGGCAATTCATCATGATGCTTCCATCACCCGTAAAGAGAACCACCTTGCTGTCAGGCATAGCAACCTTTGCACCCATAGCGGCAGGCAATCCATACCCCATCGTACCTTGTCCGCCCGATGTCAGGAAATGACGTGGTTGGTAAACCTTGAAGAACTGTGCCGCCCACATCTGGTGCTGCCCAACGTCCGTGACAGCAATCGTGTTCTCGTCCGAAAGCGCACTGATTCTTTCGATCAATGCCTCCGGCTTGATCACGTCCCCACATTCCTTGTACTCAAACGGATGCTCCTCGCTCATCTTTACGCAGGAATCCAGCCACGGCGCAAAAATCTGCGGGAAATCCTCCGTTGCTTCCTCCAGCTTCTTCAGGAAGCATGGCAGGCTCCAGCGCAAATCTCCCATGACGCAATAATCCGCCGCAACGTTCTTGTTTACCTCGGCGCGATCCAGCTCAAAATGAACCACCTTCGCCTTTGGCGCAAAATCAGATACCTTCCCTGTCACACGGTCACTAAAGCGCATGCCAATGCAAAGAAGCAGGTCACATTCCATGATGGACATGTTGGAAGCATACGAGCCATGCATTCCTGCAAACCCAAGGAAGCCCTTCTCGTCAGCGGAAACTGTGCCAAGTCCCAAAAGCGTACTCGTCACTGGGATTCCCAACCGCTTGACAACCCTGCGCAGCACCTCTGCCGTATCTGAGATGTTCACGCCGCCCCCGACAAAAAGCAATGGCTTCTTTGCCTGCTTCAATGCCTCGACTACAGCATCCACATCCTTCTCATCTCCCGGATACTCTCCCGTGTAGCCACGAAGATTTACCTTCTCCGGATATTCATAATCAATTTTTGCCGCAAAAACATCCTTTGCCACATCAATGACAACAGGTCCCGGCCTGCCCGTCCGTGCAATGAAAAATGCCTCTTTCAGAATGCGAGGCAAGTCCTCGGCTTTCTTCACAAGGTAGTTATGCTTCGTGATTGGAGTCGTAATGCCAAAGATATCCGCCTCCTGAAAGGAGTCCTTCCCGATGTAGGGATTCGCTACCTGTCCCGTAATGCAAACCAATGGGACAGAATCCGTGCATGCTGTGGCAATGCCCGTGATCAGGTTCGTCGCACCCGGTCCAGAGGTCGCAAAAACCACGCCTACCTTTCCCGTTGCCCTTGCATAGCCATCTGCCGCATGAACCGCTCCCTGCTCATGATGCGTCAGAATATGCGGAAATTTGTACTTGTATACCGCATCATACAAAGTGAGAACGGCTCCCCCTGGATACCCGAACACAACATCCACGTTCTCCCTTTTCAGGCTCTCCAGAACAGCCTCTGCTCCATTTATCACCATACGAAATCCCCCTTAAGGTTTACATATTTTCTCTCAATTTTTGCATATTATAACTTAACTGTAAAGAAAATGCAATACATTTTCTTCCATCCCTCATGCTTTCCCCTACCTCTGCCGCCTGTCGCTTGCCAGTACCATGACAAGAACCCGCACAGCACCCTTTCGCCGCAAGGCTTCCGCACACGCCTGCACCGTTGCGCCTGTCGTCATGATATCATCCAGCAGAAGGACTTCCTTGCCGCAAACAAACTCTTCCTGCGTCACAGAAAAAGCATCCATCATATTTTTCCTGCGTTCCTCCCGTGACAGCCCATATTGCGGCACCGTAACACGGGTCCTGCAAAGTGCCTCGTGAACGGCAATGCCCTTTGCCTCCAACCAGTCCCGAAAAATCCGTTCCGCTTGGTTATAGCCCCTTGAACGCAACTTGTCCTTATGCAGCGGAACAGGAACCGCAACCATCGCATTTTGCAAAAAAGGAAGCTTCGCATCACATGCATCTAAAAAGGCACGAATCTGCAAAAGGTTTCCCGTCTTTTGATGGTATTTCAGATCCCGAATCAAATCCCGCAGGCTTCCGTGATACTTCCCAAGCGCATACGCACCGTCCACCCATTTTGCAGTGTCACAGTCCAAGGGCAAGCGCTTCACGCAGACAGCCTTTGCCAAGCAATCAGGACACCACGCTCCGCAGTGCTCCACATAAGCGCCGCAAGCAGGGCAATGCGGCGGATAGATAAAGTCCATCACCGCAGCAAGGATTCCTTGCAGTCCCATAGCTCTCCCTCAATCAAAACCGTTAAAAAAACCTTCTCTTGGGCTGCTGGTTCTCCCATTTCATGACCGCCTGAAGCACAGCCCCTGCGATACAGCGCACCTTGTCCGAAATCGTAAAGCAATCCTCCTGATGCATGATGGGATTGATGTCGATAAGCTTCTGCCCCTTCGATACCATCGAACCCTCACGAACGATACCTCGAAGCACACCTGAAATATGCGCGCAAATCTCCGTAACCGTCCCGTCCTCTTGGTGAATGCGTGCCACCGGCTCTCCCGTTGTCATCTTGCAGGAAATATTGTGAAGGGCTTCTACCCTGCCCTCTACTGGAGACAGGAGGATATTTTCCTTGTCGTTATGCCCGACCTGAAAAACCTCTCCTTCCTTGCGATAGCTGTAGCCCTCGTAAATAATGCGCCCCAACGTATGCCCCCGCATCGTTTCAACGACGGCATCTACGTCACGCCCTGCACAGAAACCGGGTCCCAGTGCCAGCGTATGCTGCGCCATGTCCCTCGTTGTCCCAAAATTCTCATTTGCCATGAGTGCATCTATGACAACCTGCGGCTCAAAGCCTGCAATGTGCCTTCCGCCCGGATCAATCAGCATGACAAGCTCCCCTGCCTTCAAAAGCTTTTCTGCCTCCTTGGGAGAACCAGCCTTCTTGCAGGTCACTCTCGCAACGGTTTTTTCTCCGTCATAAGCAGCATCTGCAAAAGACACCTCCCTGCGTGTGGAGGAAGGTTTTTCTTTTTCCAATATCAACACGCGAAAGCCTGCATTATGCAAATATATCGCAGCTCCGCTGGCAATCTCTCCCGCGCCGCGAATGATTACAAGACGTTTCATGTTAGATTCCTCTCTTTTCCGTCAAATACATCTTCTTGTCATGCTCGTTTCCTTCTTATTATAACCTACTTCTGCCAAATATTTCCATGTGTTTTCAGAAAAAATCCATGCAAAAGCCAATCTTTCTTCATAGCAGAATTTTTTCTTCCTTTTGCAGCTATTTATCCTCACTCGCCCCTGCCAATCAGCACTTTTTTCCCTTGGAACGCAAAGCCATAGGCACGAATCCTTTCCTCCGCAAATCCTTTCTCCATCAGTGCCTCCCGATACTTCTTTTCCGCAATCTGCCGAAGTGCCGCCTGCACGGTGTCCTCCAGTCCCTTCTCGTCATAATCGTCATAGACCTTGAACTCGATAATGACAGCATTGTCCTTGTCATTCTTTGGCTCCAGCATCACGTCATACCTGCCAAATCCACTCTCCCGATTCGAAGTCAATACGAACCTGTCACGCATGTCTGCCATCAAGCCCAGCACAAAACCGTGATAGAACCTCTCCGGCTCTGTCTCCTCCGATGGGTGATTTCCCGTATCGAAGTAACTAAAGACAGCAAGAGAAACCTTGTTCATATAGTTCGTCATTGCCCTCACATCATCCAAAAGCAACGCCTGCACAAAGCTGTTGTAATAAGTCCCTGCCTTCGTGTCACGGAACCACCCTTGGAACATTCCCAAGAACATGCGGTGTGTTTCCCCGTTGGTGATAGAAAGATCATCATAGATAAAATCATCCGTTGACT
>CALELM010000003.1 GCA_937902665.1 uncultured Selenomonadaceae bacterium
TGAAATTGTCGTCTATCAGGCGAAGCATCTTCACCTTTTCCAGAATACGCTTTCTTCGCTCCGCTTGCTGCTCCTCCGTCAGTTCCATCCTGTCACCCTCTTTCTTGCATTATAACGCCCTCCATCAAGAAAATGCAACAAGCATCATCCTCCTGCGACAGCGTTTCAACGAAGCGAAAGTTTGCTCGCCGCTTGTTAAATTTGGTTTCGCCCACTTACAGCAAGCTGTTGAAGAAGGGGACATCTTTACTTCGTTATAACGCCCTCCAAAAACCCCTCCCATCAAAAACGGGAGGGGCGTAAACTCTTTTTATCTATCACGCTATCCAGCCACCAAAAAGCTTGACCACTACAATACAATGATTTCTCACGCATGCAACAGCCCCATTTTCCATCCAAACAACAACTCAAGCCGCAACGCACTCAAGACCGTGCGAAAACGCCTTATCCTTCTTCCGGTTTTTCCGGCTTATCCGGTTTTTCCAATGCAGCAATCCGCTGGTACGCATCAATGAATTCTCTCGCAACAATCTTGAAGGTCTCTGCGCTCATCAGCTGATCCTCTGCATGAAGAACCAAAAGCTGTGTCTGCCCATAAAGCCCTCCGCTTGATTCCCTTTGGAGAAGCCCCGCATGAGCATGATGCCCTTCCAGAAACATGTTTTCTCCCGACTTCAGCAGCTTCTCTGCAGCCTCAAAATCTCCTGCCTTTGCCTTTTGGATGGCTTCGATATACATACTGCGTGCAGTCCCCACCGCAGAAATAATCCGAAATGCAATCAATTCAACGCCTTCCATAAATACCTCCCATACACCCAAACACTTCTAGCCCAGCAGCTTTATGGCACGCTCCATGACGGTTCTTCCATCCATGCGCCCATAGGCATGCATATCAATAACCTCCACGGGCCTGCCGGGACACTGCGCCTCGACTCTGCTCTTGGAAAACCGAACCTGCGGACCTAACAAAATGATATCCGCATCTGCCGCCTCCGTTTCTGCCTCGGCTGTCGAGAATGCAGATATCGTACACTCATACTCCAATGCCTTGGCGGCTTCCTTCATCTTCTTGACGAACATATTCGTAGACATTCCGGACGCGCAAAGCAACACTATCTTTTTCATGAAGCAACTTCCTTTCCGCAAGCAAAGCAACAATTCCAAATGAAAGAAAATTTCTGAAAATACCAACAAGCCCCCGCTGCACAACTCCCTCAAAACTGCATACCAAAACATGTTAACCTGAATTTAGTGTATCACAGCCATAAAGCATTGTCCACATGAATTATTGGGATTCAGCAAAAATGCAGGAACGGGCAGGACGCTTTACGTCCTGCCCGTTCCTGCATTCTTCTATTTTCCCAAGGCTTTTTCGCCTCACGATATCAATAGATGTCCTTTGCAATGACAATCGTTTCATCACGGTTCGGTCCAACGGAGACAATGCCAAGCGCAATGCCCGTGACCTCTGCCATGCGTTCCAAGTATTTTCTCGCATTTTCCGGAAGCTCCTCGTAGGAACGAATCTTGCTGATATCTGTTTTCCATCCTTGGAAGGTCTCATAAACAGGCTCTACCTCGGCAAGCACCTTCAAGGAAGGCGGAATGCCCGGCAAAAGCTCGCCGTTGTGCTTGTATCCAACGCACATCTTGATCTCGTCAAAGCCATCGAGGATATCCAAGCGCGTAATCGCCATGTAGTCAATTCCCGAAAGGATTCCGGCATAGCGGACAACGCAGGCATCCAGCCAGCCAGTACGGCGAGGACGGCCAGTGACCGTTCCGTACTCATGCCCTGCATCACGAAGCTTGTCTCCCGTCTCGTTGAGCTGCTCCGTTGGGAAAGGCCCCTCTCCCACTCTCGTGCAGTATGCCTTGACCACGCCCACAACCTTGTCAATCTTCTTGGGCGCAACACCGGCTCCAACCGTCACGCCGCCGGAAAGCGGGTGCGAAGCCGTAACGTAAGGATATGTGCCGTAGTCAATGTCCAGCATGGTTGCCTGCGCACCCTCGAACAGCACCCTACGCCCCGCACGAATCTCATCGTTCAGCATCGTAATGGCATCGCAGACATACGGGCGAATCCTCTCCGCATACCCCAGATATTCCTCCAGAACCTCCTCGTACTTGAGCGGCTCATGGTTGTAGAGAAGCTGCAATTCCCTGTTCTTGACCACAAGATTCTTCTTGAGCTTTGCCGCAAACTCGTCCTTGTCCATCAAATCACAGACACGGATTCCGATACGATTGTCCCTGTCCATATAGCAGGGACCAATCCCGCGCTTTGTCGTGCCAATCTTGTCCTTGCCGCGCGACTCGTCGCCAATGCCGTCCATGATACGGTGATACGGAAGAACTACCTGCGCGCGATCCGAAACACGAATGCCCGACACATCAATGCCACGGGCAGAAAGCGCATCCATCTCCTGCAGCATAACCTCAGGATCAAAAGCAACGCCATTCGCTATAATATTATGCGTTCCCTTGTAGAGAATGCCAGAAGGAAGCAAGCGAAGCTTGTACTCCTCGCCATTGACTGCTACCGTATGACCGGCATTGCTCCCGCCCTGAAAGCGCACTACAGTCTCTGCCTGCTGGGCAAGATAATCAACGATCTTGCCCTTTCCCTCGTCTCCCCACTGGGTACCTGTAATCACCACTGTTGACATAAGAGTTTCCCTCCCTATCTTCACAAACTTGAGGCAGCGCACCGCCGAACGGCAGCCGCTGCCCAAGAAATTCAGGCATTTTGCCTTATGAAGCAATCAAAGGCCAAAACGCTCCATAATCATATCTACATGACGCAGGAAATACTGGTAGTCGAAACAATTCTCGATTTCTTCCTTCGTCAAATGCTTCGTAATATCCGGATCCTTCTCAACATTCGTCTTGAAGTCTTCCCCTTCCATCCAGCGCTTCATGGCATTGCGCTGAACCCACTTGTAAGCATCCTCACGCAAAACGCCCTTGCTGACAACGGCAAGCATAAGACGCTGGCTGTAAATCAAGCCGCCCGTGCGGTTGAGGTTGTGAAGCATTGCCTCCGGATAAACCAAAAGCTTGTCGATGATATTCGTCAGCTTCCTCGTGCAATAATCTACGTTGATAGTGCTGTCCGGCAAGATCACGCGCTCCACGGAAGAATGGGAAATATCCCGTTCATGCCAGAGCGTGATATCCTCCATAGCGGCAACAGCGTTTCCTCGAACCAAGCGTGCCATGCCGGAAATGCGCTCGCAGTTGATGGGATTGCGCTTGTGCGGCATAGCGGAAGAACCCTTCTGCCCCGGAGAGAAATACTCCTCTGCCTCACGAATATCCGTGCGCTGGTGATTGCGGACCTCTGTTGCAATCTTTTCCAAGGTGCTTGCCACGATGGCAAGCGTTGTCATGTACTCTGCATGGCGGTCTCTCTGGATGACCTGCGTTGCAAGGCGAACCGGCGTAAGCCCAAGCTTCTTGCAGACAATCTCCTCAATTTTAGGATCGATATTGGAATACGTTCCGACGGCACCCGAAAGCTTGCCAACGGAAACAATCTTCTTTGCATGCTCCACTCGTTCAATATCACGCTCAATCTCTGCGCTCCAAAGAGCCAGCTTCAATCCGAACGTCATCGGCTCGGCATGAATCCCGTGGGTACGCCCAATGCACGGCGTGTGCTTGAACTCCACGGCACGGCGGCGCAGAACCTCACGGAACTTCCTCAAGTCCTCCAAAATCATCTCTGCGGAATCGCGCATCATCATGCAGATTGCAGTATCCTTGACATCGCTCGATGTCAAGCCCTTGTGAACATACTTCGAGTCATCGCCCACATGCTCTGCCACATTCGTCAGGAAAGCAATGATATCATGATGCGTTACGGCTTCAATCTCGTGGATACGCTCCACTTCAAACTTTGCCTTTGCCCGAATGTTTGCTGCCGCTTCCTTTGGAATCTGCCCCAACTCTGCCATCGCATCGCAAGCAGCCATCTCCACATTCAAAATCGTCTGCCATTCATTCTCAATCGACCAAAGATGTCCCATCTCAGGATTCGTGTAACGCTCAATCATTTGCTTGATTTCCTCCACATCATTCTATATTGTTCCATATCTCACTCAAAAAAGCCCCATGACACTTGTTTATCATATCATTTCATGCAGTTGCATGTCAAAGGATTCACGAAAATATCTGAAAAATCTTTCTCTTGCATGCAAAAGACACAAACCGCAAACAGCTCAGGGCATTGTTCCTTGCAGCATCTTGATTTTTCCTGAGATCCGCTATTTCTTTTGCCGCATGCAAGTCCCCACGGCAAGCCGCTGTCACAGTTCTGCAAACATTTTTTTCGCCGCATTTCCTATGGCATAGGTCGATGCCCCATCAAAAACAAGATTGACCACCCCTCCAATCAAGGGAACGATTTTTCCTGCGTTTTGCGCAACAATCTTTGCTGCCAAATTCTCGGCTACTTCCTGCACCAGCTTTTGGGCAGAATACCTTGCGATATACTGCTGCACTGCCGCCTGCAAGGACTTCTTGGCAACGTCCTTCAGCACCTTGTTGACTTGATTTCCCAGCAAGCAGCAGATTGCCATGGTCTGCACCTTTTCGTCCTTCAGGTCGTACCCACGGATATACGCAATTCCTGCGATCAGTCGAAGCTGGTTGTACAAGCTGCTGGCAAGGTTCGCCGGCAAGGTCACGGGAAGTGCCGCAAATCCCGGCACTCCCGTCACAAAGCCGGCGGCTCCCGCCTTTACGGACTGCCACTTGATTAGCTCGTCCACGTCCCAATGATTTGCCTCCACAAGCTCCTCTACCTCCTGCTGCGTGGCAATATGGCGGTACGCCTGATCCATCACGGACTGGATCCCTCTCGCAATGATTCCCTTTTTATCATTTTCATTCTCCATTCAGCTTTCCTTCCCTTCCTCCAGCATATTTTTCCTGCAAGGCCCCCTTTTCCAGAAACACCTACCCCAAATTCTTTTCCGCTCAGTACATCCATGCACCGTTTCTCCCGTTTTCCTTGACGTGGTAGAGAGCCTCATCTGCTTGGCGAATCAGTTCAAAAATATCCTGTACCTCTTCCGAGGAGGTGCTGCAGCCAACACTCACTGTCAAGGTAGCCCCTGCCGTTGACCACGGATGCTCGATTCTGAGCTGGCGAACCTGCTCCGCAAGAAGAATGCCCATCGACAGGATTTCTTCTTTCTCGTATCCCGTCAGGACAAGAATGAACTCCTCCCCGCCATAGCGAAACGCCCTTGCTTTCTTGTCCTTGACGAAGCCCTGCAAAAGCTTTCCCATTTTTTGCAGGCATTCATCGCCCTTGAGATGCCCAAAGCCATCGTTGTATTTCTTGAAAAAGTCAATATCGCAGAAAATAATGCCTAGCTGCTTCATGCCCCCCTGCTGCCGAAGCGTCTTGAGATATCCATCAAAGCAGCGCCTGTCCGGCAATCCTGTCAAGCGGTCAATGAACACGCTCATTTCCAGCTTCTTTTTTTCCTTGTTCAGCTGATGCAAATGCTCCTCCTGAACATCCTTGAACAACTCTTGGTACAAGCGGTCATAGTGGTTCATCAGCCGCTCATGCTCGATGGATTCCACATATTCCATCTTGGTTTTTCGGTAGCGAAGAGCCTCCTTGTAATCCCCCAGCCGTTCATAGGCATCCGAAAGATTGCCCGCCGCCTGAACCTTTGGCAAAAGCCCGTACTTTTCCGAAAGTGCGACCTGCTCCTTGTAATGCCGCAAAGCGCCCTCCAAATCATTCTGCACCATCCGCAGATCGCCAAAGCTCCCTGCCAGCTGAAAATCAAAGGCTTCCACAAAAAAGCTGTTTGCGTACTTTTCAGCGAAACGCTCGCATTCCTCCAGCAAGGCTTCCGCTTCCTCCAGCTTTTCCTTGCATACGATATACTGCCGTGCGCGCAGCCATTTTGCCGTTCCCTCAAATTGCTCCCTGATATTCACCTGCGCCTGCGGAACATAGCTGTCCATGAGGTCAATCTCACGTTCTGCTTCCTCGTATTTCCCCAAATGCAGATAAGCTGGAATCAGGTTGCTGAGAATCATGCACTTCAGGTTTACCGTAATATTCCGGTACTCCTTCATTTTCAATATATCCCGATAAATCTCGACCGCCCTCTCATAGCTTCCCAGCTGCATATAGCCATCTGCCAGCACATGGAACGTCATGCACTCCATCTCTCGGTTTCCATTTTTGCAGCACATTTCCCTTGCGATCTTCAGATGCTTGAACCCCGTGATGAAGTCGTTGAAAATGGTCTTGTAGATATAGCCAATATGCAGGTATACCCTTGCATCTGTCTGCGCATCGGAAATTTGGACATAGCGGAGTGCCTCGCTCAGGTACTCCAGCACTTCTGACTTGTCCTCCTCATACCGCTTGTACCAAAGGATATTGATATAGTGCAGGGCAATCTCCGAGTAAAGCTTGTGGCTCTTGAAGATCTGCAAGGCTTTGCCGAAGTACTCACGGCTTTTCTCCATTTCCTTTTTCACATAGTAATAGATGGAAATATAGGAATATACCTTGGCAAGGTACACCTCATTTCCAGTCTTTTTCGCCAATTCCCCTGCTTTTTTCCACTTCTCCAGAGCATCCGCAAAATTCTCCACCTTGTAGTCAATGACAGAGCCTGCATAGTAGAGCATCATCACCGTTTCATCATCCAGCGTGGTGTCCTTCTCAATCAGCTCTGTCACCTCCTCACGATAGGAATCCATGCCCATATTGCCGATGCAGAACTCGCAAGTCCCCTCAAAGTATGTTATCAGATCCTGAACACGTTCCTTCGTGCTCACCCCTGCTCTCTCGCACCACATGCCATCACCACCCTCGTACTGCGTTATCCTTCATCACATCTATCTTTCTCCAGCAATTCCTCGTTTTCTTTGCCTCATAGAGCATATTGTCCGCCTCCTCTATGAGTGCATGGCGCTGCTCCGGAAAACGGCAAACGCCCTCTGCAATACCGGCACTGAGCGTGACGATATCGGAGACCTTGGAACCCTTATGCTCGACAGCCCGTTTCCGAAGGGCGTTCATAATCTGCTCCACTGCGTTCACCGCCTCCTGCTTCTGCGGCTCCCGAAGCAAGAGCAGGAATTCCTCTCCGCCATACCGAACAGGATAGATGCATTCATTCTCCATGCCCTGCAAAATGTCTCCCACAATCCGAAGCACCTCATCGCCTTCCGTATGCCCGTAGGTGTCGTTATACTGCTTGAAATAATCCAGATCCATCATGACGACAGCAAGCCTTCCCTTGGCATCCTCCGGAAATATCGAACCCTGCAGAGCCTCGTGCAGAAACCTTCGGTTGTAAATACCGGTCAAGGAATCCACATCTGCCTGATGCTCCAGCCGCCTCGTCACGGCTGCCGCCTCCGACATCTTCTGCTGCAGCTGCCCTAGACCATAAACATCAATCAGATACTTGGAGTACGCATAGTTGCGTTCCTTGTAGACCTGCGTACTCAGCTTGACAAACTCGTCATAATAAAAAAGTGCCTGCTTGTAATTTCCTATCTTCTCGTAGATGGTCGATATGCTCTGGTACATATCCATTTTCTTGAAATCCATTTCATACTTGCCAGCTGTATGAAGCGCCGTCTCAAACGCTGCTTTTGCGCCCTTGAAATCGCCTTTTCTCGCCAGTGCGCGTCCCTCAATTTCCTTGATACGGATGTAGAAGTCAACGACCTCCTCATCCTCCTCTCCGTTCTGGACGTACCCCTCCAGAAATCTGGCGCAGTTTTCCAAGTCGCCCAATGCCCGATAGGCATTCGTCACTATGCGAATCTTTCTGGAACGCTCGTCCGTGGGCATCTGCGCGCCGAACTGCTGCAGCTCCTGACTCAGCGCACGAATTTTTAAATGCATTTGATAATACTTTTCTGCCTTTTCCATAAACACCAAGCCTTTATATCAAACTTATGCCTACTATAACGCCCTCTATCAAGAAAATGCCGCAAGCATTTTCCTCCTACGATAGCGTTTCAACGAAGCGGGAGATATGCTCGCCGCTTGTTAAAATTTGGCTTCCCCCACTTACAGCAAGCTGTTGAAAAAGGGGACATCTTAGCTTCGTTATCAACAGATTCTTGGAACAAGATTTCCAAGCGGCATGTCCACGACACGAATCCCTCCGATTGCCGTGCGCAGTCCCACCTGCCCCACAGCCTCAGCAACCGTTTCCCCAATCACGCAGGCATTCTTGCCATAGGGGAAAGAACGCATAACTGAAAGAACCTCCTCTTCCCTGCCTGCCGGCACAAAGGCAACCACCTTGCCCTCATTGGCAAGCTCCAATGTGTCAAATCCCAAAAGGTCGCAAATCCCCTGTACCTCGGAATGAATGGGAAGCCGTTCCTCATCAATCAAAATCCCTACCTGCGATGCTGCAGCAATCTCATTGAGGACAGCCGCAACGCCGCCCCTTGTCGGATCCCGAAGCATCGCTATCTCCGGCACAGCCTCCAGCATCGCCCGTATCATGCGGTTCAGCGGAGCGCAGTCCGTATGCAGGTAATCAGGAATTTCCAAGCCATGCTGCCCTGCCAAGATCACAGCCGCATGGTCTCCCAAGTAGCCAGAAAGCAAAACCTTCATGCCGGGAGCTACCTTCCTTGGCGAAATATCCGTCCCCGAAAGGATATCCCCCACGCCTGCCGTATTGATGAAAATACCGTCCGCCTGTCCCTTGCCGACGACCTTCGTATCACCCGTAACGATGGAAACCCCTGCCTCCTGCGCCATTTCCCGCATCGTATGCAAAATCGCCTGCAGATCCTTGATGGGAAAGCCTTCCTCCAGCACCAAGCCTACAGAAAGGTATCTCGGCACTGCGCCCGTCATGGAAAGGTCGTTCACCGTTCCGCAAACTGCCAGCTTCCCGATATTTCCGCCGGGGAAAAAAAGTGGCTTCACGACATAGGAATCCGTAGTGAATGCCGTCCGTCCCCTCAATTCCACCACTGCCCCGTCATGCAGCTCATTGAGGAGGGGATTCCCGAACTCCGGCAAAATCACCTTCTCCATCAGCTCTTGGCTCATCCTTCCGCCAGCGCCATGTGCCAAAGTAATCCTGTCCAAACTCATGCCAGCACTTCCTTTCCATTCCCTTTCCCACTTCCGCCAAAGGAAAACCGTCCCTGCCCATACTTGTACCAAGCAGCGCAAACACCTTCCACCGAAACCATGCACGGGCCAACCGCATGGGTTGGCTGGCATACCTTGCCAAAGAGCGGACATTCCGCAGGCAGGACGATTCCCCGCAGCACCTCACCGCAGCGGCAAGCCGTTTTTCTCCTCTTGGGAAGCGCCTCCACAGGACGCACCCTCTCGATATCAAACTCCTTGAACGCCTCCCGCAAGCGAAGCCCCGACTCTGCTACCACGCCAATGCCACGCCACACTGCGTCCACCGGCTCATAGACCGTGGACAGCACCTGCATCGAAACAGGATTTCCCTCTGGACGAACCACACTGCCGTACTCATTCTCAATCCTTGCCTCGCCCCTGCTTGCCTGAACTGCCAAGCGATATAGGGCGCGCAAAATCTGGAGTGGCTCAAAGCCTGCCACCACGCCCGGCACATGATATTCCTCTGCAACAAAGCGAAAGACCTCCGTACCGCTGACGACCGCCACATGCCCCGGAAGCAAGAACCCATCTACCCGAACCTTGGGATCGTCCATCAGCATACGGAGCGCAGGAGGCACAAGCTTTTGCGCAGAAAGCATATAAAGGTTTCTGAGTCCTCGCTCCCTCGCCGCAAGGACAGCCGCCGCCTCCGTGGGAGCTGTCGTCTCAAAGCCCACAGCGAGGAACACGACCTTCTTTTCCGGATTCTCCTCTGCAAGTGCCAAGCTGTCCATGGGGGAATAAACAATGCGGATATCCGCCCCTGCCGCCTTTGCCTCCCCAAGACTCGACTCCGTTCCGGGAACCTTCAGCATATCCCCAAAAGTCGCAACAATGACATCCTCCATACCTGCGTAGGCAATCGCCTTGTCCATATAATCATCTGCCGTAACACAGACAGGACATCCGGGACCGGACACCAGCTCCACGCTCTCCGGGAGCATCTGGCGAAGCCCTGCCCGAAAGATAGATACCGTATGTGTCCCGCAGACCTCCATAAAACGCCAAGGCTGGCTTCTCCCCTTGCTTAACCTTGTTATTTCACTTATTATTTTTTGTGACAATTCCTTTTCCTGTGCATTCACAAGCGCACACCTCTTATAGCCATGATTTATTTCCTTCTTTATTTTATCCAAATCCATCGCCCATGACAAGAAATAACCCTCCATTTGAACAGAAAGCATATATTTTTCATGATAATATCCCAATGCGGCAGGCTGCTTCCGACAAAAAATTGAGATGACGATTACCCAAAAGGAAAAATGCGAGGAGGCTTTTCTGGCAGGTATGCCGTAACTAAATATACCAAGAAACAAAAGGAGCTGTGCATAAGTGAGAAATCACTTATGCACAGCTCCTTTTTGTTTTTCGGATTGGCAATATCATATTTTTAACACAAAAGGCACTTTCCCGTTTCCACACCGCAAGCGGTATTTCCATGCATGCAACCCTGTGTCCCGGAAGCCCCGAAAACACTGGGCTCAGAAGTCAAAAATGACAACCGAAGGATAAAACCGTCAAAATCGACGTTTTTTCTGTGGACACTGTTTCGGTTTTCCCTAAAAACAAGGCATCAGCCCAGTAAAATCAGGCATCCTTTTGTCCACGAAAGTTTGTGACAACCCACCCCCATTTTGGGCAGTTTTTTCGGTTGTCACGCATCAACAAGTAAAGTGTACCATCTTCCCTGTTTCCTGTCAAGAAAAAGCACCCTCCCTCGAAAGGAAAAGTACCGCCACAAGAATTTTTATCCTATTGCAACACCCTCCATCAAAAAAAGAACACCCGAGCAACCAGTCCATAGGTTGCTCGGGCATTCCCGCTTTTTCCTGCCTTTTGTCAGATAATCTCGATTTTCTCCGTTTCTTGAACGTATGCCTTTTCCACTTTATCGGCTACGGCTCCATTCACCAACACAGCTTCTTTTTCCAGCATCTCATTCATAACGTCCAGCACTTCGTCCTTTGCAAGTCCGTCCTTCGGATCTGCCAAGCTGCAAGTCATCGTCTTTCCGTTACCGGCAAATACCAGCTTGAGTACCTTTGTCATGCCTGTCCCTCCTTTCCATCAGATTCTCTCCGTCCTCACGCACCAAGCTCCTTCGTATCCGTGCGGATAATGCCGCTCACTTCATGCGACTGCAATGTGCCAAGCTTGCACCCGATTGCATAAGCATCCGCATCCGAAATCTCCGGATTGATGTTGGAGAACGTGCGCTGTGCCGTTACAGGCTTTCCGCTTGCAGAACTTCCCGTCACGACCTTCACCGTCAGCTTCGTTGCTTCCGTTGCCATGTTTCTCACCCCCTTTCACACTCATACATGCAGAAAGGGGGGAAAACATCAACCACCGCACAAAAAAAAGGAACGCCAGTGCGTCCCTTCCTGAAACTATCCAAGGATTGCCCTTTTTCCCATGCCTCAACGTGCAGGAGGCAAAAGAGCGTAAAGCCCTGTCACTCTATATAAAAACGATGATTCCTCCGCAGCATTTCCCCTGTCGGGAATACCTCCTGCAACGGTCTTACATCAACCTCCCCGTTCATGTTCGCCATCACGAGCGTCTTGACCTCAAACTCCGACATCAGCTGCAGGCTGTTTCCGACCGGCACGAACGGCTTTTCCGTATCTGCAATCACTGCAACCGCATCAAACTTGCGCTTTCCGTCCGATACTGCCTTGTAAATAGCAAGCTCCTCCGCCTCGCAGCAAGCCCTCGCAGAAACATTGCCTATCGTGCAGCCCGTGTAGAGAGTCCCGTCACTTGCCAGCACGCACGCACCTGAAACAATCTCCACATGCTCCGCATAAGCATTCTTCATAGCGTCCATTGCCATACGGATCATCGTGTCCATAATTTCCTCATTCAACATTGCAAAATCCTCCTCGCATTTTACTTCTCACTAAATATATTATCCATTTCCGCCCGAAATCCTTCCCACGGGAAAAACTCATGTCACATCAACGCTCACAACGCCGTCCAGCTGTTTGATGGAATCCACGATAATCACGCTCTTGATTCCCTGATGATTGTAAACATCCATCTCTATGGAAAGATATTTCTCCGCATCCTTTTCCCAGACCTCGTCCTCATCCGCCTTGACCTTGACCCCCCGAATCTTCAGCTCCATATCCTCCAAGCAGGAATTGATGTGCATGAGCTGCCCCGGCTTGTCAAGCGTCCGAATCGTAATGGAAAGATTCCTCTCATGCATCACCCATTCATCAAGGCGGGACAGCCTGCCAAGCGTGATAAACACAAGCCCTGTCGTGAAAAGCGACTCCATGTAATATCCGCCTCCCACGCCAATGCCGACACCTGCGACCACCCAAAGGCATGCCGCTGTCGTAAGTCCCGTAACCGTCAAGCCTTCCTTCATGATAGCGCCCGCTCCGAGAAATCCAATGCCGCTGACCACCTGCGCAACCAAGCGCGCAGGATCGGCATTTGTCTTTCCCTCAACCCCTGAGTAAATTGACTGCGAAAGCAGCATGATCAAGCACGAGCCAAGGCAGACCAAGACATTGGTGCGAAGCCCCGCCGATTTTCGCCTCGACTGCCTCTCATAACCGATAATGCCGCCAAGCACGGCAGCCATCGTCAATCTCAATAAAAGCTCCCATTCCGGAATCATAGCATCCTCTGCCTTTCTTTTTGGAAGCACCCCTTCCATTCATTCAAAAAACACACAGAATTTTATCCTCATTCCTTTTATCCACATAATAATCCACAGATGTGGATAAATACCGTACCTCAACATGCCATGAACAGTTTTCTTCTATAATATTATGCCTTTTTGTGGAAGATGTTCCTATATCTTTTTCGCAATTCTGTGCACAATGTGGATAACATGGGGGATAACTCAATATTTTGTATACAAAAATCATCCTTCACAAGATTTAGTGCGTCTTGTCCCCATCCATTCCAAGCAATTCGCCTTTCCAATTCCTGTACGGGTTCTGCACAAGGCTTGCATTGCTGAATCTCGTGTCCTGCGAAACTTCCCTTCCTGCCCAGACCGGCAGCTCAAAGCTCTCCTCCTCGGAACCAAGCTCGATTTCCGCAATGACCAGCCCCTCGTTTTCTCCCTCGAACACGTCCACCTCCCATGCCTTTCCTCCAATCATCTCCATATACCGCACTTTCTCAATGATTGGCTGCTCGCAAAACCTCAGCATGGCATCGGCATCCCTGACCGGAATCTCATACTCGAACTCTTCCCTCGATATCCCCTCGTTCTTTCCCTTGACGGTCAAGTACCCATGCCCTCCCTTTCTGCGCACGCGCACGATTCGATCCGGCACAGTGCACAAGTACCCTTGGGCAATCCGAATCCCTTGGGAAGATGCATTCCACTTCCTTTTATCCACCAAAAATTTTCGTTCTGTCTCCCTTGCCATTCCTATCACCTCAACTATATGCTGCTATATCTTTCTCCTATAATATTTCTTCCCAAATTCCTCATTCCCTTCCAAAAAGCAAAAGAAAAACTGCCGCCATCTCGTTTTGCCGATTCTTATGCAAAAAATGCTTGAAAGCCCCTTCCCGTTATGTTTAAATAGAGTCATGGATTGCATATCACTACAGAAAAGAGGGTACTGCCTTGAACAAATCCTATATCCCATCTCGAAAAAAGAAAAAATCCCGTCTTTGGATGTGGATCGTTGTCCTCGTCTGCTTTTTCGGTGCCGCAATCGCAGGAGCTATGTTCGCCTCCTCCAGTCTCTTGGACAAGGTAGAGGACGTGCCGGAAGATGACCTGCTGACGGCAAAGGACAAGGCGACCATCATGATTATGGGGGTGGACGAACGGGAAGATGACGTGGGGAGATCCGACACGCTCATGATTGCGACGATCGACCCTGCCAAGGACAAGGCTGCACTCCTCTCCATTCCCCGAGATACGCGAGTCAAGATCAAGGGGCACGGCTACGACAAGATCAATGCCGCCTATGCCTACGGAAAAGAAAACCTCACACATCGGACGGTCGAGGATTTCCTCGGTGTCAATATCGACCATTATGTGATTATTAACGTCAAGGCATTCGTCAATATCATTGATGCCATCGGCGGTGTCGACATTGACGTAGAAAAACGCATGTATTACGAGGATCCTTGGGACGATGACGGCGGGCTTCTCATTGACCTGCGCCCCGGTCCCCAGCACATGGACGGCAAGACTGCCGTTACCTATGTGCGCTACCGTGACGAGGAAGGCGATATCGGCAGGATCAAGCGGCAGCAGAAATTCATGAAGGCATGCATGGACAAAGTCACCTCCCCATCCATCATCACGAAGCTGCCCTCCGTCGTTTCCGAGGTCATGAACTCCGTGAAGACCGACCTTTCCATGCGCCAGCTCTTGGAATTCGCAGGAACGCTAAAGAATGCCCAGCAAAACGGGCTGGATGCGGAAATGGTTCCCGGCAGGCCTCTTTATATTGAAGGCATCAGCTACTGGATTCCTGATATATCCAAGCTCCGCAGCATTATCGCAGACACGCTGGGCATTTCCATCAGCGACAGCATGCGCTCTACGTTCGAGCGCACGGCACGGGAGTACGAGAATTCCATACCGGCAAGCGCAACGGAGGTTCCTGCCAGCGACACCTCGATAGGTCATGCCGTCTCCTCCAGCAAAAAAACGGACAAAAAGAGTACCTCAAAGGACAGCAAGGAAAACAAGGAAAGCTCCAAAAAGGATATCCCGGAAAAGGATGTGCCTGAAAAGGACAGCAAACAATCGACTGCGTCCGGCAATACGCAGAAAACCTCCGGCGAAACGCCGCCGCCAGCTCCCCAAGGGCGGGACAGCGGACAAGGCTCTGCAAGCACGGTGGAAACGCCGCAGCCCATCACAGTACAGCAGTCGGATGCTCCCCCTCTCAAGGGCGGCTACGAAAAACGCTGACGCACAGCAAAAAGCAAGGGTCACATGCCCTTGCTTTTTTGCTGTCACGGAACCATGCAGATTTTCTCCCGTTTCCCATGTGTTTACGATAACCAAAAGTTATAGTTATTATTCAAAAATTCTATTTGCTTTTTTCCTATAATCTATTATAATAGTTACCATATCAAAATTACATTTTGCACTTGAAATTACATTTTTTAGCAATTATCTGTAAACCTCATATTTTTGGAGATGTACTAGGGAAAAGTGCAAAGGAACAAATCGACTGCGGAAAATTGCCGCAGCCTGCAAGCAAGAAAGGATGTATCACCATGAACACGACTGACAAGAATGCACTCGCTCTCCATAAGAAGTATCACGGCAAGCTCGCCGTCACGGCTACGGTTCCTCTCGATTCCGCAGAGGACTTGACGCTTGCTTATACTCCGGGCGTTGCTGCTCCATGCCTTGAGATCAAGGACGAGCCGGAGAAGATTTACGACTATACCTCCAAGGGGAACATGGTTGCTGTTGTCACGAACGGAACGGCTGTCCTCGGTCTCGGCAACATTGGTGCAGGGGCAGGTCTTCCAGTCATGGAAGGAAAGTCCATCCTGTTCAAAGGCTTTGCAGGCGTTGATTCTGTTCCTATCTGCCTCGACACGCAGGACGTTGACGAGGTAATCCGCACGGTTCAGCTGATGGCACCGACCTTCGGCGGCATCAACCTCGAGGACATCAAGGCACCTCAGTGCTTCGACATCGAGAAGAAGCTCCGCAAGACGCTGGACATTCCAGTGTTCCATGATGACCAGCACGGCACGGCAATCGTTGTTGCTTCCGCTCTCATCAATGCGTTCCGTCTCATCGGCAAGAACTTCGAGGACGTAAAGATCGTTGTCAACGGTGCAGGCGCAGCAGGTCAGGCAATCACCCGTCTCCTGCATCGCATGAACGCAAAGAACATCATTCTCTGCGACTCCACGGGCGCTATCTACGAAGGCCGTCCGACGGGCATGAACCCTTACAAGGACGATATCGCAAAGATTACGAACCTCAATCATGAGGAAGGTTCCCTCGCTGATGTCATCAAGGGCGCAGACGTATTCGTTGGCGTTTCCGTTGCTGGCTGCGTGACGGAGGACATGGTTCGCAGCATGAACAGCGATGCTGTCATCATGGCAATGGCAAACCCGAACCCTGAGATTATGCCGGACGTGGCTCGTGCCGCAGGCGCTCGCATCGTTTGCACGGGACGTTCCGACTTCCCGAATCAGGTCAACAACCTCCTCGCATTCCCCGGAATCTTCCGTGGCGCTCTTGACGTGAGGGCAACGGACATCAACGAGGAAATGAAGGTTGCCGCAGCAAAGGCAATCGCTTCCCTCATCGCCCCGGAGGAACTCAACGAGAACAAGGTCATCACCAGCCCATTCGATCCTCGTGTTGCCCCAGTCGTTGCTTCTGCTGTTGCAAAGGCAGCTCTCGACACGGGCGTTGCAAGACGCAAGGACATCACGCCGGAAAAGGTTGCGGCACATACGGAAAAGCTCTTGGAGCTTAACGCTTCCCAGCGCGGCATTGCATAAGGAAGAACTTCCTTCCGACAATACAACGGTTGCCCCCCGAAGATCAATTCTTCGGGGGGCTTTTTTCATAGCAAGAGTAAACCACGTCTGATTGCTAACGTCTCACTTCTGTCTAGCATTTCATTTTTCTGCTATGCTAAAAATCTCAAACGCAAAAGGGAAAAGGCATTGTCTTGTCGAATTAAGAAGCAAGAGTGTTTAGCGAATTTGAACGAAAGGATACAAAAAAGATGGAAAAGGAAATAAAAAACGAACGACAAGCATTGCCGAAGCAAAGAATTCTGGAAACCATCGCCAGCGGTTTTTCCTACCTTGGTTATGCCACATTTGACAAGGAAGGCGAGGATACGGCGGTTTCTTATAAGGAAAGTGCATGGCTTCAAGAAAAGATTCCTGCATGGAAAGAAGCAAACCTCACCAAGAAGCTTTCCCTCCTCACTCAGCATCTCATCTATGAGCCTGACAAGGAAGTCTTTCGTGCCGAGACCTGTCTGGGATATCTCCTCCCGAAGCTGATGGAGACTTCCGTGATAACCATAAGTTTTCGTATCTTGGACGAAATCGACTTGAAATACTACCAGATGAGCTTCTTCCGTGATATGGACGAGAACGGGAACTTTGCAGGCGTTATCTTTGGCTTGCAGTTGGCAGACGAGGAGATCCAAAAGCAGATCGAGGCAAAGGAACATGCCATGAGCCAAAACAGCTTCCTGCAGGAAAAGCTCTCCTTCTTGGAGGATACTCTTTCCCGTGCCGAGCTTGCCAACCATACCAAGTCCGCCTTTCTCTTTAACATGAGCCACGATATCCGTACCCCAATGAATACCATCATTGGTTTTACACGCATGGCAAAGAAGAACTTCAACGATTTGGAAAAGCTCTCGGATTGCTTGGAAAAAGTCAGCCTTGCAAGCAAGCATATCCTCCAGCTGCTCAATGACGTGCTGGAAATGGCACGTATCGAAGACGGAAAGCTTACCTTGGACGAGGCTCTGGGTTCCCTTCTGGACTGCCAGCAGGCAATGCAGGACATGATACAGCCATTAGCGGACAAAAAGCAGATTACCTTCGTGCAGGACTACAGCAAGGTGCAGGAGAACGGCATCTACATGGACAAGATGCGCCTCGACCAGATCCTCATCAACCTCCTTGGCAATGCCATCAAGTACACGCCGGCAGGAGGCAGGGTGGAGTGTACCTGCGAGCAAATCCAGTCCAGCAGGGAGGACTTTGCCAGATTCCGCTTCCGCATTTCAGATAATGGCATTGGCATGAGCAAGGATTTCTTGGAGAAGCTGAAGAAAAGCTTCTTTGACAGCAACACCGCTCCCGTCAGTGGTTCAAAGGGGCTTGGGCTTGGCATGTCCATCGTCAAGCAGCTCCTCGACCTCATGGGAGGCAGTATTGAGTTTACAAGCGAGCTTGCCAAGGGAACGACCGTCACCTTTGAGATTGAGCTGAGAATGGTAGAATCCCATTCCCTGCCACCCGAAGAGCCGGAAACCCTTCCTGACTTTACAGGAATGCATGTCCTCATCGTAGACGACAATGCGCTGAACCGAGAAATTGCAAGAGAGATTCTCGATGAGTTCCATGTCACGGCAGACGAGGCAGATGACGGGACGACCGCCCTTGAGATCATGGCACAAGCCAAGGAAGGGCAATACGACCTCATTCTCATGGACGTGCAAATGACGCATCTGGATGGCTATACCGCAACGAGAGAGATCCGCAAGATGGAAAACAGGAAGATTGCCGAAACACCTGTCATCGCCCTCACTGCCAATGTCTTTGACACGGACAAGGAAGAATCCAGAAAGGCAGGCATGAACGACCACCTCGAAAAACCTATCGATATCGAAAACCTCTCCGAAATTCTGAAAAAATACAGCAAGTAAATACAGCAGCAACAAAAAATAACGACCATGCAAGAGTTTCATGCTCCTGCATGGTCGTTTGTATTTCGTCCATCCTGCTCTTTCTTTTACGAAAATATGGAACAAAATCCACATATATGATAAAATCATGTAAAAAAGGAATAAAGTGCAGAAAGAGGTGGATGATATGCAACTTTTAGAACGAAAAGAATATCTGGATTTTTTGAAGCGCCATAAGGACAGGCATATCATAAAAGTGGTTTCCGGCGTTAGACGCTGCGGGAAGTCTAAACTCTTTGAACTGTTCCAGAGACACCTGCTGGAGCAAGGGATTCCCAAGGAGAACATTATCAGTATAAACTTTGAGGATCTGGCATTTGAAGAATTGCAGGAATACCATGCTCTTTATCAATATGTCACTTCACATATGCAGCCTGATAGCATGAATTATATCTTCCTTGATGAAATCCAGCATGTGCCAGACTTTGAAAAGGCTGTGGACAGCTTATTTATCAAGGAGAATGCCGATGTCTACATCACAGGCTCCAATGCTTACTTCATGTCAGGAGAACTTGCTACCCTGCTTTCCGGCCGTTATGTGGAGCTGAAAATGCTGCCGCTGTCCTTCAAGGAATATTATGATGCCAGCAATCTGTCCGCTAACCATACCTTGAAGGAAATATATGAGCGATATCTTGCGGAAAGTTCTTTTCCCTACACATTGCAGCTGGATGGCAGGCAACAGGACATAAACGAATATTTGCTGGGCTTATACAATACAGTCATCCTGAAGGATGTCGTGGGACGGCTCCGCATAAGCGATGTGAAAATGCTGGAAAGTATCGTCAAATACCTGTTCGCCAATGTAGGAAGCCTACTGTCCATTCGCAAGATTGCGGATTCCATGACAAGTTCCGGACGGAAAATTGACAGCAAAACAGTGGAGAAATATCTGACCGGCCTGCAGGACAGTATGCTTATCTACCAAGCAGAACGCTTTGACATTCGAGGCAAGGACATATTGAAGATAAATCCCAAGTATTATGTGGCAGATGCGGCTCTCCGCTATCTTAAAGTTGGCAGGAATGGACAAGATACGGGGCATGTTTTGGAAAATACGGTTTATCTGGAATTATTGCGCCGTGGCTATGAGGTATACGTTGGCTCCATGACAAATGGAGAAATTGATTTCGTGGCAAAAGACGAACATGGTCTTACCTATTACCAAGTTACGGAATCCACGCTCCAACCAGAGGTAATGGAAAGAGAACTGAAACCTCTGCAGCGGATTAAGGACAACTACCCAAAGTACCTGCTTACTCTCGATGAAATCGAATCCACGGCAGATTACGATGGCATACGCAAGCTGAATGTGCTGAAATGGCTTTTAGGGAACTAAAATCATGGAATTACTCCACCTTTTCATTGAAAATGACCGCCAGCACCTCGTTGGCACTCATTCCACGCAGGCCTTCGGGATCGGCAAGACCTATCAGCTCCATACCGGAAGTCTGAAGTGCCTTATCCGTCACATTCCAATGAAAGACACCCACGGTCGGTTTATCATCCGGAAAATCCAAATATACCTTTGTGTCCTTCACAGCCGCCGAATAACGCAAAGACCACTGCGGATAGTACTGCTCCATGTAATGAGAAACTAATTTGTACGCTTCGCACTGCGTATCCCGTTCGCCTTTTGCCGAAAGTGCCGTAAGCTGCACACCGCCGCCGGCTGCACCGGCACGGCTAACGGTAGGACTGCTATGGAGAATCACAATGCTGCCATCATTGCAAACACCGACGCAAATCCATACATGCCCGCTGATACTCACAATATCTCCGGGATAAAGCTTTCCCAAAAAATGCTCACCCTTGCCCAGCTTGTACTTTTTAGCCAAGTTATCCCTTATTGCTCTTGAGTTTCCTCCCAAACCGGGATAAACAAGGCTTTTGCCAAAAAAGGTATTATAGAGCGTCCAGCTCACATAAGCACTGCAATCCAGTCCCTGATAATAGTATTGGTTCCAGCCTCCAAACGGGTAAGGCGTATGCGATTTATCATCAGGATTTTTATACGAATAATTTGCATCCTGACTGCCAAAAAACTTTTCCCACTCTCCCAAAAGCCCGATGGTTCGGGAATCGTTGGAGAAACCCATATCCTGCCAATCCCAACCGCCGCCGAAAACGTACAGCGTCCTTCCCACAGGCATCAGCGCCGTCTGCAAGAAATTCTTTACCGTGCGCTTTCCGGGCGTACCAGAAATTACAGAAGCGGTGGCTTTATGCTCAAACAAAGGCTTGCAATCGACAATCTGCGAATTTTCTACGCTGATTAAATATCTTTCCTTCTCCTGCAACATGTTTTGAATGGGATATCCGCCAAACTCGGCAGGCAAAACCCCCATATATTTCGTATCCTCCGCCCGCTCTGCCTCGGTAGCTTCGGGTGGATATATCTCGCCGCAGTCAATCGAGAAAAGCCTCTCCTCACCATCTGCCCAAAAACGATAAACCCGTGCTTCGGGATTCAGCACATCCGCCCTTTCCACATTGCCGTAGTCCTTGACCCCCAAATAAACTGCCTCCAGCGAAACAGGCTCGGCACTAGACGGCAACGATGGAAAAACCAAAAACACAATGGCAAAAAATACGATAACTGCTTCATGCAAAAAACTTTTTTTCATCACTTATCTCCCCTATGTACCTCAAATCAAGTCGAACACCTAAGGAACTACGGGTTCCTTCCTTGCTCTTGCTTCGTCCATGCCATCCGAAAATCCTTTTTTCATAATTGTCATTCTTTACATCACATAACGTGATATAACGAAGCTAAAAATGTCCCCTTCTTCAACAGCTTGCTGTAAGTGGGGGAAAT
>CALELM010000004.1 GCA_937902665.1 uncultured Selenomonadaceae bacterium
TTCCCCCACTTACAGCAAGCTGTTGAAGAAGGGGACATCTTTAGCTTCGTTATATACATCCTTCAAAAGAAAATTCCTGAATTGCATCGATGGGACTTTCTTTTTGCGTGTGGCTTTGGTATAATTTTCTGAAAAGAAAGTGACTTTGCCGGGTGGAAATGCCGGCAGATGTATGATAACTGGAGGTCGTTGAATGGCAGAGAACAGGGAGGTAATTACAGGCAGTGACTTTAAGCGCATGGTTGCTGGTGCGTATAGTGAGTTTTTGCTGGAGTATGAGAATATCAATCAGCTGAAGGGAGAGGGGAAGTTCCCGGGGACGCATATTCTGCGGACAATGGGAGCTGCTGTTATGCCACTTTGGGAGGTCAAGGACAATAATATTGGCGGACTTTCCCGCAGGGTATCTACGGCGGCTGTCTTTGGGGCGAGGGGTTCTTCCGGTGTTGTGCTGGCGCAGCTTTTCCGAGGCATTGGGAAGGGGCTGTCGGGAAAGTATGATGCGACTTCCTCGGAGTTCGGCAAGGCATTTCAGTATGGCATTCTCTATGCGCAGCGCGTGTTTCCGGAGGATGGTCAGGACAGGCCGTTCATTAAGGTCGCAAAAGCGGTAGCAAAGGGTGCTTATTACGCAGTCCGTGCAAACAAGGCGATTTCGGATATTTTGGAGACTGCCATTGATGCAGGCGAAAAGGCGATGCATTTGGTGGATGACAAGGATGCCGGCGCACGTATTATGTTTACGTTCTTGAAGGGCTGCTTGAAGGGACTGGACGGTAATTTCGTGTCGCCTGCGGTCAGCTTGTCCTTGGGAATCGGCAAGCAGGATGACGGCATGCCTGATCCGCGCAAGGATTTGGTTCGTCCTTACTGCGTGCGTTTTCGGGTGAAGAACCAAAAGGTGGAGATTGCGGAGATGGAACGCCAGCTCAAGGAGTTCGGTGTTTTTACCTTGGTAGAGCAAAGGGAGAATGGGATTGCGGTGCATTTGCACACAGATCATCCGGGCAAGGTTCTGGAACATGCTGTCGGCTGGGATCCTCTGCGTGAGATACATATCACGAATATGTCAGAGCCGCATGCGCTTGGCGTGCATGACGCATTGATGCAGGTGGCTGTGATGGCAGTGGCGGAGGATGCTGAGGAGGCACAGCACTTGCAGGAGGCAGGTGTGCATGTCCTTGTTGCCGGCAGCGAGGAGCGATGCCCGTCCGTTGCCGAGCTGGTCGGCGCGGCGCACAGCGATATGGCGGCTTCCTATGTGATGGTTGCTTCCAGCATGGATTACCAGTTGGCTTTTCGTCAGGTAAAGCGGCTTTTGGGCAATCGGGTGGCACTTGTGCTGTGCAAGGACAAGGAGGCGCAGGACAGGGCAATTCAGGCATTTGACAGCAGCAGGACCGCTGAGGAAAATGCAAAGAGAATGCTTTCGGTGTCCGCAGGAAAATGATTTTCCTTATGGCAGCGTGAAAAGAGACTCTAGGTGAGAAGGGGGCAGGTATTAGCGAATGCTAGTGCCTGCTTTCTTTTGTTTTTCTGCATTGCAAAGCAGAGGACTTTCGGCAGTATGCGTTTTGTGAAGGAAATTTGCGGGAAGCAGTGAGGAAAAAGGAAAGGGGCAGCGTGTGTGAGAGAGGATAAGTACACAGATGGCTTGCGGGTTTTGGGCATGTATTCGGAAGAATCGTTGGGAGCGACACGGCAAAAGCTTCGCTTGGAGCCAACATTGATTATAAGAGAGGTATATTACCACACTGTTTTTTTGCTGAATCTCCGCATTGGGGAGGAAAAAATGTATGTCTTTCGGAATATCAAGGAATTTCTGAGCCGTGCAGAGCAGGGATCTGGTGAAATGGAGTTTGGGAAGGGCTTGATGGTTCGGTTTGATTCCATGTTTTTTGGCGATGAGATATCCGAGGGGCTATGGGAGCTTTTGAACAAGGCATGGCAGGAGGAGAATGCGGTTTCGTTTTACACGGATTTGGGCAGCCGTTATTATTCGTCGGGCGGCAGTGTTTTTTACCAAAAGGATTTTTACTTGACACCAAGAATGTTTTTGGACTTTTTGCGCTTGATGAGCGGTCGTTCTGTTCCTTGTTCGCTCCATGGGGACAGCCCTGTGGATACGCAGGTGGTTCAGGAGAATGTTCAGCCGAGGATATCCGTTGAGCGGTGGAAGGAAGATGGACGCATTTCGCTGTGTGAAAAGGAGTGCTTCGTTTTGGATGAAGCTGCACGAGTGATTTACAAGGATGGAATCCTTTATTTGCAGGAAGAAGCACATGCCAAGGATATGTCAATACTCATGCATTTGTTTCGGAATGGGAATCAGGTTTTTTTCAAGGATTCGGATATGGCAAGGGTTTTCGAGGGGGTTTTGCCAAGGTTGAAGCTGGTAGCCGATGTGCAGGTGGCGGACGATTACCAGAACCGTTTTTTGACGATGCCCTTGCGGGCGGAGCTGTATCTGGACTATTGCAAGGATGGCATTGAGGTGCGTCCCGTGTTTTTTTATGGGGAACATTCCTTTCACCCTGTGCTTCGGGAAGAGCCGGAAGCCCCAAAGGGGTGCACGATTCTTCGTGACAGGAACGGGGAAAATGATTTGATGAATTATTTCTATGAGTACGGTTTTCATGAGCAGGGAAGCTGCATGGTGCAGGAGGACGAAGAAAAAAGCTACGAGTTCTTGATGGAGGCTTTGCCGGCGCTTGCGGAAAAGGCAGAAGTATTTTATGCAGAGGGCTTTGCGGAAAAGCCTGTGCGGATGGCACCAAAGATTACGGCAGGTGTCAGCATCAATGACGAAAATCTTTTGGAGGTTACGTTTCGGGCAAAGGACGTGGACATGGACGAGATACTGGATATCCTGTCCTCTTATCGGCAGAAGCGGAAGTATCATCGCATGAAGGACGGAAGTTTTATCACGCTGGGCGAGAGACAGCTTTCCTCTATGGCACAGCTTGCGGAAAGCACCGGCATGAAAAAAGGAATGACAGAGGAGCAGAAGGTACAGCTTCCCTTGTCGCATGCCATGTACTTGGACCAAATGGCAAGAGAGGACGAGAGCCTGCGTCTGGAGAGAAGCAAGCAGTTTCGTGCCTTGGTTCGTGATATTCGGCATCCGGAGGACGTGGATGTGGATGTGCCGGAGAGCCTGCAGGATACCTTGCGTGATTATCAGGTGACGGGCTTTGGCTGGCTGTCTGCGCTGTCAAGCTATCATTTGGGCGGAATCCTTGCCGATGATATGGGGCTTGGCAAGACGTTGCAGGTACTTTCCTTTTTGGTGGCAAATCAGGATGGTGGCAAGCCTCCCTCCTTGGTGGTTGCTCCCACTTCCCTGCTCTACAACTGGCTGGATGAGATGGCACGCTTTACGCCCACGTTGAAGGGGATTGCTGTGACAGGGAGCAAGGAGGAGCGCAAGAGGTTGCTTGAGGAGTCAGGCGGTTCGTGCGATGTTTTGGTCACGACCTACAATCTGCTGAAACGAGATGCAGAGATTTACGAAAAAATGAAGTTCCGTTACTGCTTCTTGGACGAGGCGCAGCAGATCAAGAATCCGACCACGCAAAATGCAAAGGCTGTCAAGAAACTGCAAGCAGAGGGATGCTTTGCCCTGACGGGAACTCCGATGGAGAATACGCTGACGGAGCTGTGGTCCATTTTTGATTTTTTGATGCCGGGCTACCTTGGCAGCCACAAGAAGTTCAAGGAGCGGTACGAGATACCTATTGTTCGAGCTGGCGAGGAGCAGGCGGCAAGGGATCTGCGACGAAAAATCATGCCGTTTATCCTGCGCCGATTGAAGAAGGATGTCTTGCAGGAGCTTCCCGACAAGGTGGAAAGCCGCCGCATGAATGTGATGACGGCGAAACAGGCAAAGCTGTACAGGGCATACTTCCTCAAGAGCCAAAAGGAATTTGCGGCAGTCCTGCAGGGCGGGAATGCAGGTGAGGTCAAGATAAAGATTCTTTCCATCCTGACAAGGCTTCGCCAGATCGCCTGTGACCCGTCCCTGTTCTTGGAGGATTATGATGGAGGAGCGGGAAAGCTGGATATGCTGGAGGAAATTGTGGGAGAGGCCATGGAAAGCGGGCATCGCATGCTGGTGTTTTCGCAGTTTACGACCATGCTGCAAAATATTGGGAAAAGGCTTTCCCTGCTCGGCATCCCTTATTTTTACTTGGACGGGGGAACGCCGTCCCTCAAGCGCATGGAGCTGGTATGGGAGTTCAATAAGGGTACAGTTCCCGTATTCTTGATTTCCTTGAAGGCAGGAGGTACGGGACTGAACCTGACGGGAGCGGATATGGTCATTCATTACGATCCTTGGTGGAATCCTGCGGTGGAGGATCAGGCAACGGATCGCGCTTATCGGCTTGGGCAGCAAAAGAACGTGCAGGTGCTGAAATTGATCACCAAGGACACGATAGAGGAAAAGATTTACCAGCTGCAGGAAAAGAAGAAGAATCTCATTGACAGGATGATACAGCCGGGAGAAACTTTCCTGTCCAAGCTGACGGACGAAGAAATTCAGGAATTATTCCGAGGTTGATATGAAAAGACTGGTTATGCATGTGGACATGGATGCATTTTTTGCATCTGTGGAGCAACGGGAGCATTTGGAATATCGAGGGAAGCCTGTGATTGTGGCAGGGCTTTCGGGACGAGGCGTAGTGTCCACCTGCTCCTATGAGGCACGGCGTTTCGGGGTTCATTCTGCTATGCCGACCGAAAAAGCGAGACGGCTTTGCCCGCAAGGGATTTTTGTTGAGGGAAATCACAAGCTCTACCAAGAGGTTTCAGACCGTGTTTTTGAAATTTTTTCAAGGTATTCGCCCGTGGTAGAGCCGCTTTCCATCGATGAGGCATTTCTTGACCTCACGGGAATGGATCGGCTGATGAAAAGTCCGCAGGCGTATGCGGGGAAGCTGAAACAGGAGATTCTGGAAAAGACGGGACTTGTGGCATCGGTCGGGATTGCCCCGAACAAGTTTTTGGCAAAGCTGGCATCTGACCTAAAAAAGCCAAATGGATTGGTGATCATTGCGCCAGAACAGGTGGATGAGATTTTGCGTCCCCTGCCAGTCTCCAGAATCTGGGGCGTAGGGCATCGGACGGAGGAACAGCTAAGGCGCATGAGGTGCGACACGATTGGCAAACTGCAAAAGCAGAGCCTTCCTGCACTCCAAAAGGCTTTTGGGGAAAAGCAGGCGCAGCAGCTTTACAATCTTTCCAGAGGCATAGATTTCCGCCCCGTGATGGAACGGGAGGAAGCAAAGTCCATCGGAAAGGAAATTACCTTTGAGGAGGATTTGCAATGCGCGCAGGATGCGGAGGCTGTCCTGCTGTTCCTTTCGGAGCAGGTGGGGTGGCGCATGAGAAAGGCAGGAGTCAAGGCACGGACGATACAGCTAAAGCTGCGCCGTGGGGACTTTACGACACTTACGAGAAGCCGAACCCTGTTGGAAGCAACCTGCTATGATGAGGAAATCTATCATGCAGCCCAAGAGCTTTACCGTGCCTTGGGGATTCCAAAAGGAATCCGACTGTTGGGCGTGACAGGAACGAATTTTGACCGTTCGGGGGAGATATCGCTTTTTCGGGAAGAAAAAAAGGAAAGCCTGTATGATGCCATTGATGCCATAAAGAAACGGTTTGGGGAAGCGTCCCTGACCAAAGCACAGCTTATCTCCTGCCCGTTTTCAAAATCCAGATAAAGAGTGTAAAAGCTAGAATCCTGCCATTATGACAGAAGGCACACAGATTAAAATTTTCTTGCATTTTTTGTATCGGGACATTACAATTCTTTTAGCTGAAATCCGGAGGCTGGGGGAGGATGCTTAAAGCAAGCAGCATAACGGCACTGGCCAGATTTTGAGCATTCTACGGAACTGGCAGGAATAAAAGTGCGAGGCATTGTGCTCCAACAAAACCTATTGGTGCATTTTGCAGAAAGGCGCGTGTGTAATAATGGCAAATTACAGGGATGTCCAAAGGAAACGTTTTTTGAAAAAGTTGAGCAGGTTCGTGTTGAGTGGGCTTGTGTCTATGGGAGGGGTATTGGCGACAAGCGATGTCGCTTGGGCGGATAAAACTATTCCATTAGAGGTAGAGGAAAATTATCCAATAGAAGAAGCAGGAGAGCATCCCGTATATCCGGAATCTGATAAAACTTATGCTACCAATGTCCGGTTTGGTTATGGAAATACCAGTGGTGAGAGCGCGGCGCGGGTTTATTACTTAATTGGTAGTGGCGAGGTAACTGTTTCTAAGAATGTAACAGTTACTTTGCTTGATAATATAAAGCATACCGAATATGAGGGAAGTCTAACCCCATATAATGTGTTTAATATAAATTATACTGATCCCGGTTATAAGGCGCGTTACATATACGGCACGCGGCAGGTGTTCGATGGGGCAACTATTATTGGTGCAGCCCATGATATACCTGGCCGGCAGAATTGGCTGCAGGATGGATATATAGATGGTCAGGGAAAAGAAGTATATTTCCTGCCCGGCGATGTGAGCGGCGGTCATGTTGTTATTGACGGGGCAAGCGTCAGGAATGTGTACGGCGGCAGTACGAGCGGCGGGGCAGTTAATAAGGATGGTATAACAACAACAGATAATATAACAGGTTCTGATAATGTTTCTGTTCCTAAAGGCTCTATTGTTATCAGGCAAGAAGCTGGTGATACTTATGTGTATTGTAAAAATAATGATGGGACATATAAAATTATTCGCGGATACTATCAAGCCGGTGAACCTATCCCTGATCCTCTCCAAAATATCAATTTCTTTTCGGCAAATAATAACATAGTGGAAATAAAAAATGGAGCTAAAATAGGCAAGACCATAGCAGATGTGTTATGTGGCGGCGGGGCAGGTGGTGATGCAAATTACAATGCTGTTTATATTGAAAATAGTACAAGTAATGTAATAACTGTTGAAAACTGTGTGGCAGGCAACAGTAATCACGGGTCAGCTGACGGCAATACCTTTATTGCCTATAAAAGTGATATAAAAGGTGTAATGGGCGGTCATTCAGATAATGATATGGCTGGTGGCAGTGCCAGTGTCAGCAACAATACGGTTATTATTGTCGGAAGCAAGACGGGGCTGCAAACCTTTATGGTGAATGGTGGCAGGGTACCTACCATTAAGGGCGACGAAAATTATAAGGAGAAAATACAGGCAGGAAAAGCAAATAATAACAGGGTAATTCTCGTTGGTAAAGGCGGCGTTTGGAGTGGCGAGGTTAATTACGGTTCAGCTCAGCCGCAGAGAATGGCATTTGCCAATACAGGTGACAGTGCTTTAGCTCCTAAAATTGATAATGTTGGAGTCGGAGTTGCTAACGGAGAGAGCAAAGGAAATAGGCTGGACATCTATGGAACGGGGACAGAAATAGGTATTATTCAAAATGATATGGTGCAGTCTGTTAATTTTTATATTCAAAACGGGTTGAATCCCAGCGAAAATATGCTGAATGTTATCACCTGTTTCGGAGAGGACACCATATATATTAATGAGGCGGGTAAATATAGTACTGGATACGATAAAGTAGCTTCTGTGGATAAAGGAAAATTCACGGCTTATATTCAGGGAATCCCGGAAAGTGAAGAAATAATGCTTCTGCATTCGAATAATGACAGTATCAATGACGATGGTACCAATAATATAGAATACGGTGCGTACAAGCCGTTCTTTGCTGAGGGTAAAATGGAAACAGTGGCCAGGCCGGAGAATCCTTCTCAGATTTGGGAATTGAAGCTTAGCTTAAAAAAGGTTGAAGACGGGGAGGCAAAATTTGCTGTTTCAGGGATGGACCATGCCGAGGGAGAAGGCGTTAGTAATATTGTCGGAAATGGCGAGGTAAAGATATACGCTAATAAAGCCAAGGCTGCGGAGGACGGTGTTACCGATGCTGTAAATGCCAAAGAGGCATGCAATATCTGGGGTGTCGGGCCGGTCGGGAGTGATAATTCTGCAAGCTTGGGCAAGGTTACTATGAACGGCGGTACGGTCAATGATATTATCGGTGGCAGGGCTAAAGGCAACGGCAAGGCGCAGGGCAATACTGTCACCATGCTGGGCGGAACAGCGCAAAATATCTGTGGCGGTTATGCCGAGAACGGCAATGCGGAAAGCAATGAGATTTTCCTCAATGGCGGCAAGGTAGAGGGAACTGTCACAGGCGGCTATTCGGTCAACGGCATTGCCAAAAACAATATTATTTACCTGAATGGTGCAGATACCTCAAATGCTATACTCCAAGGTGGAAATGATGCTTCAAGGTCTGTCGGCAATATCCTGCATGTCGCAACCAAGGGAAATAAGGCAAAGGGAATAAATAATTTTAATAATTTCAACTTTGTTATCAATAATGTCAATTATGATGCCCCGCTTCTGACGGTAACCGGTATGGAAAAGGTTGATTTGGCAGGAGTGGCGGGAAAGGTGCAGATTGACGGTGCGCCGGCTTCGGGAGCGACGCCAATCGCTCTTCTGAAAAATACTTCTGCCAATGGCAAGATAGAGAATCTTGCGGCAGACAAGTGGACAATCAATAAGGGTGCAACGTTGACTTATGAGGTAAGCAATTCCGCGGTCGTGGCGATAAATGATGCACAGGATACTCTGGAGCTGAACTTTAAGCTCATTACGAAAGAGGAAAAGGAGAAAGAAGAGGAAAGGAAAAAGTCGCCGGTCAATGAGAATGGCAAGTCGGTCGTTGAGACAAGGGCGGCGGCAGCGGCAATCGTCAATGGGGCGGCAGATTTTATGCTCGATGCCGGCATAGGGCAGGCACGGGCAGCTGTCAATGAGGCATCAGCAGAGGACAATAATGGGATGGTTCCGTTTGTCGCTATGGGCGGAAGCAATATGCGCTATGAGACGGGGTCGCATGTCGATATGAAGGGCTGGAACGCTGCTGGCGGTTTTGCAAAGCAGGCCGGCAAATTCATGTACGGTGTTGCTTTTGAATATGGCAGGGGCGGTTATGATTCATACCTTGACAACGGTGTTCATGCTAGTGGAGATGTTTCTTCGACTGGCGGGGTACTGTTCGGCAATGCCAAGCAGGCTGATGGAGTGCATTATGATGCGGCATTTCGCATGGGACGGGTAAAGAGCGATTATACTTCTGATGTGACGAGCTATGATGACGGTGCAACTTATATCGGGTTCAGTATTGGCGGCGGCAAGGAGTTCAAGGTAAGCGCGTCTGATTCTGTGGATGTTTATGGGCGTTATTATTATACGCGCACCAATGGTTCCGATGTGTCACTGGCTACGCATGAGCAGGTACTTTTTGATGCGGTTGATTCGCACCGTTTGAGGGTCGGTGCCCGCTATATGCATGACGCAGACGAGAAAAATCAGTTCTATGCGGGTGTTGCATGGCAGTATGAGATGGGCGGCGATGCCAAGGCGACTATCAACGGTTATGGTGCGCCAGTTCCATCACTCAAGGGACATAGCGGTATGCTCGAACTGGGCTGGAAGGCTCAGGCAGCGGACAATGTGAAGCTTGACCTGAATTTGAACGGCTGGCTTGGCAAGCAACGCGGTATTGCTGGCGGTGTCGGTGCGGAGTTTGCATTCTGATGTCCGGACTAACATAAAAAACGAGGCTGATGCAGGTGCTTTCCTGCATCAGCCTCGTTTATTTTTGCATTGGAAAAACTATTGACGGTATCGCCTTACGTCTTATCTGATAGATACCCCAAGATGACATTATAACGAAGCGAAGATGTCCCCTTCTTCAACAGCTTGCTGTAAGTGGGGGAATCAAATTTTAACAAGCGGTGAGCAAACTTTCGCTTCGTTGAAACGCGAATTGGAGG
>CALELM010000005.1 GCA_937902665.1 uncultured Selenomonadaceae bacterium
TGTCACCACATTCCCACCATTCCTTGATAAATGCCGTCTTGTCTACATAAAAATAGTTTTTCTCTCGAATTTCTGCAAAATCCTGCACGCCAACCGCTACCGTCCGCATAGCACATCCCTCCCCATTCTTCTTGACTCTATCATACAATCCAACGAGAAAAATCGCAACAAAAAAGCCCTCACCTTCCCGTGAGAGCTTCTCACTCATTCCCCTCTGCCAATCAGCACCTTTTTCCCTTGGAACGCAAACCCATAGGCACGAATCCTGTCCTCTGCAAATCCCTTCTCCACCAGTGCCTCCCGATACTTCTTCTCCTCAATCTGCCGGAGTGCCGCCTGCACGGTGTCCTCCAAACTGTTTTCCTTTCTTGGCTTATGCACCTTGAACTCGATAATGACAGCGTTATCCTTCTCATTCTTTGGCTCCAGCATCACGTCATACCTGCCAAAGCCGCTCTCCCGATTCGATGTCAAAACGTACCTGTCCCTGAGATCTGCCATCAGCCCCAATACAAATCCATGATAGAATCGCTCTGGCTCTGACTCCTCGGACGGATGATCTCCCGTATCAAAGTAGCTAAAGACCACAAGAGAGACCTTGTTCATGTACTCCTCCATCGCTTCTGCATCATCTGAAAGCAAAGCCTGCACAAAGCTGTTGTAATAAGTCCCTGCCTTCGTGTCACGGAACCAGCCTTGGAACATTCCCAAGAACATGCGATGTGTTTCCCCGTTGGTGATAGAAAGATCATCATAGATAAAATCATCCGTTGACTCGAATTTTGCCACCCGTGCCGTCCCCTTCACATAGCCGCTTGCCAAGAGAAAGGACCAAACAGCGTCTGCCCGTCCATCCAGCTGGCTAAACACAATCTGGTCGTCCACGGACACGCAGAGCGGTTTTCCTGCCAACAGATCCTCAAACTGCATTTTAATTTTTGCATCTGCTCGCTGGAGGAGCAAACCGACAAGGGAATTTGAGCTGGTATTTGCCCAGTATGCCTTGAGCTTCCCCTTGTCCAAGAAGTTGATGATGGACCACGGGTTGTAAATGTCCGTCTTGCTTCCAATCGTGAAGCCATCGTACCAATGCTTCACCTCGTCCTTGTTCGCATAGCCGAACTCGTCCATTGCCGCAAAGACCTCTGCCTCCGTGAAGCCAAAGGACTCTGCGTACTCGTCCGACTCCATCGTAACCACGTTCAAATGGTTCAAATCTGAGAAAATAGACTCCTTGCTGATTCTCGTAATCCCCGTCATTAAGCCACGCTCCATATAGGGATTCGTCTTGAAGGTCGCATGGAAGAATACCCGCAGGAAATCCACCATATCCTCCCAGTAGCCATGCACATAAGCCTCCTGCATTGGCGTATCATACTCATCGAGGAGAACAATCGGCTTCTTGCCATAATAATCAAACAGGTGCTTTGCCAATCTCCGAACCGCCACTTGGTAATCCTCAGACGGATTTCTTCCCCTGACAGAAAGAAAATATCCCCTATCCGTTTCATCCAAGAAATCGTTTTCCATCAGGAATTTGTACCTGCCAAAAGCATCGGCTATCACGCCCTGCAGGCTACGTCTTGCTTCCTCAAAGGTCTTGTGCTTCACATCCGCAAGACTTAGGAAGATTA
>CALELM010000006.1 GCA_937902665.1 uncultured Selenomonadaceae bacterium
TGAGGGGGTAGTGTTCACAAGACGTATGGGTTCAAGTCCCATCAACCGCACCATTCTTCTAATCTGTTTTTTTGTTGTTGCGGGATTTTTTATGAATACAGTCTTTTTTATTGCTGCAAAGTCTAATATATCGAATTTTTAGAGGTTTCCTATGAGGTTGCTTTTGTGATGCGTAGATATCAGTGGATTTTTTGTGGAGGTGAAGGTTATGGAGGATTGCATTTTTTGCAAGATTGCACGGAAGGAGATTCCTTCCAATATCGTTTACGAGGATGATCAGGTGATAGCATTCAAGGATCTGGAACCGCAGGCTCCCGTGCATGTGCTAGTCATTCCAAAGAAGCATGTGGAAAGCGTATTAGCTCTCACGGAAGATGATAGGGAGCTGGCAGGGCATATTCTTTGCAAGGTCGTTCCGCAGCTTGCAAAGGAGCTTGGTGTTGATGAAAATGGCTTCCGTTTGGTCGCCAATACGGGAAAAGATGGACAGCAGACTGTAAAGCATCTGCATTTCCATCTCATTGGCGGACGTTCCATGCAGTGGCCGCCGGGCTGATTTTTCTGGTTGACATTTTTCGTGTGTTTATGTAAAATATTATCGTGTGATTGTGATTTTGAAACACGCACTCCCAAGAATACTTGGAGGGGGGGAATAAATTATGGCAAACGAAGTGAAAGTTGGTAAAAACGAATCAATCGACAGTGCTCTCCGCCGCTTCAAGCGTACGTGCCAGAAGGCTGGTACTTTGGCTGAGGTAAGAAAACGTGAACATTACGAGAAGCCGAGCGTTCGCCGCAAGAAGAAGTCTGAGGCAGCACGCAAGCGCAAGTTCAGAGGTTAAAGCATCAGCACCTGCAAAGTTGTTTTGTGGGTGCTTTTTGCATAGTAGGAGGTATTTCTTATGGCATTGAAGGAAAAAATCTCAGAAGATATGAAGGCCGCGATGAAGGCGCACGAAAAGGATCGTCTTGCAGTGATTCGCATGGTGCGTTCCGCAATTCGGCAGATGGAGATTGACGGAAAGAAGGAGCTGGACGATGAGGGCGTGATTGCTGTCATCAGCAAGGAAGTTAAGATGCGCAAGGATTCTTTGGAGGAATTCCAAAAGGGCGGACGGGAGGACTTGGTGGCAAAGACACAGGCTGAAATTGATGTCCTGCTTCCCTACCTGCCAAAGCAGCTTTCGGAGGAGGAGATTACAGCCTTGGTGAAGGAAGCTGTGGAACAGACGGGAGCTTCTGCTCCAAAGGATATGGGAAAGGTCATGGGGGTGCTGATGCCGAAGGTTAAGGGACGTGCTGACGGAAAGCTGGTCAATGGTATCGTCAAATCCATGCTGCAGGGATAATGTGAGTTTTGTGCTGTGCATTCTTTGAATGCACAGTATTTTTTTGCAAAAGAGGAAAACTGGAGTGTTTTGTTGAATCTACAAAATAGGAGTTATTTCATTGCATGAAAGGGGATGTTTGTATGAAAAGGATAGGAAGGCTTGTGCTCTTGCTTTTGTTGTGCGCATCTTGTTCCCTTGCTTTTGCTGAGGGGAGAGAGGATGACAAAGCAGGAAATGTTTCTTGGGCATGGATTTATTCAGATGCTTATCAGACGGTTGACCGAGAGGAATTTTCCTTTCGGGATGAAGCGATTGAGCGAGGACCTATGGATATTATCATACGGGCCTCGACCAGCAAGGCGCGCGCAACACTGAATGTTTATGGGGCGCAGCGGGCAGTCAATGTGTTTCAGGCAAATGCTGTGCCGGAGGATGGCATGTATATCCTCTTTGATTTGGAAGCGAGATATGCTGATGATGTGATGATCCTCAAGAACCGCAAGCTTTATACTAAGTCAGGAGAACTGGCAGCGCAGCTTGATGAACCGTTTTTGGTATATGCTTCCAATCCGGATGCGGAGCAGCGGGAACTTTATATTGCGATTGCGTGCAAGTCAGCAGGCATTGAGGCACGAGAGCTGATGGGAATGGACAAGGTGATTCCTGTTCAAGGTTGCAATGTCGCAATTCGTTCGACACGGCTGGGGACTGACAAAGTTGTGGTCGAGGTGTCTGACGGGAGCGAATATGTTCCGTATAGCTACTCCTTGGATGGTTCGTATGTTACGGTTCGGGATCAGACGAGGCATGTTGAATTTGGTTCCTTGGAGGACGAGGTTTACCAAATGGCAATGAAGTATGCAAAGAAGTATCCAATCTGGTGTGAACGCTTGAAGAATAATGGTTTCCGTCATTGAGCTTGCAGATATGCAAGTGTCGGTGATAGGGTAGAAGCAACACTGACCTATGGCTTTTGTTGGCGATAGGCCAGTGTTTTTTTGTGTGCATGAAAAAAATAGAAAAATTTTTTAAAATCCTGTAATGCATTTCGGTTTTCATCGTATAAAGTATAGAAGGGAAACGAAGAACGACGGTTTCAACAAAAAAGAAAGGGTGAACGAGTATGGGTTTTTATTTGAAGGTAGAAGGAACAAGTACCGTTGAATTTAAGGAGGAAAACTTGAATTCGATAGATTTCTTGTCTAACACGACATCTCCGATTTCTGATTCGGAAATGGCAGAGCTGCTTTTTTCTTCCGGTGTGACTAAGTCAGAAGCATCGGATGCACGTTCCGCTGATTTGGCTATGGGCTTGCGGATTAGCGGCAGGATTCAGTCCTCTTTGGAGGCAGCTGTTGCGGATGGGACGGTTGATTTGGCAAATTGGGCATTGGTGCCGTCGGATGCTGCGGATTGCTATCGAAAGGTTACGGCAAAGCTGATAACGGCAGGGCAGACGGTCAGGCAGTATGTGATACCCAATGCGTTTGTCCTGTCCTATCAGGAAAAGCTGACGGATGAGACAGGAGCTGGTGAGTTTATCCTGATTGTGAGGCAGAAGCGAGACCTGAACGATAAGGTAGAGCTTTCGGGTGGATTCGAGTAAGTGGAATGATGTGGAGAGGGAGGAATAAGTCATGGCATTTGCAATTACGATAAAGGATCCGGAAATCAAGCTGGAGGAGGAAAGCACGAGAAGCGTCCAGTTGAGCGTGGATATTCCACCGACTAGCCAAGCCCGTGCGAAGGACATTGGCGTGACGCTCACTGTTGTCGGAAAGATTTTGGTGAATACGAGGGATGCCGGAACGGCGGCAGACAGTACGGCAAAGCTGTTGGAATGGTCCAAGGTTCCGGGGGAGAAGAAGGAAGCTTTCCGCAGTGTTGTGGTAGAGTCCAAGGCTGCAGGGATTACGACCAGAAAGTATGAGTTCCCGAATATGTACATTCTTGATTACAAGGAGGAATTCTCCAGTACGGACGGCACGGGGGAATATACCTTGCTGCTTCGTCAGGTACGCAGGGATGTCAAGGAAGTAAAGATTTCCGGTGGCTTCCAGTAAGGCAGAAAGGATATCTTGCAGGTGTTCAGCAAGAAATCGCAGCGATGACAAGCCTTCGCTGCGATTTCTTGTTTATTTCTTTTTCGTTTTTTCTTGGTTGAGATACTTCTGGAAGGGAGAAAGGTATTCTTCGGGGACTTGCTCCTTCTTGACTTTCTTGATATTTTGGAAGGAAACAGCAAGCTTGTTCTTGATGCAGACAACGGCGGAATCAGAAAATGCCTGCTCTCCTTTTGGGGTTGCAAATTCAAAGGTGAGGAAGAACATGCCGTTTGTGATCTGGCTGTCGGAGAGGTCAAGCCCGTTGCTTCCAACCGTGAAGGCTTCCCCGTCTACGATGCCTTCGCCCTTATCCCTATTGTTTGCAAGATAGTAAAGCTGCGGTACGAGGAGGTCGCCTTCTTTTGGCATGTACCATGTGGTGGTTTCCTCCTCCTTGTCAGGACGTGCGCCGATAATCTCATATTTGTTTTCTTTTTGGTGGTAGAGAGCAAAGAGGTTATGGAGAACACCGTTGATCTTTAGCGGGATGCTGAAAAGAGTGCTGCCGTCTTTGCATTGATGAACTTCCGTCAGGATAATGCAGGAGTTGAGCGTGCATAGCTTTCCGTGAAAGTTCTCGCTGAAAATTCCTCTTTGCCAGTTCTTGTCGAGGTTTACGCTCGTTCCGATGTAGTAGCGTCCGGCAAAGTCCTTGCTGGGGTAGAATACATGGCAGAAAACATCTTGCAGGGAGGCAACCTCCTTATTGGAAAGACGGGCAGATACCGTCTCCCTGTCAGCGGAGAGAGGAAACTTGTGGAGCGACTTGACAGGAAAATCAGTATCACGGAAAAATTTCTTGTACAGGTTTCGATAAGCTTCATTAGTATCTTGATTTTTCAGGAAGTCATTTAGCTCTTTCCTGTCACCACTGAGAGGAGCAAGTGTTGTGATGCGTGGGGATCTGTCCTTGTTGCCCTGTACTTGATAGGAAAGGGATTCCTTTAGGCTGTCTGCCAGCGGCTGGTAGGTTTTGAAGAGCAGGCGCTTGTTTCTTTTTGCAAGCTCCGGGATGTCGAGCAGGCTGGTAGAGCTTTCTGTTATGTCACTGCCATAGGGTTTTGCTTGCAGTGCATTTCGGTAGAACTGCGTGAGAGCGCCCGGATCGTTTTTGGAAAGCTCCAGCAGGTAGTTCCCCGTATTGCGGTATGCCTTGCTTAATGCATTGTAGTTATTCAGGGAAAACAGGGAGAGCGAGGCATTTTTGAAGTTTTCGTCCTTTTTGCAATTTTTTAGGTAGCTTTTGCAGATGGAGATGCCAAGCTCCTCCGGTGTCAGCTTGCGGTTGCTTTTCAAGGTTTTGGAGAGTGCCTGATAATTCCATGCGTGCGTTGGTGTGCTGTCCTCGGATGCCAGCAGGTAGTCTGTGAACCTATGGCAAAGGTGCAGGGTCTCGATGTTGCCCATGAGCCCTGCATCGAAGCCGATGAGGGAGAAGGGGCTTTTTTTCTTGCTGAAGCTAGGGGGGAAGGCGATAGAAAGAGCATCGTGGAGATCCTTGGAGGAAAGGGCTTTTTTGCTTCGCTCGTCCCTGCAAACGCCATCGATAGGCCCTGCTCCGCTTCCCCAGAAGATCAGCGCATTGTACTTGGAAGGGAACTTGGCGGTATATTTCAGGAATTCCAGCAGGGTATGCGTACTGCCCATGCTGGCATCAGGAAGCTCCTCCAGAAGCACCAGTCCTTCGGAGCTGTAAGACCATCGGCAGATGCGGTTGTTCTTGAACATGGGATTCTTCCAGTTTTTTGTCCCGCCTGTCTGAATGATGAACTCGACATCCTTGGGAAGCGGGGTTTTCATCAATGTCGCAATGCTATCGCTGGCGGTCCCGTTTTTGCTTTCCTCCTCGGAACCGCAGAGATAGAGGAAGATGGTCCAGCGTTTGGAGTCTTGCAGCGAAGCTTCTTCGGAGGGTGCGGACTGCTTCTTGCTTTGGAGGTTTTCCTCCTCCTTTTTCTTGTCGAGAAGATGAGGCTTTTCTTTTTTTTGTATTTCCGGAAAGTCCTTGAGAGCAGGTGAGGTGCAGGGTTCTGCAGTCCTTGGAATGGGCGTTTCCTGCGTGATATTGTCAGATGCTTTGGTCGTGCCGGAGTTTGTATCGGCAGTTTCTTTGGGCAGGTTATGCCCGGTATGTCCTGCAAGCTCATTTTGGGACGTTGCTTCTGTGAAATCATTTTGTGGGAGCGGTTGTGAAACGCTTTGCGATGCCTCTTGCAGAACCTTGTCTGCTTCCGAAGCGAGTGTGTGGTTCGGACAGGTGATGAAGCAGGAGGAGAGAAGGAAAAGTGCTGCAAGACCTTTGAATTTTCTTATTTGATGCAAGGAAATCACCTCGTTAAGCTTATTGTTTGTCGATTGCTACAGTTTTTATTTCTATGGCAGGAGATAAAAATCCTTTTTTGCGATGAATTTTTAAAGGGAACTATGTGACAGGAAGGAAACTATATGGTATCCTTTTAATAATACCTAAAAATGTATCCAGATTGCTTAGGGATTTGTTTGGACGGAAAATGCTTATGGCATTTTCTTGAACAATGGCGTTATAAAAATTAGGGAGGTGGTTTTTGTGGGTGTCGTGGATATGCCTGTGGTGCAGGTGCTGTTGGCGGCCGTGATGGTGCTTTCGATTCTTGTGGAAATCAAGACAGGCGGTATGGGAGCAGGAATCCTGCTTGGCATTGTGGCGGCTGCTGTTTTTTGGGGAAGCCAGTATGTCAAGGGCTTGGTGGAGCTTTATCATATTGCGATTTTTCTTGTTGGGATTCTCTGCATTGTTGCGGAATTGCTTTTGCCCACGGTGGGGCTTTTGGCAGGGCTTGGTGTTGCCGCAATGATTTACAGTATGGTGCTTGCTATGGGCGGTGACATGAATGCGGTTTATGCATTGCTGATTGCCTTTGTGTTGGCGATTGCCGTTTTCTTGCTTATCGTGAAGAAATTGCCGTCCAGCCGGCTTTGGGAGAAGGTTGTCTTGCACGACAAGGCAACGGAACAGCGAGGTTATGTGAGTACCGAGCCAAAACAGCATCTCTTGGGGAAAACGGGTGTGGTTTTGACGGAGCTTCGGCCATCTGGAACCGTGCTGGTGGAAGGCGAGCAGGCAGATGTGGTGTCCGAGGGCGCATTTGTGGCAAAAGGCGAATTCGTGGAGGTTATTTCCGTTCATGGAAGCCGCGTGGTTGTCAGGAGGACGGAAAAAGAGAAATGATTTATGTATGGAAAGGTGTGTTTCATGTGGGAGCTTTATTTGGGTCAGCATTTCTTTTGGTTTTGATTATCGTGCTTGTTGCGGTGTTTTTGCATTTTGTGCCGGTTGGCTTGTGGATTTCGGCAATGGCGGCCAATGTGCATGTGAGCATTGTTACGTTGATTGGTATGCGCATGCGCCGTGTGCCGCCGGGGAAAATCGTATTGCCGCTTATCAAGGCGAACAAGGCAGGTCTTGAGGTATCGGTCAATCAGCTGGAGGCACATTATCTTGCAGGAGGCAATGTCGATAAGGTGGTGGATGCGCTTATCGCTTCGCATCGTGCGCAAATCACTTTGCCGTTTGAGCGGTCGGCAGCGATTGATCTTGCCGGCAGGGACGTTTTGGAAGCGGTGCAGATGAGTGTCAATCCGAAGGTCATTGAGACACCGATTGTTTCTGCCGTAGCAAAGAACGGCATTGAGCTAAAGATTAAGGCACGAGTTACGGTGCGGGCAAATATTGATCGCTTGGTCGGCGGTGCAGGTGAGCCAACGATTATTGCACGTGTTGGAGAGGGTATCGTTACGACCGTTGGTTCTTCGGAAATGCATACGGACGTTTTGGCAAATCCGGATGATATCTCAAAGACCGTGCTTGGGAAAGGACTGGATGCAGGTACTGCGTTTGAGATTCTTTCCATTGATATTGCGGACGTGGATGTGGGACGCAACATTGGTGCAGAACTGCAGACGGATCAGGCAGAGGCGGACAAGCGCATTGCGCAGGCAAAGGCAGAGGAGCGCCGTGCAATGGCTGTTGCAAAGGAACAGGAAATGAAGGCATATACGCAGGAGATGGAAGCAAAGGTCGTGGAGGCACAGGCAGAGGTGCCGCATGCCATGGCAGAAGCCCTGCGGGAGGGAAAGCTTGGTGTCATGGATTATTACAACCTGAACAATGTGCAGGCAGATACGGATATGAGAAATGCCATCAGTCGTGCAGGAGGCGAAGGCAAGCTGCAAGCGCCGCCTTCGGTGAAGTAAGATGTCGGTGGGTACGGCTATTAGCATTATCTTTGTCATTTTTATAACGATTGTCAAAGAGCAATGGGAACAGCGGAAGAAAAAGCGGGACAGGAGAAAGCACCATCGTCCGTTTCCTGTCCCAAGAGAACCGTCAGGCGGACGGGATTTTGAGATACCGCAAATCGAGGGCGCACCCAGCCTTGAGGAAGAACCGGTTCCCTCCTTCGATTCGATGGAGCAGGAAGAACGCGAGCAGGCAAGCCAGATTTTCCTCGAAACGTTGCAAAGGAGGAAGGAACAGCAGGGAGCAGCGAGCAAATTGGGAATGCCATCTGGCATTGCAGAGACAGGCAAGGATTCCGTGGGGCAGGCTGCTCCTTTGCAGCTGAATCCGCAGTCAGCACTGCAGGCGATGGCACTGGCTGAGGTTCTGGGAAAGCCAAGGGCGTATCGGAACCGCAGATGATAAGAGAATAGAAAAAGCGAGAACCGGCATGCGGCTCTCGCTTTTTTATGCCTTCTCATCCTTCCATTTCAATCTCGCTGCATTTGCGCAGGAAGAATATGGCATTGGTGTCCTTGGGGTTGGATTCCCAGAATTTTATCAGCTTTTCGCCTGTGGCAAGGCGATCCTTGAGGTAGGATAGGGCGGATTCATGGGAAATGGGGCTGCCAAGCGTCATGCGAAGCTCCAGCTGTTTTTCAAGTTCCTCAGAGAGTCCTTCCGGATATTCATTTTTGCTGGCAGATTCCACGAACTGGATTCCCTGCGGGAGAGAGACTGCGATGTTTTGCTGCATAAGCCAAACTGCTAATTTTTTCGTCATTTTTTCACGTCCTTTATTTTTGTTGAAAAGAAGAAATACTTTAAGAAATCTTTGTACAAGGTTCGACCTAAAGAGGAAGGATTCCTGCCAAGTGGCATGGATTCCTTCATTTTTTGTGAATAAGATTGCTGAAAAACATGAGAAGCTCGTGGGGAAGCAGGCAGGAGAGAAGATGATGCAGGGAAGCGAGCAGGCTTGGCGTTACCACGGCGATGTTATTTTTTGCGCCTCGCAGGGAACGAAGCACGATGTCCTCTGCTTCCTGTGCAAATGGGAAGCGGGTAAAGCCGGAAGGAGCGCTGCCTTGGATGATTTTCTCGATGAATTCCGTATTGGAAATCCAGTAGGGGCATACGGCAGTGACATGAATTCCCTGTGGGAGAAGCTCTTCATGGAGTGCTTGGCTGTAGCTGAGAAGGAAGGATTTCGTTGCAGAATATACGTTGAGGTAAGGAATCGGATGGAAAGCGGCACAGGAACAAATATTTAGTATTTTTCCAGTGGGCGGAATGTGTGGGAGGGCGACTTGAACGATGGCGGCGGTGGCACGGCAGTTTAGGTCAATCAGGGAGCAAAGCTCCTGCAGATGCATTTCGGAGGTGCTTCCCGTATATCCGATGCCTGCGGCATTGACAAGATATTTTACGATGGGGCGGGTACAGGAAAGCTCCTGCCGAATGGCTTCTATGGAGTCTATGCTGGCAAGGTCAAGCGGCAGGAGGCGAAGCGGCGTCTCAATTTTTTCGGCAAGCTCCTGCAGCTTTTTTTCTCTGCGGGCAATCACCCATATTTCATCAAGCCCTTCTTGGTTGAGTGCATAAACATAGAGTCGTCCAAGCCCACTGGAGGCACCTGTAACGATGGCTATTTGCATATTTAAATTCCTTTCATTTTTGCTTTGTTTATTTTATCGCAGGATTTTGCATGTGTAAATGGGGATTGCTTTGCTTTTTGGCTTGTCATGATGTAAAATATAACTTGTTTGTAAAATGACTTAGAGTTGCGGGCAGGGCGTTCATAAATGCCTTTGGCAAATGGGCATTGCTAGGTCGGTGGAATGTTTTGAGACTTTGATGGAGTGATTGGATGCGAAGGTTTTTTTGGATAACGATGACTGCCGTTTTGTGCATGATGCTTTTTTGTGGGAGCGCAATGGCATCTGATTTTTCAGAGCGTGTCAGTGATATGAATCAGGTCAAGGCGGTTCGAGTTGATTCGGCTCCTGATCGACTGCAAATTACGGTGGAGACATCGAAGACCGTTGCCATGCGGAAGATGGTGCTTTCCAATCCGGATCGCATTGTAGTGGATATCAAGGATGCATGGCTTTCCCCGAAGGTAAAGAAGGAACAAGCCTTGGACAGCCGTTTTGCCGGAAAACTTAAAATTGCCCAGTTTGATCCAAGCACGGTGCGTGTTGTGGTGGAATCGAAGGTGGGAAGCAAGAATTATCAGGTAATTGCCAATGATGCAAAGGATGTTATGCTTTCTTTTGGGCAGATTGGGCAGGATACATCCGGCGCAAAGATTGACGTGTCGGACGTGGAGCAGAAACAGCCTGTTGGAGGGGCGGCAGAGAACGAGGAAAAGGATCCTATCGTCATGGAGGCGGCAAAGGCACCAGAGGAACCGGACCAAACGGAAGCTGAACAGCTAGAGCCATGGAAGGCAGAGCAGCCTCAATCGGAGATGGATCGGAAGCTGGATGAGATTACAGGCCTGAAAGGCAAGATTATTACGATAGATGCAGGACATGGTGGAAATGATCCCGGAGCTATCGGACCTACGGGCGTTATGGAGAAGAAGGTGACTTTGCGTGTTGCCTTGGCTTTGCAGGAGCTTTTGCAGGAAGAAGGAGCCTCTGTTTATATGACAAGGACGACCGACACGGAGGTTTCACCCAAGAAAGCAAAGGCAAGCGATGTCGAGGAGCTGCAGGCACGTTGTGACGTAGCGAACAGGCACAAGTCGGATATCTTTGTGTCGATTCATATGGATTCCTTTTCCAATGCTGCGGCAAAGGGAACGACGGGGTACTATTATTCTATGGGTTCCGTGAAGTCGAGGAATCTTGCAGACAAGGTGCGGCAGGGACTCATTGCACAGATCAATACGCCGAGCCGAGGTACGCAGAGCTGCAATTTCTATGTCGTCAAGCATACGGATATGCCGGCAACTCTTGTTGAGGTTGCTTTTATATCGAACTCGGAGGAGGAGAAGCTGCTCAACTCTGAGGCGGGAATCAAGAAGGCTGCGCAAGGGATAGCAGATGGAATCGCGGATTACTTCGGGTGAAGCATCGCTCGTTTTTAGGAGTGTTAAAAATGGATGAAAAGATGGACCCTCAGCAGGCGATAGAAAGCTTGGAGCAGGCAATGCAGGAAGAGGCAGAGGCAAGGCGCAGGCAGCTTTACCGTCGTACCCTTCCGGAGAAGCTGACCTTGCTGAATGCATTGATGGGAATGACAAAGTCGGAACTGGAGGATATTCGCTATAACCTGAATGTTACTGGCACAAGCTCGATGAAAAAGGCAGAGCTGGCGGAATCACTGGCGGAAGCTGTGGTGGAGGTTTCCCGCCACTGGTTCCCGTCCGTCATTGAGGAGGAGTATGCGTGCTTTCAGCATTTGATGGAGCATGACGGTATTTCTGCGGAGCTTCGGGATGATGATCTGCGGTTGGACTACCTGCGTGGGCTTGGGCTTTTGGCTTGCGGTATGCAAGGAGAGCATTTGGCATGGTATATGCCGATAGAAATACAGGAAGAGTTCAAGAAAATTGATTCTGGTGCTTATCGGAGTGCCGTGGATCTCAATACGGAGATTACTCGTTTGGCAGTGGGGTTGCTTTTTCACTATGGTTGCTTGAATTTTGACCAGCTGTATGCAAAGGTAGGCAGATATCTGGAGGACGATGCGAGGGAAGCGTTGTCTTTCATGGATTTTGTCGGGGTCATGCTCAATGCCTCTTGCTGGAAGCCGACTATCGTGGCGTTGCCGCATGGCATGAAGTATTATACGCTGATGGATGAGGAAAAGCTGGAGAGCGAGCAGGTGCGCCGTTCCAATTTGGATTTTGCGGAGCTGGGCTATGAGCAGGTTTACGAGGCAGGCGAGGATAATTATATTGCGGCAACGGATGCCTACAAGGCTTTGGCGCAGTTTCTCATGCAGGAGCATGGTTATGATGTCCTGAAGGCTGCCGATGTTGTCGGTGAAATCCTCATTCTTTTGCAGAACGGAGAAAGCATGAAGGAAGCTGCCGGATACTTGGAGGAATTGGGTCTTTTGCGTGATGATGCCAAGACGCAGGCAATCCTTCCGCTTCTGATTGACTTCAACAACACGACTTGCCTTTGGTCGCTGAAAGGGCATACACCGGCGGAGCTTATGGAGCATTCCGAGGAGGGAAAGATCATTCCATTTGGCGAGCATATAGAAAAAGTTGGACGCAATGCCCCATGCCCCTGCGGTTCGGGAAAGAAATACAAGCAATGCTGCGGGAAGCAAGCATGAAGGGCTTCTTTCACTGCAAAGTCGAAAAGACTTGCATTTTGTTTTTTTACATAGTATAATGCTTTATGTTGGTGTGGTTGTGCACAGTATATTCCTCGATAGCTCAGTCGGTAGAGCACCTGACTGTTAATCAGGCTGTCGCAG
>CALELM010000007.1 GCA_937902665.1 uncultured Selenomonadaceae bacterium
TTTCCCCCACTTACAGCAAGCTGTTGAAGAAGGGGACATCTTTAGCTTCGTTATAGAGATTCCATTGCAAAGGAGGATACTACCATGGAATTAAGACAACTTGAGTACTTTCAAATGACTAGTCGATTGCGAAACATTACTCGTGCAGCAGAACAGCTGCACGTTTCTCAGCCTAATATCACCGTGGCAATCAAAAAGCTGGAAACCGAGCTTGGTATCCAGCTTTTTGACCGCAGCCAAAAGCAGCTGTCTCTCACGCCGGAAGGCACGGTCTTTCTTAATCGCATCGAACTGGCACTCAGAAACATCCAAGATGCGATCCTCGAAGTGAATGATTACAAGCAATTACACAAAGGAAGCATAAAAATTGGTATCCCCCCAATGATTGGAGCTTATCTATTTCCTAAAATCTTTTCCGGTTTCCGTCATCATTATTCATTGCTTGACATTTACCTCTACGAAGAAGGTTCCATGAGCATACGAGAGCAAGTAGAGCGCAATGAACTTGATTTTGGAATCATCATCATTTCCAATGCATCTCCCAATCTCCAGCTGCTCCCTATGTCTAAAAACCAAATTGTTGCCTGCGTACCTGAAAACAGCCCACTGGCTGAAAAAAAGGTACTGACACTCCAAGATATTGCCGTTTCGGACATCATCATGCTAAAGGAAGGCTCCTTCCTTCGACAAATCACTCTACAAAAAATGAAGGAGGCCTATATCCATCCAAATATCGTGCTGGAATCCAATCAAATCCTGACCATTAAAGGCCTTGTATCACAAGGAATAGGCATTGCCTTTTTGCTGGACATGGTTATCGAAAACGCCCCTGGCATCAAAGCCATCCCACTGGAAGATCCCATCTTCGTAGACGTCGGCCTTGCGTGGAAAAAAGACCGTTATATTTCAAAAGCAGCCCAGTCCTTTATCGATTTTTGCCGCAACATATTAAGCAGCAATTCATACACACATCTTGTAAACTAAACGTGTGCAGAAATGTCAATAATATAATTCAAGGTATTTTTTTTGGTACTTCAAGACCTTATGAACATACTCCCTTGTTTCCAGAAAGGGAATCTTATCCATATCAGAAAAGTCCATATCCCAATGGTATTCCTTCATCCATTCTTTAACATTTCCACGCCCTGCATTATACGCAGCAAGGACTAAGATCGTATTCCCTTGAAATTCTTCTTGCAATTCCGACAAGTACCAGATTCCATAACGGATGTTTACCTCTGGATCACGCAAGCGTTTTACAGAATATTCCTTATCATCCAATCTGCCTGCTATCCATTTTGCTGTATCCGGCATCAACTGCATCAGACCAATCGCGCCCCGGTGCGATTTTGCCTCATGCTTGAAATTACTCTCTGTCTTAATAACAGCGATTGCAAGATTGCTGTCCACATTATAAAGCTCAGAATACTTCTTTACCTCCTCCTGATAAGGATATGGATATAAATAGCTTCTTTGCACCGAAGTAATCTGAAAAAGAAAATATAATCCAAAGCTGATCAGCAAAAGACAAATTCCTACCACCAAGGAATAGTTCACTCGCTTTTGTGTTCGCTGCGCTTCATGCATTTCCACAAAATAACCTTCCATTCATAATAAACCTCTCCACGCAGCCTCCACCTGCTGCATCGTATGCTCCAGATCCCCTAAATTATAGATGACCACATCTGCTTTTTCCTTTTTTTCCTCTATAGGCATCTGTGCCTTGATTCTTCGCTCAGCTTCCTGACTGGAAAAAGCATTTCTTTTCATCAAACGCGCCTTTTGTATATCCGCAGATACATATACGACCCATACAGCTTCCACCATGGACTCCCAACCTGCCTCATACAAAAGAGGCACATCCAGAAACACATTTACATTCCCGTTCCGTTTCAACGTCTCCAACCGAGATTCCATCTCAAAGCGAATCAGAGGATGTGCCATGGAATTCAGCCACGCCTTTTCACTTTCTGATGTGAACACCTTTTCTGCTGCCGCTCTTCGATTCAAATCGCCATTGGGCAGCAAAACCTCATTGCCGTAACGCTGCACATATGCCTGCCAAATAGGCTGATCAGGCTGAGATAACTGATACGCAATAGCATCCGCATCCAAAATCTCTGCACCAAGCCGATGCAAATACTGTGCTACAACGCTCTTTCCACTGGCTATCCCACCTGTCAAACCGATTACATGCATACCAATACTCCTATCACTTTGCCTCTGCCCAATCCTTTCCAACATTGATTTCGATGACCAACGGAACGGAAAGCTCTACGATATGTTCCATAGCATCACGCAAAAGATTCGACAAAGGCTCTATTTCTTCTTGCACCACTTCAAAAACGAGCTCGTCATGTACCTGCAAAAGCATACGGCTTTTAAAGCCTGCCTCCTGCATCCTCTTAAACACTGTTGCCATAGCCAGTTTGATGATATCTGCTGCTGTTCCCTGTATTGGCGTATTCATTGCCATACGTTCCGCAAGGCTTCGCTGGTTAAAATTACGGCTTCTTATTGCAGGAAGCTCCCTTTTTCTTCCAAACAACGTGGTCACATAGCCATCCTTGTGCGCCAATGCTACCGTACTGTCCAAGAACGTTTTAACATCAGGATATCTCGAAAAATACTTATCAATATAATCAGCTGCTTCATTTCTCGGAATATGCAAATCCCTTGACAGGCCATAATCGCTGATTCCATAAACAATACCGAAGTTAACAGCCTTTGCCTTTCTGCGAAGCTCTGGTGATACCTCGTCCAAAGGTACATCAAAAACTTCTGCCGCCGTACATGCATGAACATCTTCATCATGCAGAAATGCATCAATAAAGTTCTTGTCCTGCGACATATGAGCCAATATCCTCAACTCGATCTGTGAGTAATCGGCAGAAAGAATTCCATCATATCCAGCAGATGGCTCAAACAAGGAACGAATTTCTTTCCCTGCTTCCGTTCGAACGGGAATGTTCTGCAAATTAGGATCAGAGCTGCTCAACCGTCCAGTAGCCGTTACTGTCTGATTGAAGCTTGTATGGATACGATGTGTTTTTTCGTTCAGCAATTCAAATAACCCATCCAGATATGTAGACTTCAGCTTTGTCCACGTCCGATAAGAAAGTATTTTTTCTATCACGGGATGCAATCCATAAAGATTTTCCAATACTTCCGCATTGGTAGAATATCCTGTTTTCGTCTTTTTGATCACAGGCAAATTCAATCGTTCAAATAAAACAGATCCCAACTGCTTGGGAGACTGAATATTGAATTTTTCTCCCGTCAAAGAAAAGATTTCTTCCTCTAAAGAAAGAATCTTTTCCTGCATCTTCTTAGCCTGCAGTGACAGCCTTTCATGATTCACAAAAATTCCCGTTCGCTCCATGAAAGCCAAGACCTCCACCACAGGAAGCTCTATTTCAGCATATAAGCGATCCAGCTTTTGTTCAACTAATTTTTCCTTTAAAACGTTTCCCAAATAAAAAACAACTTTTGTTTCCCATGCCAGCCGCTGCAACACATCATCAAATTTCTCCAACGCAAAACCAGGGAGATATTCCGCCATGAGATAAGAAAGGGGTCTCTCCTTCTCCTCTGGACGAAGCAAATATGCCGCTAAAGAAATATCAAAACACTTGCAAGGACAAGCGATTCCCACATGATATAACTGCTTCACATCAGAAGTCCATACTTGCTCCATTTTCTGCAAGGCTGAAATCACTTCCCCAAACAAAGAGGAATTTCCTGCCACGAAATAAGTTCCATGTTCGGTTGCCAAAAATAATCGTCCCAACTGCAAAAAAGGAGTCTTTCCCTCTGTCTCAATAGACATTGCCACATGCTTCGATGCAACAATATCTTGAATTTCCTCTTGGGAAACAAGCTCCTTATATTGCGCAGAAATCGTCTGTTGAGCAGGTACAAACCCTTCAAAAGGAAGCGTATCCTCTGCCCCGCTGAAAAAAAACTCCTCGCAATGCTTCAAAACAGACTTCAACCCATACCTATGGCAAAAAGACCTCAACTTTTCCTGATCTGGATGCACCAAAAATTTTTCAGGAAGAAAATCAACCCCCGGAACATCGCAATGAATAGTTGCTAATTTCTTGGAAAGAAATGCCTGTTCCCTATTGATGGAAAGATTTTCTTGCAACTTTTTCCCTTTTATCTCATCTACATGCTCAAATATATTTTCCAAAGACTCATATTCCAGCAGGAGCTTCGTTGCAGTTTTATGCCCAACTCCAGGAACTCCTGGTATATTGTCCGATGTATCCCCCATCAGCCCCTTCAAATCAATCAGCTTCAACGGCTGCATTTGGTATTCTTCTTCAAAAGCAGTTTCATCATACAGCTTCATCTCAGAAATACCCTTTTTGGTCAGCATGACCGTCAAACCTTTTCTTACTAATTGAAGCGCATCTCGGTCTCCAGTAACTACCATGACATCACAGTCATCGCTTGCAGCCTTTGTAGCTAACGTTCCGATAAGATCATCAGCCTCATAGCCTTCCTTTTCTACAAAAGCAATGCCGCAAGACGCAGAAAAATCACGCAGTAATGGAATCTGCACCTTTAATTCTTCCGGTGTCGGCTTACGGGTTCCTTTGTAATCCGAAAACATTTCATTTCGAAAAGTTTTTTTCCCCTTATCAAACGCAATAGCCAAGAAATCCGGTTTCATTTCCTTCAAAAGTTTCAAGAGCATATTGGAAAAGCCTAAGACAGCATTCGTGAATTCCCCGCTCGCCGCTGCAAGAAGCGGAAGTGCATAAAACGCCCGATACATCAAGCTGCTTCCATCCAGTACCAAGAATTTCTTCTTCAAGAATTTCTCCCCCTATCACTTTGCTTGAACAGATCCTTGGGTATTTTGTGGCTGAGGCATATTCGTTTCCGTTGCAGAAGCCGCAGTTGCTGCCTTGTTTCTTCCCGTTCCGTCTACCGCATCCTGCTTGGGTGAAACCCCGTTTCCCTTATTGGGCAGGAAGGGATTTGTTTTGTTCGTTGTACTCAACTGATACATGTTCCCGGAATTCAATCCTCCACTCAAATGGAACAAAGTCTCCACATCATCAGCATTGAAATAAAGCACGTCCCTTTTATTGTAGCCGATAACTTTTCCATATGGACTTTCCAAAGAGCTTTCCTCTTCATTCCATCGGACATCTAATTGCAAAGCCGATGCAATCCCAGTAACAGGAAGATACATCACTGCATCAGAAAGCACCGCTTTTCCTGAAATTCTGCTTCCATTGACCAAAATAGGATAAACCTTTCCAATATATGTGGGTTCACCGTCCGAAGCAGAAATCTTCTCCTCAATGCTTGCATAGCTTACAAAGGATTCCACTCCATAACCCTTCAGCCATTGATCAACTAGATCCACAGAAATTGGCTGCCAGCCATATCCATCTGGATATATATAATATGCAACCATATCGTCAGGAGATTTCTCTACGACAATACGATTATATGTAATTTCTACTGGGGTTCCCAACTCCACCAGATCAAAGAGTGCTTCCACATCACTTTCCAGCATACGAATACAACCATTCGACACATAATGCCCAATGCTGTCCGGCTTGTTTGTTCCATGAATACCATAATTCCCATACAGCAGCATCCACCGATAGCCTAACGGATTAGATGGGCCGGAAGGAATTACATTCTCTGGATCGGATGGATCCGTCCATGTCGGATTAAGATCCTTGGAACTGATTTTATAATATCCAGTTGGTGTCGGAGTCGAAGTTGTCCCTGGGCCAATGGGATACATACGGATCTTTTCATTACCCTGATACAATGTCAGCAATCTGCTTGCTAAATTGATCACAATTTTCTTTTCTAAATCCTGTTGCTCTTGCGCCTGTTGCTCTTGTGCCTGTTGCCCTTGTGTCTGTTGCTCTTGCGCCTGTTGTTCTTGAGGAGCTGCCAACGATGCCGTTGGTTCATTTTCATAAACCTCCGTCTCCCCTTCAACAACTGGTGTTTCCTTTAACTCCAAGGAAGCCGAAGGAAGCCCTTCCCTTGAATGGGGCGTAGAACCGTCCAGAAATTCCTCATAATTACTAGCTGCCATAACATTTCCTGCCAAGAGTCCCATCATCAAGAACGCCCCAAGCAGTCTAACAATAACCTTCCCCAACATATGCAAAACCCTTCTCTTCTATGAATTTCAAAAATCTAAACTTCATCATACCATTATCAAACTTCATTTGCAATGGATTGCAACACCTTGAATCAAGAAACTTGCATCAGCTCAAAAAAAACACTGCAGCCATGAACCCCCATTCACCACTGCAGTATCATACAAAATATTGATATCATTTTAGGCACGAATTTATTTGCCACGCCATCTGTTTTCTTAGTTTGTCAGGCTCCGAATAGGGGCCGGTATACGTCCGCCGCGTGCTATGAAAGCCTCGGAGCTGTACTGCCGCTTGACAGGAACGATTGGGCAATACCCCAAAAGTCCTCCAAACTCCACAACATCCCCTACCTTCTTTCCTGGAACAGGAATGATTCGGACTGCCGTTGTCTTGTTATTGACCATCCCTATAACCGCTTCATCTGCTATGATTCCAGAAATCGTAGCTGCAGAAACATCTCCTTCTATCGCAATCATGTCAAGGCCAACGGAACAAACACAAGTCATTGCTTCTAATTTCTCAATCGAGAGACTGCCTTCCTTGATTGCATTTATCATGCCTTCATCTTCACTCACAGGAATAAATGCCCCAGAAAGCCCGCCAACATGCGAGGATGCCATCAAGCCGCCTTTCTTGACTGCATCATTGAGGAGCGCCAAGGCAGCCGTAGTTCCGGGTGCACCGCAATTTGAAATTCCCATCTCCTCAATGATGCGAGCAACGCTATCGCCGACCGCCGGTGTTGGCGCAAGCGAAAGGTCTATGATGCCAAACGGAACGCCTAAGCGTCTGGATGCCTCACGCGCAACCAGTTGCCCGACACGCGTAATCTTAAAAGCGGTCTTTTTTATAGTTTCTGCGATTTCAGTAAAATCGGCACCCTTCAGTCCTTCCAAAGCATGTTTCACGACACCCGGTCCGCTAACCCCCACACTGACTACCTTCTCTGCTTCACTGACACCATGAAATGCGCCTGCCATGAACGGATTATCTCCTGGAGCATTGCAGAATACCACGAGCTTGCCGCAGCCAAGTGCCTGCTGATCTCTAGTCAATTCCGCCGTCCGCTTGATAATTTCTCCCATTTCACGAACGCAGTCCATATTGATGCCAGCCTTCGTAGAACCAAGATTGACGGAAGAACAAACCACATCCGTAGTTGCAAGTGCCTGAGGAATCGAATCAATGAGAATACGATCCCCATTGGTAAATCCCTTTTCTACCAGTGCCGAAAAACCGCCAATGAAATTTACGCCAACTTCCTTTGCTGCCTTGTCCATAGTCTCAGCAACAGGAACATAACTATCCGTCTTGCAGGCATCGGCCGCAATAGCGATTGGTGTAACAGAAATGCGCTTGTGAATAATAGGAATCCCATATTCAGCTTCGATTTCTTCCCCTGTCTTTACCAAAAATTCTGCTGATGCCGTAATCTTATCATAAATATTTTGGCAAAACTTAGTTATGTTTGGATGCGCGCAATCCCGAAGAGAAATTCCCATCGTTATCGTTCGGACATCCAGCTTGTTTTCCGTAATCATACGGTTGGTTTCCAAAATATCATCAATCGTTATCACTGGAACATCCTCCTAACATCAAATACTGTGCATGACATTGAAGATATCTTCATGCTGGGCTTTGATCTGAACATTGATCTCATCGCCGCGTTCCTTGAGAACCTTCTGCAATTCCAGCAATTTCATCTTGCTTTCACTTAGTTCTGCAATAAGAATCATATTAAAAAAACCGTCCATGATGTTCTGATTGATGCTCAGGATATTTACATTGTTTTCTGCAAGAATTTGCGATACGGTTGCTATAATACCTACGCGATCCTTTCCCACGACTGTTACTACAAGCTTCATTTCAATATCCTCCTGCCTCTGATAGCAATATCAAATAATCTTTTCACCATGATATACTTCACCGCCAATATCTGGCTTAACTCCGTATTCGATAGCCCATTCTGACTTATACTTAATTGCCTGTGCATGAATGCTTTCTACCCGATCATGCTCACGAACCACTTTTCCTGGAACTCCAACAACTAGGGAATTGGGCGGTATCACATCATTTTCCTTGACCAATGCACCTGCTGCAATGATTGAGCCATGCCCAATTTTTGCTCCAGTCAAGACAGTGGCATTCATTCCAACCAGTACATGATCTTCAATTACGCAGCCATGAATCACCGCGCCATGCCCAATCGTTACATAATCACCAATAATGCATGGATTATCATCTGCAACATGAAGGCATGTCAAGTCTTGGACGTTGGAACATTCTCCTACGGAAATATAATTGACATCGCCACGCGCCACTACTCCGGGCCAAAGGCTTGCATATTTGCCAACACGAACGTCTCCCGACAAAAAAACCTGCGGCGCAACAAATGCTTCCTCATCAATTTGCGGACGAATGCCGTGAAATTCATTGCTTTTGAGTGTATACATCATCATCATCCATTCTGTATTCAAATAAAATTATAACGCCATTGTTCAAGAAAATGCCATAAGCATTTTCCCTCCAATTCACGTTTCAACGAAGCGAAAGTTTG
>CALELM010000008.1 GCA_937902665.1 uncultured Selenomonadaceae bacterium
CCATAAGCATTTTCCCTCCAATTTGCGTTTCAACGAAGCGAAAGTTTGCTCACCGTTTGTTAAGATTGGGCTTCCCCACTTACAGAAAGTTGTTGAAGAAGGAATATCTTTAGCTTCGTTATTTTTTGAATTACGACGGTATAATTTCTGATGGTACTCAAATAGTTGAAATAGCTGTGATGTCGTGATATACTAGGAACAGAAATCAAGGTGGACAATGTCAACCAATGAAAACGCCCCTGCGGCTGGTTACCGCGGGGGCGTTTTCATTGGTTGGTTAGACCTCGCCTAGCTGGTTGCCACAATGGCGGCTGTTTCTACCGCCCCAGCAACTGCAACAAAAGCGATCCTAGAATGCTTCCAAGGATGCTGATGAGCAGCGAAAGCAGAAAATCAAGTGTGGACATGCCGTCAACCTCCCTTCCTTGCCTGATTAGCTTGGTAAGGGCTGTGGCAAGAAAAGTATAGCACAGCGGTCTAACTCATACCACACTTAAATAAAGAGTGGTGTAATTTATGGAAAATTTCCTGCAAAAAAGACGGGACCATGAATTCATTTCCATAGTCCCGTCTTTTCTCTGTTTTTTATAACGCCATTGTTCAAGAAAATGCCATAAGCATTTTCCCTCCAATTAAGCTTCTTCTATCATGCCAGCTTCTTTTGCGGCAACAGAAATAGAAATCAATCCTTTTTTTACTAAATTCTTTAAGGTTTCAGCCTTGCCTTCAGCTTTTGCAAATTCTCTTTCTTCTAAAATGGTCTGTTCCAAAATCATAAATAACGCCTCGCTTCCATCATATTTTAGTTTACACAGTTTGTGGTGTTTTTTCAAGGTGTAACGATTGTCTAAAAAACTTTGACTTTTTGACTATTTTTTAGTAAGATGGTAGCTGAGGATGCTAAATTTTGCTGTGGCTTGCGAAATGGTTGCTGTTCCGATATACTTTGGAAAGAGGAGGATGGAAATGGTCTCTTTGGAAGTAATGGAGCGGTTGCAGCGGCGTATTGATGAGCTTTCCAGAAGAATGCGCATAGATTCCAATGATTTGGAGTATGAGACGCATCTCAGGAGAAAGCGGGAATTGCAGCAAGTGTTGGACTGCATGAAAAGAGAAGCGCATCCGGAATGGAAAGAAAATGGGTTTCATGAGTGTTAAGGAGGAATCGATATGTCGCAGAGAATGACAATGCAGGAAGTGCTGAAGGAATACGGGACACCGCAGATCAAGCTGGATATCCATGCAACGAGGACGGAGCTTCTGAAGCTTCGGGAAAAGCTGATGGCAATCCGTGATCTCAGTCAGGCAAGGGAGCAGGGATATCTTGATATCAACTGCAAGCTTTACATTGACGTGGACGATATTGACCGCTACCTGTCCGGTGAGCTTGATACGGTGGGAGAGATTTATGCATTCCCGGACGATGTAAAGGCATACACGGAAGAATGACGAGGAATGTTTTTTAGGATTGTTTTTTATGGAGGAAAAGAGATGAAATTCAAGAAGATTTTAGCAGTATTGATGGTTGGTGCAGTTACGGCGGCATATTCCCCTATTGTGCTGGATGGGGCATTTTCTGTTGCTTATGCGGCAAAGGGTGGCGCAAAGATAAGGCCTTCTGCGCCGAAGGCTTCCAAGCCGGCACCGAAGTCAAATGCGGCGGAAAAGAAGGCTTCTCCAAACAACAAGGATTATGCGCCATCAAAGAAGGCGGCAGATTTGGAGAAGAATGCTCCGGCAGCAAATGCCAAGGCGCCTGCCAACAAGGCAGCGAACACACAGCAGAGCGGCTCCAAGTGGGGCAACACGCTTCGCAACATCGGGCTTTTTGCAGGAGGCATGATGCTGGGCAGCCTGCTTTCCAATGCGCTCGGGCTTGGTGGGCTTGGCGGCATGATGGGAGATATTTTGGGACTTCTCATGAATATCGTTCTCTTTGGTGCTGCATTTATGGCAATACGTTGGCTTTGGAACAGGTTCCGTCATAAGGGATCGAATGTTCAGGAGAGCGGAATGAGGAATGTAACGCCTCAAAGTCCTTCTGTTTCTCATGGAGATATCCTTGATATTCAGCCGCCGACGGGCGACTATGATGCAAAATCTATGGCGGATCGCTATCGCAATCGCTAAGATAAGGCTTGCCTTTAATTTGCTGAGAGGCTTGAAATAGCCGTAATAGCGTGATATACTCAAAGCAAGCTAGAAAGTTGGATAATTCCATATGGAACAGCGACCCCCCGAAGATGTAGCCAATCTTCGGGGGGTATTCTCTTTTAGGGCAAGAGCAAGCCCAGGCTAGTTGCTCACTGTCTGCCGTTTAGCCATTTGCAAATGTAGTAGCCAATTACACTTGCCGTCACGGAGATTAGAAAGTTAGATAATATCTCCAATATGGAACACCTCCTTCCTGTTGCCAGAATGGAGGGAGCAACAAAAGAAGTATAGCAAATTTTTCAGAATTGTGCTATGTTGAAAATGTGTACTCTGATTCAAGGCGTTACACAGATTTTGAGGAGTTTATCCGTTTGTGCGTTTTAATTAACAGTGATGATAGAAGGGAATGTGTGATATGGTAAAGGAAACGACCATTCAAAAGGCAGACGAATTGATAGCAAGGTATCCTGCGCTGTCTGTTTGCAGGGAGGATCTTTTGGCAGCCGTGGAGACGATTTGCGAGAGCTATCGGGAGGGATGCAAGCTGATTGCCTGCGGCAATGGCGGAAGCGCTTCGGATGCAGAGCATGTTGTTGGCGAATTGATGAAGGGATTTCTTTTGCCGCGCAGGTTGGACGCAGGGATGCAGGAGCGCATGAGGGAGGTCTGTCCCGATTATGCGGATTATTTTGTGGAAAATCTGCAAGGGGCGCTTCCTGCGCTTTCCATGGTCAACCAAGTGGCGCTCAATACGGCATTTGCTAACGATCAAGCACCGGATCTCTCCTTTGCCCAACAGCTTTTGGGCATGGGAGACAAGGGGGATGTGCTTTTGGCTATCAGTACATCGGGGAATTCCACGAATGTTATTTATGCCGTGCAGATGGCAAAGGTCAAACGTATGAAAAGCATTGCGCTTACGGGAGCTTCTGGCGGCAAGCTCAAGGGAATGGCGGATATCTGCATTTGCGTTCCGGAAAGCGAGACTTACCGCATACAGGAATACCATCTCCCCGTGTATCACATGCTTTGCATTGCCGCAGAGAACGAGTTCTTCGGCGAGTAAGGAAGTATCTTGAAGGCGAGCCTCGGTTTTTTGCCGGGGCTTTCTTTTTTGCGGAGATTGGGAGAATCTTCACAAAATTTACCAAGGGAATCCATTTTGTGATATGATATAGAAAGTGAAAGAAAATCAAGGGGGTATCTATATGGCTATTGCAACAGAGAAAGCAATTATGAAACTGCAAAATGGCAGCGATGTTCGAGGTGTGGCAGTAGAGGGCATGGCAGATGAGCCGGTCAATCTTACGGTGGAGGTGGCAAACCGCATTACTGGCGGGTTTGTGGAATTTTTGGCGCACAAGCTTGGCAAGAAGCGTTCGGAGCTGCGAATCGCAGTTGGTCATGATTCCAGAGTTTCGGCAGGAAAGCTCAAGAAGGCTGTTCTTGAAGCGTTGACGGCGGCGAGAGTCGATGCCTTGGATTGCGGCATGGCATCGACACCTGCCATGTTTATGTCTATTATGTTTGAGGAAACCAAGGCAGACGGCTCTATCATGATTACGGCGAGCCATCTTCCCTACAATCGCAATGGGTTGAAGTTCTTCACGGCAGATGGCGGCGTGGAACATGGGGAAGTGACGGAGATTTTGAAGAATGCTGTCCGCTTGCCGGAGGACAAGGCAGATGTTTCCGCAGTGAAGAAATTTGATTTGATTGAGCTTTATGCAAGGCATCTCTGTGAAAAGATCCGTGGCGAGCTTGGCGGGGCGGAGCGGCCTTTGGAGGGAATGCATATTGTTGTAGATGCAGGAAATGGTGCAGGCGGATTCTTTGCCATGAAGGTTCTTGAGCCTTTGGGTGCGGATACGTCCGGCAGTGTGTTCCTTGAGCCGGATGGCAGGTTCCCGAACCATATTCCAAATCCTGAGAACAAGCAGGCAATGGCGGCGATTCGTCAGGCAGTGTCTGACAGCAAGGCAGATCTTGGGCTTATTTTTGATACGGACGTTGACCGCATGAGTGCCGTGCTGGCAAATGGGGAGGAAATCAGCCGCAATGCCCTGATTGCGCTGATGGCTGCCATTCTTGCACCGAAGTATCCGGGAAGCACGATCGTTACGGATTCCGTAACATCAGATGAGCTTACGGTTTTCTTGGAGAAGGAGCTTTCCTTGAAGCATCTCCGCTATATGCGTGGCTACAAGAATGTAATTGATGAATGTATCCGCCAGAACAAGGCAGGCGTGGTTTCCCCTCTTGCGATAGAAACCTCCGGGCATGGCGCTCTTTCTGAGAACTATTATCTTGATGATGGTGCCTATCTTGCCGTGAAGCTCTTGGTTGCGGCGAAAAAAGCAAAGGAAGAGGGCAAGGCACTTGGCGATTTGATTGCAAAGCTGGAGTATCCTGTCGAGGCAAAGGAATATCGTATCAAGATCAGGGGCGAGGAAGATTTCAAGAGCTACGGGCAGAATGTATTAAAGACCTTTGAGGAACGTGCCGCAAAGGCTGGGATTCAAGCTGCAAAGCCATCTTATGAGGGAGTTCGGCTTGTTTTCGAGGACGGCTGGGTACTTCTCCGCATGTCCCTGCACGATCCCAATATGCCGATGAACATAGAAAGCCGCAAGGCTGGCGGAGTGCAGCGAATGGCAAAGCAGGCAAAGCAGTTCTTGGAGGGATTGGATTCCTTGGATTTGACAGTATTTAATAAATGATGAAAGAAACATTGACAGAGATGATTTGCATCGAATTCATGCTTCCTTGATGTAAGATTGCCGACAAGGGAATAGGACTTGTCGGCAATCTTTATATCATCAATTATATTGTGTAATGAATGCCTTGCTTGGGGTGTGGTATGCGGCTTACTTTGCACTGATTGCCCTAAAAAGGGGAGATTAAGCAAAATAGAGCCGTGGGAAACATGATAATTCAAATTATATTTATTGAAATACAAATAGGAGGGAGGGAATAGGTATGGTTTTTACAGAGGTTTTTATTGCACTTTTAATTCCATTTATTGGAACGGCATTGGGAGCGGTGTGCGTGTTCTTTTTAAAAAGTGAAATTTCGCCGCAACTGCAAAAGGGACTGACTGGGTTTGCGGCAGGTGTCATGGTGGCGGCTTCGGTTTGGAGCTTGCTGATTCCTGCGATGGTGCAGAATGAGGAGTTGGGAAAGCTTGCTTTCCTGCCAGCGGCTGTCGGTTTTTGGTTGGGAACGCTTTTCCTGCTGTTGCTGGATACCGTGATTCCTCATTTGCATTTGCATACGGAGGAGGCAGAGGGACCTCATGTGAGGCTTCCTAAGTCTGTCATGATGGTGCTGGCGGTTACGCTTCATAATATTCCGGAGGGGCTGGCTATGGGCGTGGTTTTGGCTGGCTGGCTGGAGAGTTCGGCACAAATCAGCTTCAGCGGCGCATTGGCGCTTTCCGTTGGCATTGCCGTGCAGAATTTTCCGGAGGGGGCAATCGTGTCCATGCCGCTTCGGGAATTTATGGGGAAAGGGAGGGCGGCCTTGGCAGGTGTTCTTTCGGGAGCAGTGGAGCCACTTTTTGGAGGTCTGGCGATTTTGGCAGCGGGGCTTGTCGTGCCGTGGCTTCCGTATTTCCTTTCTTTTGCGGCAGGAGCTATGCTCTATGTCGTGGTGGAGGAGCTGATCCCTGAGATGTCGGAGGGAGAGCATTCCAATGTCGGCGTTGTTTCTTTTGCCTTTGGATTTACTTTGATGATGGCACTGGACACGGCACTTGGATAGGGCTTGCGCTCAGTTTCTGCACGTTAGTGCAAGAACGCAAACGGGAGGTTTTCTGTGATAAGCTGTCTTTGAAGCAGTCGTATTTGCGGCAGTTTTGCAAAAAAAAAGACAGCGGGGCATTGTTCTGCTATAATAGTATGTCAGTCGAGTCTTTTTATGGTTTTGTGAGGGAATGAAATTGGAACATTATAAAATAACACCGCTTACGGAAAGCGGGCTGCTGACTGCTATGACGGTTCTTTTGGCTATGATGGCGACCTATCTTCCGATTATCGGGATTTTGGCAGCACTTTTTTGGGCAATCCCCATTGTTTTGCTGACGGTGCGTCATGGGCTTCGCTGGGCAGTTATGGCACTCTTGGTCTCCGGTGTCGTTATGGCACTTGTGATTGAGCCGGTGATTGCGCTTCGCATGGTCGTATCCTTTGGGCCTACCGGCATCATGCTGGGATATGGATTTCGCAAGGGCTGGTCTGGGCCGAGGGTACTGGCGATGTCCATGCTGGCATCTGTTTTGGCAAAGCTCCTCAGTCTTGGCTTAGTGTTTGCAATCACCTCTGTGAATCCAATGGAATTGCAGATGGATGGCTTGAGGGAGTCTTTTGAAGCGACCTTTTCGGCATACGAGGCAGTGGGCATGAATGAGGGGGAGCTTTCCAAGGCAAAGGAGCAGATGTCGCAGTCACTGGACATGGTACAGATGCTGATTCCCTTGGTCATTGGACTTATGGGAGTTGTGGACACCTTGATCAACTATTATTTGGCAGGGTGCGTGATGAGGCGGCTTGGCATGGCTTTTCCAAAGCTTCCTCCCTTTTCCGAGTGGCGTTTGCCGGTCGGCTTTGCGTACCTGATGGGGTTCGCTCTCGTTGGAACTTACTGGGGCGGAACGAGGGAGATCGATGTTCTTTTGCGAGTAGCATATAATGCGAACATGCTGGCGCTTCTGGCAGGTCTCGTGCAGGGAATCTCTCTTTTGGTATTCTTTGCTGAGCGGCATCGAGTTTCTAGGATTCTTCAGGCAGTGATCATATTTTTTCTCATTACCAATGGCTTGCTGGCACAGATCGTGGCCTTTACTGGATTTTTTGATATGGTCATTGATTACCGAAAAAAGTTTTCAAAAAAAGTTTAAAGAAGGATTTTTGAAATGCTTTGTTGAATTGTGTAGGAAGCGCAGGAAAAGCGTTGGTTTCTAGGAAATGGGGTGAGGCTCATGCCACGGAATTTGTCTGCATGGATCGACCTGTCGATTCAGTTGGTCGTTATGTTGGCATTGATAGGGATTTTGTTGTGTTACAGTTATTATATTGCTGCAATCTCTTTTTTGGTTTGGTGCTGTTTGGTGCTTTTCGCGAAGGAACGCTGCAAGGATCGAGAGAAACGGTTTGAACGGTATTGCAAGAATATAGTCAGCAATGTCAATGAGATGATGAATTATGCAGTGGAAAATCTGCCGCAGGCGATTTTTGTTCTTGATGAAGAGGGAAAGCTCCAATGGTTTAACAGCCATTTGGAGGAATGTCTGGGACGTAAGCCGGAGCAGGGCGTAGATATCAGGGAGTTTTGGCCAAATATTTCCATTCCGTCTCTTTGGGGACGGGAGGGGGATCTGGTTTATGCGGATGGGGATCGGTATTATTCGGTTCGGTATTGCCCGATTCGGATAGCGGTGCATCAGCCGCAACTGATGGCTTTTTATGTTCAGGATGCCTCTGGATACGAGCATTTGCGTAATGAATACTTGAACAGCCGTGCAGTGCTTGCCTATATTCAGGTGGATAATTATGATGAGGTCATGCAAGGGCTGAATGAGTCGGAGCAATCCAATCTTTTGCTGATGGTGCGCCGTGAGCTTGATGAATGGATGAAGTCCTTGGGCGGATTTATGCGCAAGGTAGCGCAGGATCTTTATGTTGCGGTACTGGAGCGTCATGCTTTGGACAAGGCGATTGCGGATCGTTTTGATATCCTTGACAAGATGCATCAGATACAGAGCATGAACCGCCGGCTCCCCGTGACGCTTTCCATGGGAATCGCTGTTGCGGATACGCAGTCCATGGAGGAGCTTGGCAGGCAGGCACAGGCAGGGCTTGACCTTGCGCTTGGGCGTGGCGGCGATCAGGCAACCGTGCTGATTGGAGGCAAGGCTTCCTTTTTTGGCGGACGTACCAAGGCGGTGGAAAAGCATACCCGTGTTCGGGTCAGGGTTGTGGCTCATGTCATACGGGAGGCCATAGAAGCTTCCGATGATATCTATATCATGGGACACCATAATGAAGACTTTGATTGCTTCGGTGCTGCCATGGGTGTTGCCAAAATGGCACAGCATTTGGGAAAGACTGTTCATATCGTGTTGAGCGATATGAATGAGGGAATCGATAAGCTGGTAGATTTCTTGAAGGAATTTGAGGAGTACGAGGATATTTTCCTTCATGTAGATGATATGTCTACGATTATTTCTTTGGAACCGCTGCTTTTTGTGGTAGATACGCATATCCCGCACTTGACGGCAGCACCATCTCTTTTGGATCGCATTTCCAAGGTCATCGTTATCGATCATCACAGGAGAAGCGAGGATTTTATCAAGAACACGCACCTTGTGTACCTTGAAACGGCGAGCAGCTCAACAAGTGAGCTGGTCACGGAGCTTCTCATGTATTTCAGCGAAAGCCTGATGCTTTCCAAGGTAGAGGCAACGGCTCTTTATTCCGGAATCGTGGTTGATACGAAGAATTTTGCCGTGCAGACGGGAGTACGCACCTTTGATGCGGCGGCATATCTCAGGCGCAGCGGTGCAGATCCTGTGATGGTGCATAGGCTTTTTCGCACGGATTACGACACGACGGTCGCTCTTGCGCAGGCAAAGGCGAATGCGCAGTATTTCGAGGGTGGTCTTATCGTAGCGGAGTGCGCAAAGGTTCAGCCCAACGGGCAGATTATTGCGGCGCAGGCGGCAGATTCCCTGCTGCGGGTGGAGAACGTGCGAATGAGCATCGTGGTGTTCCAGCTGAAGGAGGATGTCGTGGCAATCAGCGCAAGATCTTCCGGAGGCCTCAACGTGCAGGTCATTATGGAAAAATTTGGTGGCGGCGGCCATCAGAACGTGGCAGGCGCGCAAATCAAGAATGGGAATTTGAAGGAAATCAAGGAAAAGGCGATAGAGCTTTGCAAAAACTATATAGAGGAGACGGATCAAGATGAAAGTGATATTGCAGCAGGACATTAAAAAGTTAGGGAATAAGGGAGATATCGTGGAGGTTTCCGAAGGTTACGGACGCAATTTCCTCCTTCCGCGCAAGGCAGCAGTTTTGGCAAATGCCGAGAACCTGAATGTTGCGAAGGCGCAGCAGGGCTCCAGAGAACGCAAGAAGCAGCAGGCTTCCGATGAGGCAAAGCTGATGGCAGCGCAGCTGGAAAAGGTGGAAGTGACGGTTGGCGTGAAAATTGGCGAGGGCGGCAAGCTCTTTGGCTCAGTCACGGGCAAGGACGTTGCGGAAGCTCTCAAGAAGCAGGGTATTGAGGTGGACAAGAAGAAAATTTCGATACAGGGGGATGTCGTAGGTGCTGGCATGTATGAGGCCGTCATCAAGGTACATCCGGAAATTACGAGCAAAATCAAGGTGAATGTAGTGGCAAAATAAGCCGCAAGGGGTGCAAGAGAAAGAGCCTTCCCTTCGTATGCTGGGAAGGCTTTGCTGTTTTGATGATGAGGAAGATGGTTATGTGGTTTTTTACCAATTTATGGAATCGCTTGCATGGAGACAAGAAGGCACAGGATATGCCGAAAGAGCCTGTTCCCATGGACGATCTGGACAGGGAGCTGGCGGCATTTTATTCGGTGCTGGTGGATGCCATGGGAGCAGACAAGCTGGTTATTCTGGCAGGCAAGATGGACGCATTGAAGCTGATGCGTTCCCCTGTTCGAGGAGAACGGGTGCTGGCGCTTTGCCGCATTTTGGAGGAAAATCCTGCCCTTGGGCATGTGCCGACCGATAAGGAAATACCGGGGATCCTTTCCCAGCTGTCTGAGCGTGTGGCGGATATCCTTGCGCGCAGGAGCGTGGAGGACAAGATAGAGAAGAAGATCAACGAAAAGCTGGAACAGGATCATGAGGACTATGTGAAAGACATTCGTCTGCAGGTACTCAAGGAGGAAAAGCCGAATGCGGAGTCCCCGCATGACGCAAAGAAGCGGGAGGAACTGGAAGCACTGGAAAAAATCAGTCTCACGCAGTCCGTGATGGAGCTTTTGCGTCCGCAGTCGCTCGGCGAGATTGTGGGGCAGGAGAGGGCTGTGAAATCTTTGATGGCAAAACTAAGCTCGCCATACCCGCAGCACTTGATTCTCTACGGGCCTCCGGGCGTTGGCAAGACGACGGCGGCACGGCTTGTCTTGGAAGCGGCAAGGGAGAAGGCATATTCGCCGTTTGGGAAGGAAGCTCCCTTTGTGGAAACGGATGGGACAACGCTGCGGTGGGATCCGCGCGACATGACAAATCCGCTGTTGGGTTCCGTGCATGATCCTATTTACCAAGGAGCGCAAAAGATGCTGGCAGATATCGGTGTTCCAGAGCCGAAGCCGGGGCTTGTGACAGAGGCGCATGGGGGAATCCTTTTCATTGATGAGATTGGTGAGATGGATGAAATGCTGCAAAACAAGCTGCTGAAGGTCTTGGAGGACAAGATGGCGCATTTTGAGTCGGCATATTACGATCCGACCGATGAGAAGGTGCCTCCTTATATCCGCAAGCTTTTTGAGGAAGGAGCGCCTGCTGATTTTGTGCTGATAGGGGCAACGACAAGGGATTCGTCCCATATCAACCCAGCACTCCGTTCCCGTTGCGCAGAAATCTATTTTGAGCCTCTGACACCGAAGCATATTCAGGATATTGTGAGGAATTCGGCAAAGAAACTGGGGGCTGTCCTAGAGGATGGCGTTGCGGAGCTTATCAGCGAGTACACGATTGAGGGACGCAAGGCAATCAATATTCTGGCAGACGCTTACAGCATGTCCTTGGAAAAGCAGATTGGAAAGGAAACGCTGGATTCCTTGGAGGTGGACGAGAACGGCAAAATCAAGGATTTTTCGTCCCTGTCCATCACGGTAGGGAAAGCGGAAATCTATGAGGTGGCGCAGGTCAGTCGCCTGTACCAGTATGTAACGAAGAAGGCTTCGGATGAGGCACGCAAGGGACATGTCTTTGGCCTCGGCGTGGCAGGCTTTCTCGGCTCGGTCATTGAGATTGAGGCCGTGGCTTTCCCAGCTCACGAAAAAGGAAAGGGAACGGTACGCTTCAATGAGACGGCGGGCAGCATGGCAAAGGATTCCGTGTTCAATGCGGCTTCTGTCATGCGGGCATTGACGGGAGAGGATATTTCTGACTATGACATTCACATTAACGTGATTGGCGGCGGAAATATTGATGGACCGAGCGCAGGGACGGCAATCCTGTCGGTCATCGTGAGTGCCGTGACAGGCAGGCGGATCCGTCAGGACGTTGCCGTGACGGGCGAGATTTCCCTGCAAGGGAGAGTGCGGCCTGTTGGCGGCGTGTTTGAAAAGGCGTATGGCGCAAAGCAGGCAGGCATTCGGACGCTGGTGATTCCCAAGGAGAACAGCAAGGATATCCCCGAGGGGCATCTTGGGCTTGATATTCATGCTGTGGAAACGGCAGAGGAAGCGTTTTCCTGTCTCTTTGTTGATGAAGAGAAATGTGGTGAGGACTAATGGCAGGGGATATGGAACGCAAGCTGCCTCAGAATATCGAAGCGGAGCAGGCTGTCCTTGGGGCAATTCTCATCAAGAAGGAAGCTATGGCAGAGGTGCAGGAGCTTTTGCGGGCGGAGGATTTTTATCGGGAAATCCATAAGCAGGTGTTTGCCGTGATGAACGACCTTTTCAGTGAGGGAGAGGCGATTGACATCGTGACGGTGACAGAGGAGCTTCGCAAGCGGGATTTGCTGGAAAAGGTAGGCGGCATTTCCTTTGTCACGATGCTTTCCAATTCTGTGGCAACGGCCGCCAATGTCATGTATCATGCAAGGATTGTCAAGGAAAAGGCGGAGCTTCGCCGCTTGATTGATGCGGCAACGCAGATTGCAGGCAAGGCATACGAGGATTCGGACGATGTGGAAAACATCATGGACGATGCCGAAAAGAAAATTTTGGCTGTGGCTGCTTCGCAGTCGGGCGGCGTGTTTACGCCCATTCGGGAAATCCTGCTCAACACGATTGAGCGAGTGGAGACACTCTACGAGTCCAAGGGCGGCCTTACGGGCTTGTCCACTGGCTTTAAGGACTTGGATGCGGTTACTTCGGGATTGCAGGCATCTGACCTTGTGCTGGTGGCGGCACGTCCTTCGATGGGAAAGACCGCTTTCACGCTGAACATTGCCGCACATGCGGCACTGCATGGGAAATCTGTTGCCTTTTTTTCCTTGGAAATGTCCAAGGAACAGCTTGTGCAGAGAATGCTGTGCTCCGAGGGGCAGATTGATTCGCAGAGGCTTCGCACGGGACAGCTGGAGGACGAGGAATGGGGCAAGCTGATTGCCACTGCAGACAGGCTGACGAAGGCAAGCATCTATATTGACGATACCCCCGGCATTACTGTCATGGACCTGCGCTCCAAGGCACGAAGGCTCAAGGCGGAGCATGGGCTGGATCTCGTGCTCATTGACTATCTGCAGCTGATGCAGGGACGGGCAGGAAAGAACGGGGATAACAGGCAGCAGGAAATCTCGGAAATCTCACGTTCCCTAAAGGCACTGGCAAGGGAACTGAACGTGCCTGTCGTGGCACTTTCCCAGCTTTCCCGCGGCGTGGAATCCCGCCAAGTCAAAAAGCCCATGCTTTCTGACTTGCGAGAGTCCGGCTCCTTGGAGCAGGATGCAGATATCGTCATGTTCCTTTATCGCGAGGACTACTACGACAAGGACACGGCAAACCAAAATATCACGGATATCCTGATTGCAAAGCACCGAAATGGCCCTGTGGGAGAGATACAGCTGTTCTTCCAAAAGGAATACACAAAATTCCGCAACCTTTCCAAGATGCAATAGGACAAGCTGCAATGCTGCTTGCTATCTGCCGTTTAGGCATTTGCGGATGCAGTAGCTGAACACCTTGCCATCATGGAGATGAAAAAGTTGGTGCCAATCTCCTGCAAAGCCGCCTTTCTGTTGCCGGATTGGAGGGAGCGAGACCTTAAAAAGTAGGTGATTAAACAATGCAACCGATAAATATTTGCCATGAATTCCGCTATGGGAAAATAATCTACAACCAATTAGATCAGTATATCGGAAAATCGCTGAAGCTGTATGGCGAATTTTCTCAGGGCGAAGCAGTCCTTTTTGAGCAGCTTGTAAATCCCGGCGACATCGTTGCTGAAGTTGGCGCTAACATTGGCGCGCATACCGTCCATCTGGCTCAGCTTGCCGGCCCCGGCGGCAAGGTATATGCCTTTGAGCCGCAAAGGCTGGTATTTCAGATTTTGGCAGGAAACATCGCTATCAACAGCCTGACCAATGTATGTTGCCGCAATCAGGCCGTTGGGGAAAAAATGGGCACGGTCAAGGTTCCTGTGCTTGATACCTCGAAGGTAAATAATTGGGGCGGTCTGTCGCTGCTGAAAGATTCCCATGGCGAAACAACCGAGCTGGTCACGCTCGATTCCTTGGGATTTGACAGATTAAATCTTCTGAAAGCAGATGTGGAAGGAATGGAGCTTGAAGTCCTGAAGGGAGCTGTCGCTACCATCGCACGTTGCAGGCCTTTCCTGTACCTTGAAGAAAATGAAGACCTTGAAGATGCAAGAAAAAAGGATTTGCATGATTTTATTTTTGAGCAAGGCTACCGTATCTATCGTCATACTCCGCCCCTTTTCAACCCGGACAATTATTTCCGTAACCCTGAGAATATCTTTCTCATAAAACAAGAGGTCAATGGTCGGCATCAGATTATGGAAATCGTTTCTTTCAACCTCCTTTGTGTTCCGGCTGAACGGAACATCACGGTGAAGGATATGGAGGAAATCGAAAAGCAGCCGTGACCTTGAACGCATACGAAAAACATATATTTTCAGCAACAAAAAGACGAAATGCCATCAGGCATTTCGTCTTTTGTTGCTATGAACTATATTTTCGCATCTTTCGGCTTGCGGACTTGCTTAGAAGCTGAAGTTTGCGCCAATCCTGTACTGCCAGTTTCTCGTTATTGCACTGCCGCCGGCTCGAAGCCCTGCCTCGGCAAAGATATCCCATGCTCCTGCCTTGCAGGTGTAACCAAGCTGCGTATCGAGCCATGTGCCGCTTATGTTGTCCGAAAGGCTCGCCCAGCCACGGTTGTACATATCGATGCCAACGCTTCCTGCAAAGTCATGAACCAGCTTCGTGTCGAGGTAGGCATAGCCCTTGTCGCCGACAAATTTTCCGATGTGCATCCCAAGGCTTGCCATTACCGAGTTTGCTCCATTTGCCCAAGTATCGGTTCCTTCACTGGTACGGTATCTGGCACTGTTCAGGTGTGCCCAAGTAAGTTCTGCCTTCGGCTCAAATACCCAGCCGTTTTTGCGGGTCATGCGTATTCCATAGCCGGCACTCAGGCTCTGCCCGAAGCTTGCTATGTCGTTTGCCTTTATGGTGCCGCTGTTGCCGGTGCTGCAGATGTCACTTCTGAGCTTTCCGATGCGGGCGGTGAATTCGGCGAACTTGCCGCCCGTTGACTGCCACATTGCATAGGCACTGAGTGTCGTGAGATTGCTCTCGCCACTGCCTTTTTCGTAGCCTTCGCTTCCTGTCGAGTGGCTTATCGCTCCACCAACAGTCCAGCCGTTCTTTGTTGCACGGTCAAAGCCGAGGTTGAGCGTTGTGCAGGTGCCATTGACGTTATAGATTCCGTTCTGTGCCTTTTGGCTTCCTCTGGTCATTGCGAACCAGATGCCGTTTTCCCCGCCCCGTCTTACATCGTTCAGGCGTTTCAATATATCGGCGTTGCTGTCACGCCAGCGGCCAAGCATATACGCCCGGTTGCCGACATTGTTCTTCAGCAGCTGGCTTGGCCCAAGCGGACCAAAATGAAGATTCGTTATCGACCAGTCTATCCGGCTGCCGTTTGGCGTGCCGATTACCTCCGGGGTGTACTCATAGGTATTGCCGCCGACATCTATCCAGCCCTCCTTGCCTTCAAATTTTGCCGTGCTGTCGGTTGTGGCAAAGATGGTACCGGTCGGGCTGCTGCTGGGGATGTCACTGCCCGCCATAGTCTCCACCGACGGGTCATAGTTGACGATAACGCCGTTCGCCCCTGCTGTGCCGGTCGTGGTTCCGATGTTTATCTTGTCGCTCTGGTTATTGGCAAGGTCGGTGTTGATGATGAAATCGGCATAGCCCTCCATTGTGCCGATGGTTAAGGCGTTGTTTATGCTGTAGCCGCTGTCATTGCCATGGCCGAGGACTACCTTATCGCCGGTGGCAAAGAGACGGTCAATGGCATAGCTGTGATTGTTGACAGCGCTGTTGCCGAATTTCGCCATGGCATCGCCGGTATAGAGGAGACGCAGATAGCCTGCCGTTGCTTCGTCTATCTGGACATAGGCATTGTCATCGACAGATATTGTGCCGCCGTGCAGTATCGTTTCCTCGGCTGCGCCACTAGCAGATACAAAAAGCTCTCCGCCGTTTACGCTAGTCTTTATTGCACTGCCGCCGCTTTGTATGTCCATGTTGCCGCTGTCAAGCGTGGTTTCTCTTGCCATGCCGCCATCGTTCACGGTCAGGCTGCCGCCTGCAATCTGCGTGCCGCTTGCCATGCCGCCGTCCTGCACAATCTGTGTGCCGCCTGAGGTTATTTCGGCGTTCTCTGATATGCCGCCGGACAATATGGTTTCCGTGCCGTTTTCAATCTTTGTGCCGCTTGTTTTGCCACCGTTCACCATGATTTGCCCATTAGCGGTTACTGTGCCGCTATTGGCGGTTGCCCCGCTCATTACATTCATCGTATAGCCACTTATTGTCTCGCCAGTCTTGCTTACGCCGCTGTTCAGCTGCCATGTGCCGCCGTTGTTCATCGTGAGACCGGTTATTGTCGCGCCAGGATTTTCGGCGATAGCACCCGATTCGGACACGGTGATGTTTTCAGCAGTTGCGCCGCTCCTCACATCGAGCGTATAAGTCTTAATCTCCTCATCTGCCTTCGTTACGCCGCTGTTTATCTGCCAGGTGCCGCCGTCAATCGTAAGGTTTTCTATCACCGCACCGCTGTTTTCAATGATAGTACTCTCTGCCGAAACCGTAGTATTCTTCGAGGTACCACCGGCCAAAACCTCCTGCGCAGCGCCATTTACAAATACAAAATTATCGGTTGTTGCCCCACTATCTACCTTCTGCGTGCCTGAGTTCTGCGTACCGCCATCAAGAAATACCCCGGGAGCTACCTCGCTGACATTTGTTATCGCTCCCTCCTCAACGCTCCATGTACCGCCGGCATAATACCCGATGTTCGCTGTGCCGCCAGCTGACACATTCATCTCGCCGCCGCTCATGTTCGTAACATCGCTGATACCGCCGGACATTATCGTCTCGGTGCCGCCGGCGAGCACTGTGCCGCTCGTTCTGCCGCCAGCTTCTACTATCAACGAGCCATATTCCCTGACAACAGTCCCCTCAGCCATACCGCCATTCAACACAAGCTGCGTACCGCCTGAAGCTGCATTGCCTGTAAGCTCAAAGCTCTTGACCGTTGCCCCTGAATGAATCGTCTGCGTACCTGAGTTCTGCGTAAAGTTCTTCGTAATGTTGCCAATAAGATATAAAACAGCACCGGGATATACATCGCCGATATTGGTTACCGCACCACTATAACAACCCATCGTTCCATTGACGAAATGCGCGATGTTTGTAATGTTTGTATTGCCGCCACTAAGAATCAAAGAACCGCCGTTCACAGTCGTAACATTACAGATACCGCCTGCATTTCTCAACACGCCGCCGTTCATAGTCGTAATATTAGCGCTGCCGAAACTTTCTACAAACTCCGTTCCACCGTTCATAACCGTAACATTACCGGTTCCTCCCATTGGATGCTGCATTCCGCCGTTCATAATCTCGACAGTACCGATTCTGTTATTCTGTATTACCTGCTGTCCATCGTTCATAGTCTTAATCGTGCCGGCTCCGCCATTTACATACTGATATCCACCGTTATTAGTAATGACAATACCGGTACCGCCATATACAAATTGCTCTCCATAAGATTCCCTTCTGCCATTCATGGTAATAACCGTGCCAGTGCCGCCAGATACAACTTGATTACCGCCGTTATTAGTTATGACCGTACCGGTACCACCAGATATCTGCTGTTTACCGCCATTCATAGTAATGACCGTGCCGGTACCGCCAGATATCTGCTGATCGCCACTGTTATTAGTAATAACCGTACCGGTGCCGCCAGCAGAAATTAGCTGTTCGCCACCGTTCATATCGATAACAGTGCCGGTGCCACCAGAATTTACGACCTGTATGCCCTCAAGAAATACAAACATAGCTTCACGTACAATCGTGCTGACAATACCTGTACCGCCGGAATTTACAACCTGCGTGCCACTGCTGCATAATGTACCGATAGTTTGTGTGTCCCCGTCTCCTGCCGTTACTGCTTGGGTCCCACCTGATGCTTCAGGTACTCTTTCAATATACGACGAGTTTGCATAGGCTGTCCGCGGGCAGAGCAGCGTCTTTACATAGCCGCCTGCTTCTCCCGGAAGATTTACGGCGGTGCCATGCAGATTGTTATCTGTGCAGTTGCATTTCCTAGGCGCGCTTGTGTCCAGTGCAAGCATGCCGTAAGGGCTCAGCATGTTCAGGGCATTTATTACTGCCACTGTTGTCATGACTTTTTCCTTGATAGCTCTTTTCTTCAAAGGTTCTCGTCCTTTCTATGTAGGTCAAATTGTTTCAATAAATTTTAACTGTTATCAGTTGCAGCCTTAAGGATTTCCGTTGCCGCAAATCATTCTTCGTCGTGCTGTTCTTTTCATTTTCTGTTGCCATCATCAGGCTTCCTTTAAAAGCATTTTTGCGTATTACCCCAAATATGAGGTAAGTATAGCGTAGATATATAGACAAATCAATATGGCGCGGCACAATTTGTTCTTGCGATTTGCATGCATATTTGGGCATAAGAAAACTGTCACATGTCATGCGGAATCTATGGAAGCTTCCGATGAGTAAAAGCTGATGGCAGCGCAGCTGGAAAAGGTGGAAGTGACGGTTGGCGTAAAAATTGGCGAGGGCGGCAAGCTATTTTTTTTCAAGATGCAATAGGACAAGCTGTGAACAAAAAGACGAAATGCCATCAGGCATTTCGTCTTTTGTTGCTATGAACTATATTTTCGCATCTTTCGGCTTGCGGACTTGCTTAGAAGCTGAAGTTTGCGCCAATCCTGTACTGCCAGTTTCTCGTTATTGCACTGCCGCCGGCTCGAAGCCCTGCCTCGGCAAAGATATCCCATGCTCCTGCCTTGCAGGTGTAACCAAGCTGCGTATCGAGCCATGTGCCGCTTATGTTGTCCGAAAGGCTCGCCCAGCCACGGTTGTACATATCGATGCCAACGCTTCCTGCAAAGTCATGAACCAGCTTCGTGTCGAGGTAGGCATAGCCCTTGTCGCCGACAAATTTTCCGATGTGCATCCCAAGGCTTGCCATTACCGAGTTTGCTCCATTTGCCCAAGTATCGGTTCCTTCACTGGTACGGTATCTGGCACTGTTCAGGTGTGCCCAAGTAAGTTCTGCCTTCGGCTCAAATACCCAGCCGTTTTTGCGGGTCATGCGTATTCCATAGCCGGCACTCAGGCTCTGCCCGAAGCTTGCTATGTCGTTTGCCTTTATGGTGCCGCTGTTGCCGGTGCTGCAGATGTCACTTCTGAGCTTTCCGATGCGGGCGGTGAATTCGGCGAACTTGCCGCCCGTTGACTGCCACATTGCATAGGCACTGAGTGTCGTGAGATTGCTCTCGCCACTGCCTTTTTCGTAGCCTTCGCTTCCTGTCGAGTGGCTTATCGCTCCACCAACAGTCCAGCCGTTCTTTGTTGCACGGTCAAAGCCGAGGTTGAGCGTTGTGCAGGTGCCATTGACGTTATAGATTCCGTTCTGTGCCTTTTGGCTTCCTCTGGTCATTGCGAACCAGATGCCGTTTTCCCCGCCCCGTCTTACATCGTTCAGGCGTTTCAATATATCGGCGTTGCTGTCACGCCAGCGGCCAAGCATATACGCCCGGTTGCCGACATTGTTCTTCAGCAGCTGGCTTGGCCCAAGCGGACCAAAATGAAGATTCGTTATCGACCAGTCTATCCGGCTGCCGTTTGGCGTGCCGATTACCTCCGGGGTGTACTCATAGGTATTGCCGCCGACATCTATCCAGCCCTCCTTGCCTTCAAATTTTGCCGTGCTGTCGGTTGTGGCAAAGATGGTACCGGTCGGGCTGCTGCTGGGGATGTCACTGCCCGCCATAGTCTCCACCGACGGGTCATAGTTGACGATAACGCCGTTCGCCCCTGCTGTGCCGGTCGTGGTTCCGATGTTTATCTTGTCGCTCTGGTTATTGGCAAGGTCGGTGTTGATGATGAAATCGGCATAGCCCTCCATTGTGCCGATGGTTAAGGCGTTGTTTATGCTGTAGCCGCTGTCATTGCCATGGCCGAGGACTACCTTATCGCCGGTGGCAAAGAGACGGTCAATGGCATAGCTGTGATTGTTGACAGCGCTGTTGCCGAATTTCGCCATGGCATCGCCGGTATAGAGGAGACGCAGATAGCCTGCCGTTGCTTCGTCTATCTGGACATAGGCATTGTCATCGACAGATATTGTGCCGCCGTGCAGTATCGTTTCCTCGGCTGCGCCACTAGCAGATACAAAAAGCTCTCCGCCGTTTACGCTAGTCTTTATTGCACTGCCGCCGCTTTGTATGTCCATGTTGCCGCTGTCAAGCGTGGTTTCTCTTGCCATGCCGCCATCGTTCACGGTCAGGCTGCCGCCTGCAATCTGCGTGCCGCTTGCCATGCCGCCGTCCTGCACAATCTGTGTGCCGCCTGAGGTTATTTCGGCGTTCTCTGATATGCCGCCGGACAATATGGTTTCCGTGCCATTTTCAATCTTTGTGCCGCTTGTTTTGCCACCGTCCACTACGATTTGCCCATTTTCGGTTACTGTGCCGCTATTGGCGGTTGCTCCGCTCATTACATTCATCGTATAGCCACTTATTGTCTCGCCAGTCTTGCTTATGCCGCTGTTCAGCTGCCATGTGCCGCCGTGCATCGTGAGATTTGTTATTGTTCCGCCGTTTTCGACAATCTTTCCATCGGATGACACTGTGACGCCACTAACGGTTGCTCCGTTCTGCACATCCAGCGTATAGCCGCTTATCTCGCCAGTCTTGCTTACGCCGCTGTTTATCTGCCATGTGCCACCTGTTGCGCTTGTAACACTGATATTTGCACCGCTGTTTTCGATGACTCTTCCGCCTTGCAGGCTCTCAACCTTGCTTGTACCGCCAGAAGCTACCTCCTGCGTGCCACCGTTCATAGTGCTGACGGTAGCAGTGCCGCTTACTGTTTGCGTACCGCCGTTTAACACGCTTATCGTGCCACTGCCGTCAGCAGATACTGCCTGCGTGCCACTTTCCATAGTTTCGACCGTACCAGTGCCACCAGAACATATCGTCTGCATACCGCCAGACATATTTGTAATCGTGGCAATACAGCCGCTATTTGCTGTCTGCGTGCCGCCATACATATCCGTAACCGTGCCAGTGCCGCCATTATTTACAGTCTGCGTACCGCCAGACATATTTGTAATCGTGCCAGTGCCAGTGCCATTTACATATTGAGTGCCGCCACTCATATTAGCGACCGAGCCACTGCCGTTAGCAACTATAGTCTGTGTGCCGCCACTCATATTAGCAACCGAGCCACTGCCGCCGTTTTGTACTACCTGACGTCCACTGTTCATGGTTTCAACTGTACCACTGCCGCCTGTTTGTACCACCTGACTTCCACTGTTCATAGTCGTGACTGTGCCACTGCCGCCACTCGATACAGTCTGCGTGCCACCGCTGTTCATAGTCGTGACCGTGCCAGTGCCGTCACTCGATACTGTCTGCATGCCACCGCTCATTGCGCTGATCAAACCGTCGCCACCGCTGGAAATATTCTGGATGCCGCTAATCATCGCACTGATTCTGCCATAGGCTCCAGTAGATACCGTCTGCGTGCCACCGCTCATAGTTATGGTCTTGCCAATGCCACTGGCACTGACAGTCTGCGTGCCACCGTTCATCGTGCTGACCATGCCGTAGCCACCGCTCGATACAGTTTGTTTACCGCCACTCATCGTGCTGACCGTGCCAGTGCCGCCATATAATATCTGCGTTCCATCTTCCATAGCTTCGATTGTGCCATTGCCTTTAGAATAAACAGTCTGCGAGCCGCCGCTCATAGTGCCGACCGTACCAGTAGCGCCAGAAGATACATACTGCGTGCCGCCGCTCATAGTCGTGACTTCGCCATTGCCGCCAGAAGATACAAACTGCGTGCCACCGCTGTTCATTGTCGTGACTGTGCCACTGCCACCGGCATTTACAAACTGTTTGCCGTTTTCCATAGTCTCGACCGTACCTTTACCGTCAAATACATGCTGATAACTATTATCTCCGCCGTCCATAGTGCTGACCGTGCCAGTGCCGCCATTGGAAACAATCTGCCCGCCGTTGTGCATAGTCTCGACCGTGCCACTGCCGCCATCTACATACTGATAACCGCTGTTCATAGTCTCTACCGTGCCATTGCCGCCATATACAGACTGATAACCGCTGTTCATAGTCTCTACCGTGCCATTGCCGCCTACATTTATAGTCTGCGCACCGCCGCTCATGATACTGACCGTGCCGCTACCGTTACGTGATACCTCCTGCGAGCCGCCACTCATAGTACTGACTGACATAGTGCCACTCCCACACTGCGTACCATCGATCATAGTCGTGACTGTGCCACTGCCTCTACCTGATACCTTCTGCAAGCCGCTGATCATGGTACTGACTGTGCCAGTACCACTAGAGAATACATTCTGCGTGCCGCCGCTTATAGTCGTGATTTCACCAGTGCCACCATCATATATATTCTGCGTGCCGCCGATCATAGTACTGACTGTGCCAGTACCTTTTACAGTCTGCGTACCGCCATCCTTCATCGTGCCGATAGTTTGTGTGCTCCCAGAATCTACACTTACTGACTTGGTGTTGTCATTAGGCAATTCAACAATATCCTCTGCATAAGCCACCCGTGGGGAGAGCATAGTCTGCACATAGCCGCCCATTTCTCCCGGAAGGTTTACGGCGGTACCATACAGATGGTTATCGGTCTGGATATGCCCCCCCGGTGTATTTATATCCACCGCAAGCATGCCATAAGGACTCAGCATGTTCAGGGCATTTATCACCGCCACTGTTGTCATGACTTTTTCCTTGATTGCTTTTTTCTTCAACGTTTCTCGTCCTTTCTATATAGGTCAAATTGTTTCATTGAACTGTTATCAGCCGCGCTTTTGAGGATTTCCGCTACCGCAAATCATTTTTCGCCGAGCCTTTTTCTTGTCGGCGATGACCTTGTCGATTACCCTTTTCACATAAGCCCCCGTGATGCATCGCGTGCACTCAAATTCCCTGCCGGTATTCCTGTGGTGCGGGCAAGCCCCAAAATCACCATATTCATGCTTGTTGCGGGTATCGTTGCAGCAGCTGTTGCAGGTATGGAACTGCTGTACACGGTATGGCGTGAAAAACTCCGTGCCGGGAGCGGTGAAGCCGGCTATCATTACCACCGGTATTCCCGTTGCCCATGCAAGCCAGCTGAGACCGCTGGGAAGGCCGATAAAAAATTCTGCTCCTGCCAGAAGGTCAATGCGCTCCTGAAGCGGTCGGTTGCCAGTGAAGTCCTCCGTCCCATAGGGAATCGTATTGCCGAAAAGACCATGGCTTACGATTCGTTCCCTGTCGATGCAGAGTACCCGATAGCCCTTTTCTTTCAGATACGCCGTCACCTCCATCCAGCCCGAGGCATTGTTCCAGTATTTTGCCTGTGCCGTTGCCTGTGAGGCAATGCAGACATAAGGTCCCTTTATTTTTTCTTTGTATTTGCCGATGGAAAGCCTTGGCATTAGCTCCTGCCTATCAACGCCCAAGATAGATGCGCCGTGTGCCTGCAGGCCGACGATCCTCCAGTCGAGTGGCTGGAGGTTGCGATCCTCCCATGGAGCGAACAAGCCCATGTAATAGCTGGCATACAGGTTTTCGGGCAGTTCCTCTTCCTTGATGAAATGAAGCTTTGGGTACACTGGCTCAAAAATTTCGCGGAAGCGGTCGCTCATTGCCACATAAAGCTCGCACGCATGTTTTTTCCTGAACTCATCGGCATACGGAAACCAAGCCAGCATATCCCCCAAAGCCCCATCCGGGAATTTTATCAGCACATTCTTCCCTTTGGCATCGTAATCATGGGAAAAGAGAAGGCGGTATATTTTTTTCTTGTCGGTCGATTTCCCCTTGTCGAGCTGATGCACTTCGATGCGGAAATTGACGAAATAACGCTTGCTGCTGCTGACGATAACGCCCGAGGCAGGCTGCTCATAGACTGTAAGGCAAGCATCCCGATCGATAAGCTTTACCATGTACTCGCCCTGCGGTACGCTGACACGCGCGCCGAGGTTGAAATCGTAGCTTATGCCCTCGATGTCTGCCTGCTGGGTGAGAGCCGGCGGGCTGAAAGTCATATAAGGCTTTTCCTTGCTCATTTCTTGTTCCTTTCCAATAAATTCCTTTTCGGGTCGAGCTTATGCTCCTGCATCAATCGTTCAATCGTTTGGCAGACCTGCCCGCTGCTGATGTAGCGGGTACACTCAAATTCCCGTTCCGTGTTTTCATGCCGTGGGCACCATGCAAAATCTGCATGGACGAACTCCTCGCTGCTGTCCGTCCAGCACCCGTTGCAGACATGGAAGTTTATCACCCGATACGGAGTATGAAATTCATTATATGGCAATGTAAAGCCCGATATCATCACCACCGGAATGGCGCTCCCCCAAGCCATCCAAGCCAAGCCGCTGGAAAGCCCAACGAAAAAATCTGCATAAGCGAGCAGGTTTACCCGTTCCTGCAATGGAATATCGCCGGTAAAATCCTCGGCACCGTAGGGAATCGTGTTCCAGTGGCGCCCGTACCCGTGGCATTTTTCCTTGTCTATGCACAATACCCGATAGCCTCTCTGCTTTAGGTAATCAATCGTCTCAATCCAGCCCCGTGGGTTGTTCCAGTACTTTGCCTGACTTGTCGCCTGCGTGGCAATGCAGACATACGGCTCCTTTATCTGCCTCGGCTTGTCCGGCGTAAGCACAGGTCGGCGTTCCTTTACCTCAAGACCCAAAATATACGGTATGTTGAGCTGCAAGCCGATAACCCGGAAATCTGTCGGCTGGTGGATTCGGTCATTCGCCGGAAAAAATATCCCCATATAATAGGTAGCATAAGAGTCAGGCGGCGTTGTATCCGGCTTGATAAAATGAATCTTTGGATAAGCCGGCTTGAAAAGCCCAGCCAGCTCCTCTGCCATCGAGCAATAAACCTCGCACTTGTGCTTCCGGCGAAACTCCTCTGCATACGGGAACCATGCCATGATGTCTCCCAAGGTTCCTACCGGATAATGGATATGCACATTCTTTCCTGCCAGATCCAGCTTGTGCGTGTAAATCAGCTGGGCATCCTTCCAGACCTCAACGAGAAAATGGATGTAATACTTTTTCGTTGAAGTGACGATTGCTTCCGATGCATCAGCATCATAAAGTATGGTGCTGGTATCAAGATCCGTGAACCGGACATGATAATTCCCTTTCGGCACCTGAAGCCTGACCCCGTAATTAAAGTCCAGCTTCAAGCCGTCAATCCCCGTTTCCCGAACAATCGGGCCCGGATAAAACTGAACATATTGTTTTTTCTTTGGCGTTTCCGGCACATTTTCCACCGTGCCGTTCTTTTTATCTTCCGTTGCCATCCTCAGGCTCCCTTTAAAAGCATTTGTTTTTTTGACGTATCTGTTCCAAATATGAGGTAAGTATAGCGTAGATATATGGACAAATCAATATGTCACGGCACAATTTGCCCTTGCGATTTGCATGCATGTTGTGGTACAAGAAAACCGGCACGGAAAGCTCCAGCGTTCCGTGTCGGTTCAAACGACAGACTGTGTTGTTTTTATGCGGTTAATCTCATTGTGATGTCATTTGTTCACCGCGCGCTTGTCCTGTGTCTCTGCCAAGGAAATGCGGCGGATGCGCTCAAAGGGAATTTCATGGAACATGTAGCGAATATCCAAAAAAGCATCGCTTCTGGAAAAGGCAATCTTTTTCAGATGAAATCCTTTTTTCTTCTTTTGAATCATCGAAATATAATTTTGTGCATCTTCCATGGAAAAAGGCCCGTTTTCGATGATCACGTTTACGTTGTCAATCAGCATGGGTAAAACCTCCAACTACCCGAAAACAAGTGAATAAAGAAAAGCAGTCTTTATTCAAAAAAACAGTGTTACTTCTTTTTGTTTGCTTAATCATATAGGAATTGCACTGGATTGTCAAATCAAGAAGCAGAAAAATTTTTTGCCTGCAGATTATGGGAAGAAAATGCTTATGGCATTTTCTTGAACAATGGCGTTATAACAAGCTAAAGATGTCACCTTCTTCAACAGCTTGCTGTAAGTGGGGGGAAACCAAATTTTAACAAGCGGTGAGCATATCTCCCGCTTCGTTGAAATGCGAATTGGAGGGAAAATGCTTATTGCATTTTCTTGAACAATGGCGTTATAAAAAGATACAGGAGAAATCAAAAAATGCTTGAAATTAAAGAACAATCTTTGAAAGGATACACCTTTATAGATCTTTTTGCAGGTCTTGGAGGGTTTCGCTTAGCACTGGAATCGTTTGGTACAAAATGTGTCTACTCTAATGAATGGGATGAGTCAGCACAAAAGGTTTATCAAAGAAATTTTGGAGACTTGCCAGAGGGCGATATCACAAAAGTTGATGAAACAACTATTCCAGACCATGATATTTTATGTGCTGGCTTTCCATGCCAAGCATTTTCAATCAGTGGAAAACAGCGAGGCTTTGACGATAACAGGGGAACTCTATTTTTTGATGTAGCGAGAATTGTTCGAGCAAAAAACCCCAAGGTAGTTTTTATGGAAAATGTAAAAAATTTCGCTACGCACGATAATGGACGTACTCTTCAAATAGTGAAGGAAACAATGGATAAACTGGGGTATACATTCAATCAGAAAGTTCTCAACGCTGTGAATTACGGTGTTCCACAAAAAAGAGAACGCATTTATATGGTATGTTTCAGAAAGGATTTAAAAACCACAGATTTTTCATATCCTAAACCATTTCAGCTGAAACGCCATGTGGAAGATTTTCTGCTGGATGATGAAAGCCTTGTAGAAAACCTATATGTAAATAGACCTGACACATACTATAATGGTGTTGCAGATGAAAATTATAGCGACACATCCATTCGATTAGGGATTATAAATAAAGGTGGCCAGGGAGAGAGGATATATAGCACAAAGGGAATTGCCATTACGCTTTCTGCATATGGTGGAGGCGTATTTGCAAAAACTGGTGGATACTTGGTAAATGGAAGACCCAGAAAATTGCACCCTCGCGAATGTGCCAGAATTATGGGATATCCCGATAGTTATATAATGAGCGATAACAAGAATCAGGCCTACAAGCAATTCGGAAATTCAGTTGTAATAGATGTGCTTCAGCTTATTGTTAAGCAAATCAGCGATACTTTGGGAGGTTGCAAGGATGGATGAAGTCGGATTCAGAAATTGGCTAAACCAAAAAAATAAGAATCATAAAGTAATTAGCGATACGATTTCAAGACTGAAAAGAATAGAAAAAGAATTTGACTTCTGCAATCTTGATGACGAATTTAAAAATGATGGATGTGCCAAGCTTATTCAAGCGTTAGCAAATAATGGGAAGAACGATACGATGAAATCTTATCCAAAGTGTGCGTTGCCTATCGGGAAATATGCAATGGGAACTTATAGATATGCCGTAAACCTCTACCTGCAATTTATGGAAGAGCAAAGTTAAATGTTGATTGCCGTTTTAAACAGGAGCAAGTCCTCGATGGCCTGCTCTTTTTTTATTTTTAACGAGAAAATGACATTCATATTATTCGTATTTGAAAGCTGCCTGATTTCATAACTGCCATCATCCTTTTTCGCAAGCAGATAATAATACTTATCAAGGAACAATTTTTCGACGGTAAGCTTTTCGGCAATGCTGGCGTACAGTTTTTTGTTTTCGCATTTGTATTGGATGCTGGGATAAAGCTTGCGAAATGCTTTCTTGATATCTTGAATATATTTTTGGGATGGCGAACTGGACCCGCTTTTCTTAATTCTATACTTTGCCGATATATCAAAGTATTCATCGATTTTTTCCAGCGGAAGGATAACAAACGATTTATTCAGTCTGGATATAACAAAAGAAACCTTCTTTGCTTTGTAGTAGTTTTTTATCCACGATGAAAATATAGTATTATCGATGTCAAGGGATGCACCGGAAGTGCCTGCGGAATAGAACCTGTCAAAATCATTGTTCATATACGCAACCATTAATTCTGTGATTTCATTTGCGGTGCTTTTGTTTCTTGGAGAGAATACAAATTTTTTCTTTTCCTCATCAGCCAAAAGAACAAATTGTCCTGATTGGGCAGAAGAATCTTTTACTTCTATGAAGAAGGACAATGACCCATTTAAATAGACCTCAATATCTGACATTGTGGAGTCAGCGGTATTTCGTAGTTTGTAATCGATGCAGTTATTGGAATATGTATTTTTAAGATATTTTAGAGCTTCTGATTCAAATTGTTCTCCCGGTTTCATTTCTCGCCCTCCATAAATTCCAATATTTGTTTGCCAAGTAATTTGATTACATGGACGGTCATAGCATTTCCAGCCTGCATGAGCAAGTGACGATTACTAACTACATCTTTTACTCTATTTGCATACTCCACAGGAAATCCCTGCAAAAGCAGTGCTTCGTACCCAGACAGGAGTCTAAGCTCATGATTTTTAACGTAATATATCCCATCTCTTTGTGCTCGTAAGGTCGGGACCTTATTTCGATACAGCCGCATATCGTTCATTCTGGTGTCTAAAATCAAATATTCTTCTTCCAGAAATTTCTTTAAAGAGTAGTGCCTGTCAATGTTGGTTGGGTTTGTGAGATATTTTGTGAAATAGTACATATCTGTATCTGAGGGGATGTTGTTTTCATCAATCAAAAAATCAGAAAGTTGTTGTGCAGGGACACGATTAGGCCAATGGAAATTTTTGACGTTTGGGTTTAGGGATTTATCAAAACCTATAAAATACACACGTTGCCGCATCTGAGGAATTCCGCAATCAAGACTTGCTATCACACGATAGCCTGTTATGTATCCGGAATTATTAAGTTCCTTGAGAATTCTTTTTATAGTCCTGCCATTGTCGTGTGTAACAAGACCTTTTACGTTTTCTAAGATAAAACATTTGGGGCGTGATTCTCGCAATAATCTCGCTAGATGAAAAATAATTTGCCCACGATCATCATGAAAGCCTTCCTGTCGTCCAATAACAGAAAATGATTGGCAGGGAAACCCAGCAATCAAAACATCATAATGCGGTAAGGCGTCTCCGGATAATTTTTTTAAATTGCCAAAATTTCTATCTTCGGCAGCATTGTGAAGAAGCCTATATGTTGTATCTGCCAGTCGGCTGGTATCGGAATGTCCAACGCATGATAGTCCACATTGTTCAAGACCTAATCTTCCAGCACCTATTCCGGAACAAAAATCAAAAAAAGTTTTCAAGTTCATTTTGTAATCAATCCTTTTTGGAAAAGAATTTTAGCAGATGTGCTAGCGGGAAAGGCAATATCATAAGACATGCACTTCTTTCCTTGACAAACAAAAGCAACTCTACAGTAAACATCATAACACAAGATATGATGTTTCGTCCATGTTATCTTCTGGATCAAGAGGAATCATATGGTGTTACTGAAGCTGTCATTAATTTGGTTGCTTAAGCTGCACCATTATATGCTTGGCAAAACTGTATGCAGGGGACGAACCTATCGATAGGGCTTGAAGGTTGCTACAATAAAAGATACAATAAGAGGGAGGGAATCTTAGGAAGGCGAGGGGATGGCTGTGTCCGTGAGGTTGTTTGTGACGGATTTGGATGGTACGCTGGTACCGTCAGGGCATGAGGTGTCTACGGAAAATGTTCGTGCTGTCAGGGAGGCTGTGCAAAGAGGCGTGGTCGTCACGATTGCGACAGGACGCATGTATCGGGCGACATTGCCTTTGGCAAAGAAGCTGGGAGTGGACGTTCCTCTTATTACTTACAATGGTGCGCTGATTAAGTCGGTGCAGGGCGAGGTGCTGTACTCCAGCTTTCTTGCACCGGAACTGATTCATGAGGTGATAGATTTTTGCAGGGAGAGAGGCTGGCATGTGCAGCTTTTTAGCGAGGACATGCTTTATTTTGCGGCGGAAAACAAGTATACGGATTTTTATATTGCCAATCAGCAGGTTCCATGGAATGCTGTCGGCTGGGATGGCATGAAAAAGCAGACAAGGGACGTGACAAAGCTTCTGGTCATCAGTGATGGCATAGAGGAGACAAATGCGAGGATTGCGCAGCTACGGGAGCATTTCGGGGACAGGATTTCTGCTGTGAGATCCAATCCCTGCTTGGCAGAGATCACGAACCTTGGCGTGAGCAAGGCGGCGGCTCTCGAAAGGCTTGCTGAGAAGCTCGGAATCCCAATGGAGGAAACCATGGCGATTGGGGATTCGGACAATGATGTGCCAATGCTAAAGGCGGCAGGAAAGAGCGTGGCTATGGGAAATGCACTGCCGCATATCAAGGAAATGGCAGACTTTGTGACAGGGAACTGTGCGGAAGATGGGTTTGCAAAGGCAATTTATAAATATGTGTTGCATAGGCAGGAGCGTGGAGATGACTATGAGTGAATTGGAAAAGGCAGAGCAGGGGCTGGAAGCCATGGAGACAGAAAAGCCGCGCTTGGTAATCGTGACAGGGATGTCAGGCGGCGGAAAAACGCAGGCATGCCGTTATATGGAGGATTTGGGTTATTTTTGCGTGGACAATCTTCCGCCTGTGTTCATTCCAAAGTTTGTGGAGCTTTGCGCCCATTCTGGCGGGCATGTGGGCAAGGTGGTTCTCGTGGTAGATACGAGAAGCCGAGAGTTCTTTGGTACCTTCGTGCAGGTTCTGGAGGATATGGATCGTTCGGATTATGAGTACGAGATGCTTTATATGGACGCATCCGATGCTGCGATTATTCGGCGCTACAAGGAAACCCGCCGCCGGCATCCGATGGCGCCGTCTTCCCGCATTTCGGAGGGCATTGCCAAGGAACGGGAAAGACTGACACCGGTACGAAGCAAGGCAACTTATATCATTGATACCTCTGAATTGAAGAAGGTAGAGCTTAGGGACAAGATTTACCGACTGTTTGGGAGCATGGAAGGCGAGCAAATGAGTGTCAATGTGCTTTCCTTCGGCTTCAAGTTTGGCATGCCGCTGGATGCGGACATGGTGCTGGACGTGCGCTTCCTGCCGAATCCTTTTTATATCGAGACGATGCGCCACAAGAGCGGAGCGGTGAAAGAGGTTGCCGAGTATATTGCCAAGTGGCCGGTGACGCAGGATTTTATAGCACGGCTTGACCCGATGATAGACTTCTTGGTGCCGCAGTATATCAAGGAGGGAAAGAACCAGTTTGTGATTGCAGTTGGCTGTACTGGCGGTATGCACCGCAGTGTGTTCATAGCGAAGCATCTCTATGACTTGCTGAAGTCAAGAGGGTATCCCGTGCGCTTGGAGCATCGTGATTTGATGAAGAACGATGTTTTGGAGCATGCGCGCGAGGAATGTTGAGGAAAGGGACGAAAGAATGCATTTATTGAAATGGCTTTACCCCGGCTTGATGTTCAAGCGGTGGTTTGTGCTTTTTGCAGCAGGAGTCATGATGGTCAGCCTTGGGCTTGGGCTGGTCTTTAACTATAAATATTTGGATATCATAGAGGAAACGATTTTCCGAATGGTATATCTTTGGAAGGGAAGCTACAATTATACAATCACGTCCGTGGTGGGCTTTTTGGTGGTGGCAGTGGGGCTGGCAATTATGCTGGTCGCAATGCGCAAGGTCATTCGTTCAGTCATTACGATTTTGCTGCCCGATAACTCGAAGAGTCTTGTGGATATCATCTATGAGAAGCGCAAGCTGGGGAAGGGACCTGTCGTGACGGTGATTGGCGGCGGGCATGGATTGTCCGTCCTGCTTCGTGGTATCAAGGCGGATACGAGCAATGTCACGGCGGTCGTGACTGTGGCAGATGATGGCGGCTCCTCGGGGCGGCTTCGGGAGGATATGAATATCCTTCCGCCGGGAGACCTCAGGAATTGCCTAGTGGCACTTGCGGATACGGAGCCATTGATGGAAAAGCTGTTCCAGTACCGTTTTCAGGGAAAAGGCGCACTGGCAGGGCATTCCTTTGGGAATCTCTTCCTTGCGGCGATGAATGAAGTGACCGGTGATATGGAGCAGGCACTCAAGGAATCCTCGAAGGTTCTGGCTGTCAAGGGACGGGTGCTGCCGGCGAGCCAGGAGCATGTGCGGCTGGATGCTATCATGGAGGATGGCACGGTGGTAGAAGGGGAATCGCATATTCCGGAGGCACACAAGAAAATTTATCGAGTGAAGCTCTTTCCTGAGAAGGTGGCGCCTGTGCAGTCAGCACTGGATGCTATTTTGGAATCAGATGTTATCATTTTGGGACCCGGCAGTCTTTATACGAGCATTATGCCGAATCTTTTGGTGGATGGTGTGGCAGAGGCACTTTGCAAGAGCCATGCACTGAAGATTTATATTTGCAATGTAATGACGCAGCCGGGGGAAACAGATGGATATACGGCATCTATGCATGTCAAGGCAATTCTTGACCATGCCGGAAAGGGCGCGATAGACTTTGTTTTAGTCAATTCTACCCCAATTTCCTTGGAGGAGAGGGAAGCCTGCTCCATGCAGGCATCGACTCCTGTGGAGGTCGATGAGGATGCGATCAATGCCTTGGGTGTCGGTTTTGTCAAGGAAGATCTTTTGGACGACTCGAACGTGGGACGGCATGATCCTGATAAGCTTTGCAAGGGAATTATGCGCATGATTTATGCTCTTCGCCACGGTGCGTATGACGAAACGGAGCATAGTATTCGCTGAGGTGATAAGCTTATGGCATCGTTTGCATCGGACGTCAGGAATGAACTGGCGCGTGTGATTGGCGAGGATTCCTGCTGCCGAAGAGCGGAGCTTACAGCACTCCTGCGTATGGGGGGAACGATCTCATTTGGTACGAAAAGTACCTTTGGCGTGAATTTTACGACGGAGAACGCTGCTGTGGCAAGAAAGGCGCTTATGCTTTTGAAGCGGGAAATCGAGGGTGTGCGCACGGAGATTATGGTGAGCCGTACCAAGAGACTGGGGCGGAACAACCGTTATATGGTGCGTGTCGTGCCGTCTCCGCAGACGGCAAGGCTGCTTTCCCATACGGGACTCATGCAGTCGGGCAGCTTGAACATTGGAAAGGATATGGCGATCCTTCGCAGGAGTTGTTGCAAGGCAGCCTATTTGCGGGGAGCATTTTTGGGCGGCGGCAGTGTGAACCGCCCAGAGGCGGGCTATCATCTGGAGCTGGTTACTGGCAGCTATGCCATGGGAGAATTGCTGCATAAATTGCTTCGGCGGATGCGTTTTCCTGTGGGGTTCACGGATCGCAAGGACGATTATATCGTCTATATGAAAGAAGGGGATGCTATCCTTGATTTTTTGGGGATGCTTCAGGCAGACAAGGCAGTGGAGCGAATGGAAATTGCCCGCAATGTCAAGGAGGTTCGCAATCAGGTGAACCGCTTGGTGAATTGCGAGACAGCGAATCTCCAAAAGACTGTGGATGCGGCAGGAAGGCAGTTGGCTTGCATCCGGAAGCTGCAGGCTGCCAACCGCTTGGAGAGCCTGTCCGATGTCCTGAGGGAAGCCGCGGATACAAGATTGGAGCATCCGGAAGCCTCCCTGTCGGATTTGGCAGAGCTTCTTTGCTTGAGCAAGTCGGCAGTGAATCATCGGTTTCGCAAGCTGATGAAGATGGCAGAGGAATTGGATGCGGAAGGAAAAGAGTGATTTTGTTTTGACAAGGAAGAAAGGTTTGTTTTTTGCAGGGATAACAGCAATCTTGCTTTTGGCTGGGGTGGCAGGTTATCTTTGCCTTACGCCAGCACCGGAAGGATTTCCCATTTTGGAATACCACATGGTAAATGCAAGGGAGCTGGGCGAGGAAAGAGCGTATGCCGTACCGCCGAAGGAATTTTGCCAGCAGTTGGATTATTTGCAGGAACAAGGCTATACGACGATTACGCTGCTGGAATTCATGAAGGCAAAGAAGGGGAAACTGGAGCTTCCGGAAAAGCCAATCATCCTGACCTTTGACGATGGCTATGAGGACAACTATACAGAGCTTCTTCCCATTCTGGAAGAACGTGGAATGAAGGCTGTGGTATTCATGGTGACAAACAGCATTGGTCTTGAGGGGTACATGACATGGGAACAGCTCAAGGACATGCAAAAGCGAGGCATTGAGATTGGAAGCCATACGGCAAATCATGTGCCGCTGACCAAGCTTTCCAAGGAGGAGCAGGCAGAGGAGATGCTTCTTTCCAAGCTGATTATGGAGTGGAACGGCATGCAGACGATTTACAGCTTTTCCTATCCGAATGGGGCATATGATGCAGATATGAGGGAAATGCTTCGGCAGAATGAGTATTTGACGGCGGTAACAGGGGATGCGGGGGTCAATACATTTGACACAGATCCGTACCTCTTGCAGCGAGTGAATATCCCAAGGCCAACCTTTGGATTGCAGGAATTCAGGTTTCGATTATGGAAGGCGGAGCTTTTTGCAAAACTGAATCTTTTTCAGCATAAATTGCGAAAGGATGGGTGACGCAATCAAAAAAGTGGTTTTATAGAGAATGAAAGGGGAGCAAGGATGAAATCAAGAAAAAAGCTTTGGGCAGCCTGCCTGCTGGGGACGGCGTTTTGCCTAATGGCAGCACCGCAGGTGGAAGCAGGACAAAATTCGGAAAGCAGCACGATTGTCAGGACAGATCCTGCACAGGTGGCAAAACTGAGGGAAATCCGTCAAGAAAAAGCCGAGAGCCAAAGACGGCAGACAAGGCAGGCGGCATCCTCAGAACAGAGAAAGATAAGGGATGTTTTCCAAAAAAGAAAAGATGATCCAAGGGGAAACAAAAAGATCCAATACATGACTCGATGGGAAACGGAAGCTGCGGACAGCGGCGGAACGCTTTTGCTGTCGGACAGTCCGGAATATGTGTCTTCGGATGGAATTCTTTACGAGGACAAGGTAGATGGTTCGGCACGCGTGTTCTATTATCACCTGAATGATACGAAGCAGCCCAAAAAGGTTGCCGTGCTCCTTACCTGCGAGGATGATGACTTTACGAAGGTGCATGTGAGACGTGGAGGTATGAACGGCGGAAGCGACAACTATTTTGCTGTTGGCAAAGCAGTACAGGCGGAATATTTTGAGAACAGCTTGAGAGAAACTCTTTATTTCATGAAGGGAAGCACGCAGCTGCTGCAGCCTCGCATGAGTGAGGTCGTGCTGCAGCCGGGAGAAATTGTTTGCGGCATGTATGATTTTGATACGACGCATCCAATCAAGGTCTCTGTGCTGATGTATCCTACGGATGCAGATCCGTGCAGCTTTTTGAAGTCAGCGAAAATCTTGCCAAAGAGCGAATCCCGCCTGCGCGGGACATTTCGTGGCATGAATCGTACTCTTGTTGGAAAGAGTACTTATGATCCCGCAGCAGATGGACCGGTTTGTGTCCGCTTGGCAGATGGGGACTTTGATCCTTTCAAGGTCGGCGTAGATGCGACGGATGGTTCTGCCGTGGTCAATTATGGAAACTATGGCGTGCTTTATCGGGTGAAGCTTAAGGCAAAGAACACGATGCCGACACGGTACATGCTCATGCCGCTTGGTGGAACGTATGCAGGCGTAATGACTGTTTCACAGGGGAATTTCGGAAAAAAAGAAATACTGATGACACCCTTGGGAAAGACGTTCTTTGGAGAGGATGGAGTTCACGGTGTAGAGGTGATAACACCGGACACAGCTCTTGCTGACCTTGGCGTTTATGATGGAAACAAGGAAATAATCTTTGAATTTTCTCCGCCGGGAGCATCGAACCTGCCTGTGAACCTTGTTATGATGCCTTCTAAATGAATTTCTTGATAGAAACGACAAAAAGGGCTTCACGAATGAATCGTGAAGCCTCTTGCTTTTTTATGGAGCGGGCAATGGGAATCGAACCCACCTCCCGAGCTTGGGAAGCTCGTATTCTACCGATGAACTATGCCCGCATCAACCGACTCGTTTATCATATCATGTTTTGGGATTGTTGGCAAGGATGAAATACGGGAGATTTTGATGATAAATGAAAAATTAGATTGGTTTTTTTGTTGGTATGCGTTATAATGTTGGCAAAGGAATGTAGATTGATTTGGACAGGGAAGGGTGAGGAACATGAATATCGGTGGTGTAAATGCGTTCAACAAGATTAGCAACGATTACAATCATACTTTGCAGGTGATTGCTTCTGGATCGAAGAATCCAAGTGCCGCAAGTGGGGTGTCGGATTACGCAATAGGAAAGCGTATGGCTGTTAATATCAATTCTGTGGCACAAGCGAATGCGAATACGCAGAATACGAATGCTATGCTGAACGTGGCGAGCGGCGCAGTGAACAATACCGTGGAAGCGCTTTCTTCCCTGCGTGAGAATCTTATTTTTGCGGCAAATGGGACGAACGGGGATTTTGACCGTGCGGCACTCCAGAAGTCTGTGGATCAGACGATTTCGCAAATCAATGATAATGCAGGCGTGACCTATAACGGCAAGACTTTGCTGGATGGCTCGCAGAGTGTTGGGGTAGCAGGACCTGATGGCATGTCAAAGAATGTGACGCTTGGCAACATGACAGCACAGGGTTTGGGGCTTGCGGACGGAGAAGGCAAGTCAACGATAGACCTTTCTTCTGCAGATGGCATTGCGGCGGCATTGGATACGGTGGATGCTGCTTTGGATTCTGCATTGGGACAGGCAACGTCCATTGGGGCAGCACAGCAGGGGCTTGGCTATCAGTCAGCGAATTATGAAACAGAATCCCTTCAGCTTACGGATGCGGAGGGGACGAATGGAAGTGCAGATATAGCGAAAATGGCAATGCAGTTGAGATCTGAGGATACGCAGCAGCAGCTTGCTATGTTTGCTGTCAAGGCACAGATGGGCATGTTTGCTAACCGAAACAGCGTGGCGACACTTCTTGGCGTACAGTGATGTATTCCTTGCAGGAATATGGGATGCTTCGATCGGGATGAGGTAATTGGTGAAGAAAAAAGACTGCTGCAGGTTCGTGCAGCAGTCTTTTTTTTGAATCCAAGTGAGCTATGTTCTTGCATGGATGCCTGTGTGTACATTAGCAGGTCATTGCTGCTCCATGATGGCAATGGACTCTGCCAAGCGATTCACGAGGTAATCTGCATGGCTTCGCACACGTTCGTCCGAGTTGTAAAAGGTAAAGCCTACGTCCGCATTATCCAGCAGTGGGATATCGTTAAAGGAATCGCCGATTCCTGCCATAGTGCGGATATGGTAATGCTCCTTTACGATTTGGATGCCGTCGCCCTTGCTGCAGCCAAACGGGATAATATCGAGTGCATGAGCATTTTGGTAAACGCTGAACAGGGAAGAGCTTCCTTCCAAGTGCTTGCAAAGTGCCGTGGCTTTTTCCACAGAATCCAGAACGATGGCACAGCAGAAGATATCCATGGTATCAAGGTCGTCCGTGTTCTCCAGCGGCTTTACGGAAGCCTTGAAGCCCTTTGGGTCACCGGAAATGGAATAGATTTCCTTTGCGGAATGGAAAAACATTTGCCCAACGCTGTGATATTTCTCATACATGTCCCGTACTACAGACTTGGGAAGAAGCTTTTGGAAAACGATGTTCTTTTCCTTGTCGAGTACCCTTGCACCATTGCTTAAAACGTAAAAATCGAAATCGATTTTTCCCTCCGTTTCCGAAAGAATCGGATTGATGGGGCGCCCTGTGCAAATTCCGAATAAGTTGCCCTTTTCCTGAAAGGTCGCAATTCCTGCCAGATCCTCATCGAAAAAGAAACCTTCTTGGTCTGCAAAGAATAATGTCCCGTCAAAATCGCTTGCCAAAGCTTGCATGTTAAAGCCTCCTGTAATTGACAAAATCCTAAAAAGTATTCATATAGTTGCAGTATACGTTGTTTTTTGAAAAAAAACAACTATGGAAGAACCTGCTGGATGAAATCTTTCCAAGTGTGAATGATTAGGTGAGGCTGTGGCAAGAAAAGTATAGTACGTCATTGTAGATTGTGATATATCATCGTTTCGGACAATCGAATTTGCAAAAAGAAATCTTTCCTGACTGATTCTAAATTTTGGCGGTAAGTTGACGGAAAACGGGAAAACTGATATCATTTTTACAGAGGCTTTCACAGAATTTGAAAGGTGGGCTTGCTGGATGGGAAAGATGAGAATTGTCGTGTTTTTAATGCTTCTTTGCCTTCTTTTTCAAGGAGCGGCGAGTGCTGCCTCTGTAAAGTCGGGTATGCGTGGCGATGATGTGAGAAAAGTGCAGGAGCTGTTGCTGGAAAAGGGATATTTTTCCGGCAAGGTGGATGGCATTTGCGGCAAGGAAACGGTGGACGCTATACGCCATTTTCAGAAGGATAAAGGCTTGAAGGTGGACGGCATCTGCGGCCCTCAGACCATGAAGTGCTTGCAGGGGAAGGCGGAAGCCAAGGAAGGCACGGAGAGTGTTCCTGCTGGGATTGCCGTCAAGCTTGGGACACGGGGCAAAGATGTGGAGCATGTACAGGAACTTCTCATCGAGAAGGGATTTCTTTCCGGATCTGTGGATGGTATTTGCGGTCCTGTGACGGTAAACGCTATCAAGCGTTTTCAGCGCAAGGCAGGATTGGCAGTGGATGGTGTTTGCGGTCCAATCACTTATGTGGCACTTCAAGAGGCAGAGGTATCGGGGAAGGAGCCAGTGCCAGAGGAGTTTCCGTCCGGTCGGGTGGTCTTTGTGGAAGCAACTGCTTACAGTTCGCAGGATCCGGGGCTTAGCTCGCATACGGCAAGCGGTACCTTGGTGCGTCATGGTGTGATAGCGGTAGATCCTTCTTTTATTCCATTGGGAACGAAGGTCTTTATTCCTGACTATGGCATGGCAGTAGCGGAGGACATTGGCTGGGGAATTCACGGAAATCGCATTGATATTGCTTTTGATACGCACAGTGAGGCACTTTCCTTTGGCTGCAGGAGTTTAGAGATTTACATTTTGGATTGAATGCAGGCTCGTTCTGGTTGCAGGACGGGCTTTTTTGGTGCAAAAAAAACCGGCAACATCCACGTTGCCGGAAGAAGAAAATAGAGAAGGGGAAAAGATTTCATTTGAGTGAAAACAACTGCTCAAATAAGCTCTTTACTGCGTCTATTATAGTGCAATAAGATGAAAAGTTTTTGTAAGTTTATGAAAAATACATGAAATTGAAAAAATTGGAGATTGGCATGCCGTAACAGGCGGGAAGTCAGTCTCTACCGTTCCAGTGCTGCGAGGAAGCGTTCTCTCAGGAAATCATCGGGGAAGTTTCCGAGCTTCGGCAAGTCATTCGTCTGGATATGCCCACCTGCCATAGTGGCATGGCCTCCGCCGGTACCCAACCCTTCCAGTGCTTTATGGACGAAGGTGCCAGCCGGAACGTCACTGCGTTCCGAACGAACCGAAAACTTCAAGCCGTCCGGTCTTCTGGAATAGATAACAGCAACCTCTACCTCAACGAGTGACAGGATAAAGTCCGATATCATGGCGATCATGGCATCAGGGCAATCATAGGGGATATAAGAAAATCCCGTGAATCCGTAGATTTTGATGTTTTCGATTGCCGTACCGTATGCCTTTAGGTCATTGAACTCCATATTGTTTCGCTCTAGGTCGGAAATCAAATCTTTGTCGGCATAGTCAAAAAGGAAGGCATACATTTCTATGTCCTTGCGCGTTACGCCTCTGGAAAATTGCAGGGTGTCCATTTTGATACCATAAATTAGTGCAGTTGCAACATGGGAGGACGGCACGATTCCTAGCTGTTGGTAATAGTCTGCAAGAATGGTGGCACAAGCACCAGTCGGCTGAATGTCTTTGTACTTGTAGTCTACCTGCACAAAGGTTGGGTGATGGTCGATACAAGCAACTTCTTCGCCTATGAAGTCCGTGATGTTTCCAGAATTTTTTTGGGAATCTACACAGATGATGTAATCGTCCTTCGAGAGAACAGCCCGAATTTCATCATAAGAAAAAATCTCGATCTCTAGGGCATGGAGCATTTTTTGCGTACTTAGTTTATCTACCTTTCCTTCATAGCAGATTTTGGTGTGTATGCCAAATTCATTCAAAAGGTTCTGCAAGCCATACGCAGAGGCAAAAGCATCGGGATCTGGAAAGTTGTGTGTTTGGATATAGGTGGTATGTCCTTGGCACAAGCGGACAAGCTCATGAAAATCTTGCACGGCAATGACTCCTTGTCATGTATCAGTTTCGTTTCATGTACGGTCGATGGGAGAGAGGTTCCGCCTGAAAAACAGGCCAAACGACTCGAACAGGTCAGAGTCTGAAGACGCTGTGTTCTTGACAGGTTCGTTTCCCGTCATTGCGGAAGGAAAATTGTTTGTGCTGTAGGTATTTGTTTCCTCTGCTCTTGTTGTATTGGAGGCAGACTTCTCTTGATTTTCCGGTGGAAGCCACTTCGATACATAGGACTCGATGGATTCCATGGAGGTAGGATTGGAGGGAAGGGGTTCAGTCTTTTTTGGTGTATTGGCTGATGCGGCAGCCTGTACAGGCTTATGATTAGCTGCAGGTTCAGGCTCTGCTTCTTCTGGTGCGGCAGAATGGCTGGAGCTTTCCTTTGCCTCTGGGGCAGAGGAGCTTTTTTGAGTCGGGCTGCTGCTTTGGCTGACGGTATCCTTGCGTTCTGCCGGCTGTGAGGCAGCTGCCATGATATTTCCCATTTGCATTCCTGGAAGATTCAGGTCGATCTTTCCGCCGTTTTTCTGCGCATTCTCCAAAAACTGCTGGTAAAATGCGTACTTCTCCAACATTTCTTTTGAAACATTCTTTCCATTCTTTGAATTTTTTATTTCGTTTAAGCCATTTTGGACAAGCGAGAGCAAATTTTGCATGCTGTTCGTGATCTCTTCCATGCGTTTAGCTTCTGCAAGGCGTTCCTTCCATTCCTGAATGGCTGCTTCTGCATCTGCTATCGTGCGGATTTCTTGATCGCCCTCGAATGCTTCTGTAGACAGGAGCTCGTTTTGCTTGTCCACAACACGAGTCATCAAGCTTGCGATTCTGTCAGCGGTGTTTTTGCTCAGCAATTTGCCTTTTTGCATTTCCGGCAAAAAAATTTCTACTGCGTCTTGAAGCTCTTGTCTGAGATATTTAAGATCAATCATCGTATCTTGTAAATGTTGTTCTTCATTCATAATAATCACGCCCTTTTCTGAAATCGTATAAAAAATAAAGGATTAAAAACAATCTGACAATACCGCCTAGCTTTACGAAAACAACAAGGTTCTTCATAAAGCATCAAACCACACCGCACGTATCAACAAAAATACTGTTCTTATTGCTATTATACCATGTATTCTCTTTAGAATCTATATGGTCGAAGGAATCAAATTTTGCCAATAGGTCGTCTGCGAGGAATTTCTGGAAAGAGTTGCTCCCTTATTTATCGGAAAAATTCTTGATGAAGCTGCTGAAGGGAGATGGTTTTGGGGTGGCTGGAGGTGTTGGCTCTGAGGGCTGCCGTGATGCCTGAATGGCACTGTCAAGTCCCGGGATTGTGGATGGGTTGATAGAAATTTTGGGTTCCTTTGGTCTTGCGCTTTGGTTGACAGCGGAAAGTGTTTGCACTCCTGCACTGTTGCTGATAGGCTCTGCCTGCGAGGGAGCTGCTTCGTCAATCGAGGCAATGATGATATCCAAGGAATCCCCGTTTTTGACGGGATCTGTGTAGACAGCAGGTCTTTGGTTGACAAGGATCGTTACCTTCTTGCGGCTGGTTGCTGCCGGCGGCTGGAAATTGACGGCAAGAAGGACTTCGCTGACGATGGTAGCCATGCGGGGGGATTTTGAGAATTTGATGTCGCAGCCGTCCTCGATAATCGTTCCCGTGCTGGCAGGCCTGCCGTTGACGGTAAGCTCAACACCAGCGGCAGGGATTTTGGTTTCTTCCTTATTATAGTAAATCGTGATGCTGGTGTCGGAATCCCTGAGATTGAGGACATCGCCAAGCTTGGGCGTATCGTTTCCGTTGTATTCGATGCGGTCGCCTTCGTTGATGGGCTGGGAAATGGAAGCCTCCACTTCATTGACGAAGATCTCCGGACGGCAGGAATAGTGGGAGGCTTGCCCGTTGAACGTGTATCGGATGCGCCGTCCCATGGGAGCAAGCCCAGCTGCGCGCAGTGCTTCGCCAAGTGTTTTCGGTTCGCGTGTTTCGATGATGTCGCCGTCCTTTAGGACATAATCTGCAGCAGCAGGCAAATTGTTGATGAATATTTGCTGATGAATGATTTCTTCTTCGCCGTTGATGTAGATGCGGTATTCTTCTGTGGCTTGAATGACATCGTTGATATGAAGCTCCGGCGTGGTGCCGTTCTTGCCCGGCAGGATGGTGATATGGCTGTCATTTTTTACGATGGTATCAAGCTCGGCAGGCTTTCCGTCCATGGTGATTTCCGCAAATGTGCCAAGCGTTCCGGGGAAGGATTCCTTTTCGCCATTGATGGTAATCATAAGTCCCAGTCCCGGATGCCCGTTGAACTTGCGGAGTTGTATGCCGGCGTGGAGGAGGGCATCGGAGATTGTGAGTTCCCGGAAATTGAAAAGGCTGAATTCTTCTTCATTGACGTAAACGGAAAGAAAGTGGAGCGTGTTGATGGATGCAATTTTCAGGATACCAAGAGGGGTAACTGCATCAGGAGAACGGAGGGCAAGGGGAACCTCCGTAATGTCGTTGACCTTGTCCGGTGTACGGATGGATACACGGTTCAGCGGCATAGCGAGTGCTTCGGATACAAAGTCGGCAAGCTTGGGGGTCAGGGAACCTCCGCCAACCAGCATGACGGCTTGCGGCGCTTCGCTGTTGAGCTCAAGAATCTGTTTGGCGATAGCTTCTGCCAGATTTTGGACGCTTGGCAGGATGGGCTGGATGATCTCATCGGCAGAGAGGTCGTACTCTGCGCCGAGGATATCTGAGAACACCGCTCCCTTTCCGGCGGTTGCCTTTCTTTTTACATCTTCAGCCACGTTGAAGTCCAGCAGGAATTTTTGCGAAATCGCTTCCGTGATTTCATCTCCTGCAAGCGGAACCATGCCGTAGGCGATGATGGAGCCGTTTTTCGTAATGGCAACGTCGGAGGTGCCGGCACCGATATCCACGAGAACGAGGTTCAAGTGGCGCATGGTCGGAGGGATCAGGACATTGATGGCGGCAATCGGCTCCAATGTCAGGGCGCGCATCTCAAGGTCTGCTGCATGGAGGGCAGACTGCATGGAATCAATGACCTGACGGGGCAGGAAGGTTGCGATGATGGATGCCTTTGCAAGCTTTCCTCTTTGCCCGACCAGTGATTTCAGGGGAACATCATCCAAAACGTATTTGATGGTGCTGTAGCCTACGCAGTAGTAGCGAGTCGGATCATCAATGGTATGGGAGGAAGCAAGCTTTGCCTGCGCCGCCTGCACGCCGGCAAAGTCCAGTCCCCGCTCCTGTTCCTTCGTGATAATGCCGTTGACTTCGAGACTTGCGTCTGCTGTCATGGTATAGAGCGCTCGCCCTGCTGCTGCAACGGCGGCACTTTTGATGGGACCGGTTTCCCGAACGAGGATATCCTTGACCTCTCGGACAATGGAAGCGACCTGCGGAACGTCATGGATCTGCCCATCGAGCATGGCACGGGTTTTGTGTTCCCTTCGTGCCGTGCGGAGGATATTCATGCTGCCGTCCTCATTTTGTTCCGCAATGATGCCAATCACGCTTCGAGTGCCGATATCCAGAGCGAAAAGCCGTTCCTTGCCGGATGGCTTCAGAGGAGCTTTCGGTTCTGCTTTGCTTGTTTCGATGATTTGCTTGCTGTCCGTTGCTTTTTTTGCTGCCTCCACGCTCTTGCGGGGGCGTCCGCGCTTTTTGGGGGCAGCGGCTTTTGTCGGCGCAGTATTTTCTTTTTTTTCTTCTGGCTTTGCTTCCTGTGTGGAAAGGGAAGCTTCCTGCTTGCTTGGATTTATGGATTCCTGCTTAGAGGTAATTCTTTTTTTTGCAGTCGTTGTTTTAGACATAGTGTACTCCTTGTAACTATATTTTAGAGGTTGTCTTATCTTAAAAAATACCTTACAAGGATAAATTCGACATTTTTTTCATTTTACCTCTTTATTTTTTGCAAGATTATTTGCAGGCTACTGCGGATAGCGTTTCACCGAAGCGAAAGTTTGCTCACCGCTTGTTAAAATTTGGTTTCCCCCACTTACAGCAAGCTGTTGAAGAAGGGGACATCTTTGGCTTCGTTATCACAGGCTTTCCCAAGAACCACTACTGGGAAAGCCTTATTTTACGCCTCATCAGACATGCGTTGCCGAGGTCGTCCTGCTCGTCTCAATCTCAAGATTCTTGATATTGCCGTTAAACGTAATGTTCAGCGTGCAAATGCCGTTCTCCTCATCAATGACGTAGCCGATATCATCACCCGTACCAACGATAGCATTGATCTTGTCCTTCTTCTCCAGCCACTTGCTCGTCTGGCTTGCCGGATTGCTGCTGAAGAAGCGAACAATGCGATCCTGCTTGAAGTCGCCTGTCGTGTTGCGGAGCACACGATGCACATAGGTCGTAACCTGCGTCTTGTAGATTGGCTCATAAACGCCAAGGTTATCATCATAAAGAAGGTTGCGAGCCTTGTAGACCATAATGTTCGTAACAGGAAGTCCATTGAACACGGCATTTTCCGAGGAGAACACAAAGCCAAAGCCCTTCTTGTTGATGGCATCCTTTACCGGACTGGTGAAGCCTGTAATCTCCTTCGCCAACGTCGTGTATACCTGCAATGCGTTGTCATCCGATTCCAAATCAAAGCGAACGCCCGGCAGCTCCGTATCCACATTGCGGCGGAATACAGACTTGAGATACTCAGGGTCCTGATAAGCAGCGACCAAGCCGGCAGCCACATAAGCAGCCCCTACATAAACGCCGTCAATCCAAAGCTTCATGATATCCTGCTTTGCATCCGAAAGCTGTGCCAGATTGTTCTCGTTGAGCGTCATCTTCGTATCAAGGACAACACCCGACTTGTCCTTCGGGATAATCGTCAGGTTCGGCAGGCACGGAATTGCAAACTCGCTGTATGCCTTATTCGTCAAGGATTCACAGCGATCCACATACTTGTCAATGCCACCCGTTGACATGGAGTTGAACGTATTCTTGTCACTGGACTCGAAGCTGAAGAAGCACTGGATGCGGTAATCCTTCAATACGTCCAGAATCATGCTGAGGGACTCTATCGAGTTCACGTCCGTATTCGTAGGAGCTTCCGTCCCCTTGAAGCGCTGTCTCGTCAGCTTTGTCTTGCTTGCGCCGCCCAATGCAACGGAAGGGAAGATAGCATACCAAATCGTATGGTTGAAGTCGTTCTTTCCATTGACGGTATTCAGGTACGCAATCAAACGAGGAAGGTTCGGTGTCTTGGACATCATCTCATTGCTGATGTTCGTGATGAGGAGCGATGGCTTCATGTTGCGCAGTCCCTTCGGATACTGCTCGAAGAACAGCCTTACGCCAATAATTTTCTCAATCAAAGGCTTGACCGTCTTGATGAAATCATCCTTGGAATCCTTGTAGAACTGGAGATAGGAATTGTAATTGTCAATCTCCTTTGCCATATCCACCTCGGAAACTACCGTGGACGGCAACGGGCAGAACGTGCGGGTAACCAGTGCCTTGACATAATCATTGTGGTTCTCCTCGTTCAGTGCCTCGTAGTCCTCGCCAATGACCTCCATCAAGCCGTTATTGACCTGATCATCCAACGTAACGAGTGCGCCTGCTGTTTCCGGCTTCGGTGCCTCAATAATCTTGAGCTCGCCTTCCTCGCCCATCGTAAGCACGCCCAGCTGCAGGGGAGCATCCCCCTCGCCGCCGCCACCCGAGCTAAGAAGAAGCCTCGTCTTGATATCCTCGATAGCAAGAGGCAGCATTGCCATTACATTGTTGTAGTTTTGGCTTGCCTCCTCCATCATGACATTCAGCTTGTCGCCCGTCTCCAGCTTCAGCGGATCATCGTCATCCATCTGCACATACTGGGAATACACATAGCGAAGCTCCTTGCGGTTCTGCTTGATATCCTCCATAACCTTGTGCGGCGAAATGAGATCCGTCAGGTTCTCAAACTTGAAATCCACGTTCAAAAGGCCTTGCGAACGCTTTGCATCTACCAAGGTAATCAGCATACGAAGGAAATCGTTGAACGTATTCAGATGAATTTCCGTCAGCAGGTCATCTGGAATCCCCTCTGGCTTCTTGAGCGTGTAGGAAACCCTCTGGTTTGCTGCATTAAAGAAGGAATACACCACAGGATCGAACTTTTCCAAAAATTCGTCAAAGCTGCTGACACAGAGCGTGTCAAGAATTTCCTTGACCTTCTCGTCCGAAAGGCTGTTGACCGCCTTCACGTCGCCAACCAGCGTCAGCAAATCCAGCTTCTCTGGGTTGATTTCCTCAAAAAGCATTGTTCCGTTCGTCTGTCTGATAATATTTGCCATGTAAAGCACTCCTTTGTTTTAGTTTTATCTTGCACTAGGTTTTTGACTCTTATAAACAATGAGAAGCTCTGTCCTCTCATCTTCAAAGACAATATATATGTTTTCATCGAATTGAAGCACCTGCTGATGCTCCTTCAAAAGAATCTCGTTCTGGCGCAGCAACGTGCAGTCCGATAAATTCCTGAGATAAATTCCACGCTCCAAGGGACCAATCCATATCCTCTCCGAGCCTGGAAAGGACAGCTTCAAGCCGCAGCTCTCCATGACCTCCGACAAGGAGACCTCCGTCCCATCATACCTGCGGAACAAATTGTACTCCACAGGCGGTATGTCCTCGTCCGATATGTGCTTCATCACATAGAGAACCAGCTTTCCCCGATAGGAAAAGCCTGTCTTGATTCTCTCCTGCTCTTTCCTGCCTGCCTGTGACATCCTCCGATGGTACACCCACCGAGCAGACAAGCCAGCCAAGATAAGCATAGACACTAACAACAACATAATTCTATTCTCATACATAAAATCCCTGCTTGCACTCTCATTTTTTTGCACATTTACACAATTTTTACCGAGAAAAATGATTCCAAGCTCTGAAAAACCAATATTTTCTGCCTTTACCGTGCCTTGTCCATCCGCAAGAGAGGAGACCACGATTTTTCCATCCTGTACCGTTCCCTCGGCAGGCTTCCCGTCCAGCTGAAGCTGCACATGCTTCCCCTCAAAATAAGAGGCTTCCAAAAGGGGCTTGCCTGACACCTTGCCGAGAAGAGAAATCTCCACGCTGCGGCTTCCATCCCCCGATTCCCGCAGCAAGGCTTTCAAAACCCCATCCACTTCCGGAAGGGCAACCAACTGCACCTTCGTTCCCTTGGGATAGGAGCTTCTCAAGGAAATTATGTTATCCTGAGGTGCTTTCACTTCAAAGCACTTCAGATAACGTCCCTGCCAAACGGGAACAAGACCTTCGCTCTCGCTCGAAACAGTCCCCTCCTGCAAAGCAACCGCCAACAGCCTTACTTTGGAACATTCCATCACGGGAAGCTCTGCTTTTAGCAAACCATTCCCGTCTGCCTCCAACGAAAATTCCAGAAAGGAGGCATGAAACCTCTCCCTCGCCAATTTTCTGATGCCTTCCAAAAGCTCCGGGGGATTCAAAGCCACATCCGTGGCATAACCTGTATGCAGGAAATTCACGGGATGCTCCCTTTCCCCCTGCAAGGAAAAGATATCTACCGATGTACCTGTCTGTGCCGCCTGCTCAATGGCAAGGTTAAAGTCTTGGAGCGATGCCAAAGTTCCTTCCGTCGTCGGCAGCATGATTTCCCCATCCGTAAGGATTACAATACTGCCCTTTTTCCCGCCTAACTGCGCAAGAGCCATCTGCATGGCTTCTCCCGTGTTCGTATACCCTTGGTTGCTCCAGATTGGAAGGGCTTCCATTTTCCAATCCGAAACAGAAATCCACGGAACAAGGATCTGTGCAGAGGTTCCATAGCTGATCACAGCCGCCTTGTCCTCCTTTGGCAACAATGCCATCAGCTCCTGAACGCTTTCCGGCACCATTCCCAGCGCATCCGAGTCATTCATGGAATAGCTCACATCGACTAAAACTGTGACCTCCTGCTGTGCCGCATCAGCCATAGGAACCTGCCAGCCCAAAATTGCCGCAGCCATCACAAGCAAAGCACAGCGTCCTGCCCATTTCCTGCGTAAATTTTTAACAATAATGGAAACCACCTCGTTTCACACAAGTCTCCTGCCACCTTATGTCACAGCTGCCTATATTTTCTGCTACAAATGTATTTCGACATACTTCTGCAAATATCCTTCTTTTTTATTTTTCCCTATGTTTTATACGTTTTTACTCGCCTTTTATTACAAGGATTCCTATAAAAAATTTTTTTGCAGCCGTTCTCCTTGCGCTGTTTCCGTCTGTTTTCCTATCTCAATCTTCCAGTTTCAAAAAATGACCTTCCCACGAATGCCATCCTTGCAAAGCTCCTGCAGCTCTACTTCATAGATTTTTCCCAAGGCAACCTCTGCATCCGTGTAGATGCGTATGTAATTGTCCGTCAAGCCGTCCTTGATGCCCTTGCAGTCCGTTTCAAACAGGACAGGTTTCCTCCTGCCAAGAAACCTGCGGCGGAACTCCTCTGCCTTGCGATCAGCGAGTGCCTGCATCCGAAGCACCCGTTCTTTTTTTGCATTTTCCGGTACCTGATCCTTTCTGGCAGCGGCAGGCGTACCTATCCTGCGTGAATAGGGAAAAACATGCATGCGGGCAAAGTTCATCTTTTCTGCAAAGGCAAGCCCCTCTTGGAACTGCTCCTCCGTTTCCCCCGGAAAGCCCACGATGATATCCGTAGTAATGGCGGCATCAGGAAGTGCGCTCTCTGCTTTTTCAATCAACCGCTCAAACTCTGCTGTATCATAATGACGGTTCATTTCCTTCAGCACCTTGTTTGAGCCAGCCTGCAAAGGAAGGTGCAGGTGCGCGCAAAACCGTTCCTCCTCTTGAAAAAGCGCAAGCAGATCCGAGGAAAGCTCCACCGACTCCAACGAACCCAAGCGAAGCCGCCGCACATTGGAAACAGCAAGCACCTCACGGCAAGCATCTGCCAAAGTAATCTCTCCCCCGAAATCACGCCCATAGGCACCCAGATGGATTCCCGTCAAGACGATTTCCTTAAACCCAGAAGCTGCCAGCCTTTCTGCCTCACGGCGAATATGGGGAAGCCTTCTTGACTTCACAGGCCCTCTTGCATAGGGAATGATGCAGTAGGAGCAAAAGTTTTGGCATCCATCCTCAATTTTCAAGAATGCCCTTGTCCGTGCCGGCACACCAAAGAGAGGAATATCCTCAAACTCGCCACCCTGCATGACATCCGAAACAACATCCAGCAAGCCATCCTCTGCTGCCGCCTGTTCCACAAGGTCAACGATATGCGCCCGCTCTTTTGTGCCCAAGACCACACGCACACCCTCGATTTTCTTTACTTCCTCCGTTGATACCTGCGCATAGCACCCAGTCACGGCAACGATGGCACGATCATTCTGCCGATGCGCCCTGCGAATCATTTGGCGGGACTTCCGATCGCTGAGGCTTGTGACCGAACAGGTATTGATGATGTAAAAATCCGCAGGCTCCTCAAAAGGAACGATCGTATACCCACGCTTTTTAAACAATCCCTCCATCGTCTCCGTTTCAAACTGATTGACCTTGCACCCCAAGGACATCAATGCAACACTTGGCATTATCCTAGATCCCCCTTTTCATACTGGACTGCGGAAATCGCCGCAAGTGCCGCTGTCTCCGCACGCAAAATTCTAGGTCCCATGGTCACGCTGGCACCACCAGCCTTCTCGACAAGCTCCGCTTCCTCAGGATTGAACCCTCCCTCCGGCCCAATGAGCAGGCAGATATGCCTTGCCGAGCTTTGCCGCAGATATTCCTTCATAGAATGCTGTACCTCATTTTCGTAACAAAAAAGCAGTTCCATATCATCGGACGAATCTATCCCTGCAAGAAACTCCGCCAATTCCACAATTCCGAAAACCTCGGCCAGTGCAGAGCGTCCGCATTGCTTGGCGGCCTCATCTGCCACCCTCTGCCAGCGCTGCCTGCGGGCTTCCTTCTTCTTGTCGTCATAGCGAACGACACAGTTCCTGCTCTCTATCGGCAGGATTCTCTTCACGCCAAGCTCCACTGCCTTCTGCACGACAAAATCCATCTTGTCTGCTTTCAAAAGACACTGCGCCAAACTAATTTCTATCGGCGACTCCGTGTCAAGTTCCAGTACCTCCACCAAGCTCAATGTCACCGTATCAGAAGAAAACGCCGTCATCCGCATGCGTGCCGTCCGATTCTCATCATCCACGACAAGAAGCTCCTGCCCCTCCTTCGCCCGAAGCACATGCAAAAGATGGTGCGCATCCGTCCCCTTGATTTCTATCGTATCCTTTAGGATTCCCTTGTAAAACAGCCTTCTCATACCGATTCCCCGCAAGAAATGACCATCGCAGCCCAGCCGCTGTCCTCCATCACCTTTTCCACGACAAGCCCATGTTCCAAAGCCGCAGCAGCCACATCTGCCACCCGTTCCGTGATAATGCCGCTCGCCAGCAGCTTCCCTCTTGGATCCAGATGCTCCTTCAAGCCATCCAGCAGGCAAATCACAATATCTGCAATAATATTTGCCACCACAAGATCCGCTTTCCCCTGAAAGGCTGCCCAAAGGTCGCTCTGCCCTGTCGAGACCAGATCCCCTACATGATTCCGCTCGACATTTTCCTGCGCAGCCGTTACAGCCGTTCGATCGTAATCCATCGCCACGACCTCTCCTGCCCCAAGCTTTGCCGCCGCAATCGCCAAAACACCGGAGCCGGTTCCCACATCAAAGACCCGCATCCCTTTCTTGACCATCGACTCCAACGCCCGTATGCAAAGTGCCGTGGTCGGATGCGTTCCCGTGCCAAAGGCATTGCTGGGATCCAAGTCAATCACGATATCGCCAGCCTGTGCGGCATATTCCTCCCATGCAGGCTTGATGACGATAGCTTCACCAATTTTCTCCGTATGAAAATACTGCTTCCAATTCTCTGACCAGTCCTCGTCCTGTACCTCGTTCCACGAAACAGTGCATGGCCCGCAGTCGAGCTCTCCCTGCTCTGCCAAATTCTTTACCTGTTCCTCCAAGGTGCAAAGACGCTTCTCCAGATCCTCATCCACGGGAAAATATGCCTTGACCGTAACGACCTCCGTCTGTTCCTCCCGCATCACCTCTGAATAATCCCAAAAGCCGGCATCAATATAGCTGTTCACAATCTCCGGGTCCTCCATCACAACACCGGAAGCTCCTGCCTCATAAAAAAACTCCGATACCAATTCCATCGCATCATGAGATGTACGAATACTGACCTCTGCCCACTTCAATGCGCATCTCTCCTTTTGCACACAAAAAATCCCCGTCCGTCCTAAGACATCCGAGGATATTATAATGCCCTCAATCAAGAAAATGCAACAAGCATTTTCTTCCTATAGCAGCGTTTCAACGAAGCGGGAGACAGGCTCGCCGCTTCTCAGAAAACCAAGATTCAGATTACTTAAAGAACAAATCTTTCACCGTGTCGAGGAAGCTTTTTTGCTCTGGATTTACGTTGTCCCCGCTCAGCTTGGCAAATTCCTCCAAAAGCTCCTTCTGCCTGCCCGAAAGCTTCTGCGGTGTAAGCACCTTGATAACGACATGCTCATCACCTCTGCCCGCACCCCTGAGATACGGTATGCCCTTCTCACGAAGGCGGAGGATTTTTCCTGACTGAACACCTGCCGGAATCGTCATCTCCACAGGACCGTCCAACGTTGGCACTTGGATCTTGTCGCCCAATGCCGCCTGCACGAAAGAAATTGGCACCTCGACAATGACATCATTGCCCTGACGCTTGAACAGCTTGTGCGGTTTCACGAAAATATATACATAAAGATCACCGTTTTCGCCGCCGCGAATCCCTGCGTCCCCTGCATTCGGCACACGCACACGAGAGCCTTGGTCAACGCCCTTCGGGATCCTGACCACGACTGTTGCCTTGCTGCGCTTCCTGCCGGTTCCTCCGCACTTCTTGCACTTATCCTTGATGATTTTTCCCGTACCGCCGCACTTGCTGCACGAACGGGAATTCATGATACGGCCAAATGGCGTATTCTGCACAATCTGCTGCTGGCCAGTCCCGTCGCAATCTGGGCATTTCTCTGGCTTCGTCCCATTTGCCGCTCCTGTTCCATGGCAATCCTTGCAGGTCTCCGTCCGAGGAACGGAAAGCTCCACTTCCTTACCGAAGGCTGCTTCCTCAAAGCTGATTTCCAAGTCGTAGCGAAGGTCATTTCCTCTCTCCGGTCCTGGTCTCCTAGCGTCTCGGCTGCCTGCACCGCCAAAGAACATATCAAAGATATCGCCAAAGCCCTCTGCACCGAATCCGCCGCCGAAACCTCCGAACCCGCCAAAGCCGCCTGCTCCGCCACCCATGCCTGCAGAACCGTCAAAGGCAGCATGGCCGAACTGGTCGTATTGCGCGC
>CALELM010000009.1 GCA_937902665.1 uncultured Selenomonadaceae bacterium
GTGTGCATGAGTGTTTTTTCTTCACTAATTAAGGAACGGCGACTATCAAAAAATATGAGTTTACGATCAGCGGCTAACTTAATTGGTATCAGTTACACATACCTGAGCAATCTGGAAAAAGGCTTTGATAAATCATCAGGAAACATCAACAAGCCCACGCCAGAAACTTTAAAGATGATTGCTTCTGCTTATAGTATCGATTATTCTTATTTACTCCAGTTATGGGGATATGTACAGAAGGATGATTTGATGCTTCCTCCCAAGATTCATGAAATTATAAAAAACTGCCGTCTTCTTTCTGAAAAAGAACTAGATGCAATTATTGAATTTTCAGATTTTTTAGTGCATAAACATACTGGCAACAATCCTGATACCCGATTGTCAAAAATATGCGAACAATAAAACATAACAGCTACACTCTGTCAACATGTTAAAAACTGTCTTGTTCGTATTCACGACAAACGAATATATTTCTCTACGAGAACTTGAACGCAGTTGCAAAATCACTATTCATTATAACTCAAAAAACAGGAGGATATGACCGCCCTTATCTGTTTCATAGGGTATCTGCTACCTCTAAAGGTAGTCGCATCTTTGCATAGTTATACTTTAGACATAAAGATAGGGGCTATTGCATGTAAATCTAATATGCAATAGCCCCCTTTTATTGCTTATTTTTAAATAATATTCTTCACATAGCTGTCATAAAGGGCTTTTAGTTCCTCTACCTTGTCGTACATTTCCACCTGAAGGCTAGATGCAGCAGCATAGTTGCCATCATTCAACGCTTGGATCAAGCGCGTGAACAGTGATTTTTCATCAATGCTGTCCTTGGCAAGATAGGTGCGAATCCCATTGATTTTATTCCAGTTATAAGAATCTTGATCTGTGACATAGGAAGCCTTGATTTCCTTTGCCTTGCGCACGATATCCCGGTTCTCCGGAATAATGCGGCTGATCAACTCCGTTTTCCAGCGAAGGAGCGCTCCTGCACGGAAGGCATGAATGATTTGGTCACGCAATGCGCCGCCTGCCGTTATGACAGCCTTCTTTTCTGGGTACCTTTCGAAGTTTTCCATATTCTCCCACACGGTTGCAGGCGGAGCGCCAAAAAGGCGATCCCTTTCCTCGCTCGTGTAATCCTCGAACACATCATTTTCGCTTCGATAAGCACGATGCTTTTCCAAATAGAAGCCATCTTCTCCTGCATCCTTGGAAAGTTCCTTCAAAAGCTCCTCCGTTGTATGCTCCGCTGCCATCTTCACGCCATCCAGAACAGCAGAATAAATCGCAGCAAGAACGAGATGGGTATTGGTATAAGGATTGCAGGCACGAAGCTCGAAGCGCGTTGCAAACGGATTCTTGAGGTCACGAATCAAGCCAACCAATATCGTGCGGTTTCTGGAAGGAATCTTGGGTGCATGCCCAAGGGACGTAACAATGCAGACAGGTGCCTCAAATCCGGGCTTCAAGCGGTTCAAGGAGTCGTTCGTCGCTGAAACAAACGGATTAATGACCTCATAGTTTTTCAAAAGCCCCATAATGGCACCGTATCCAATGGCACTCATAAAATCCTGCGTTGGCTGATCTGCCGCAAAAAGGTTATGCATCGTTCCATCCTTCATCACAGCCGCCATACCGATGTGCGTATGCTCCCCATTGCCAGCCAAGCCAATCATCGGCTTTGCCTTGAAGCTGACCTCCAAGCCAATGCTGCGGAAAACTTCCCGTACAACAGTGCGAACAAACAGCTCATTGTCAGCTGCCTGCACTGCCTCGTCAAAACGCCAGTCAATCTCAACCTGCTCGCACACATGCGTCATGCGGCCGCTCTCGTCCATTTGTGCTTTGAGGCCTCCGACCTCCTTGTGTCCCATTTCTACCTGAATACCATATTTCTCAAGCTCAAGAATGCAATTTTCCAATGCAGTACGAACTGCACCATGCGTGCGTTCCCAATACTGCTCCTGCATCACCTGAGAAGCGGACATTTCTTCAATATCTGCTTCCTCCAACGGTGTTTTTACCCAAAATTCCAGCTCCGTCGCAGAAGTAAATTGAATATCCGCTACATCTTCGCCTCGAATAGATTCCAGCCCTGAAATCTGGGGATGCGAATGAAACAGCTCCAAAAGCTCATTCTTGACATAAGCCAGCGTATCTGCAAGCACAGCACGGGAATCCACGCGAATTCCATCATGTATCAAAAAAGCCGGAATACGAAGCGTTCCTATTGGCTTTCCAGTCACTTCGTCATAATTTTCCATATTGTAATCCACAAACCAATTAACCGAAGGGTCAATCGGCATATCCACTTTTCCGTTATTGAGCGTTGCAATTCCCGTAAGCACAACCGATGAACCATCTGTCTGCACAGCAGAACCTGCATAAAAGTCATCCATGTCCTTCAAGAAAACACGCATAGGAATCTTTTCATCCGTATCATTGCCTGCCATGTCTATTCCAACCAAAGATACGAATTTTATTTCCGGATGCTCCTTCAAGGACTTCAAAACATCTTCCTTGGGAGTGTTTGCTGGTATTTTGTACAACAAATCCATTACTTTCACTTATCCTTTCTCTCTAAACGATAGAATACAACAGGAAATCCTCCGACAAAATCACGAATGGGAAAAGCTACCTCTTTTGCCATCGGCAGAATACCTGCTCGCACAGGTCAATGCCGCCAAAGAGAAACAACCCCATCATGCTCAATACCATGATGCCTGCATACATATCCAGATAATTGACGCGAAGCCATGCATCCATGATAAAATACCCCATTCCATACTGCGTACCAAAGGTTTCTGTGAAAAACAGGACGGAAATCGCCGTCGCCATTGCTACGCGTACCGCAGTAAGGAACTTCGGCAAGGAAGCCGGCCAGAGAATCCTGCGAAAGACCTGTCCGAGGGAAGCCCCCAAGGAATATAACGAATAATAGGTTTCCTTTGGAATGGAACGTATACTGTCACGCACAGCAACTACTACTTGAAAAACAATAATGAGAAAAATCATCAACACCTTGGAAAGCTCACCCACGCCTGCCAGCAACATCAAAATGGGAAGCAGGGCAATTTTCGGGACTGGATAGGTCAAGTACACAAGCGGTGCCAAAAAGCAGTCTGCCTTCCGAAAATACCCCATCACCGTCCCCAATGGGAACCCAATCAGCACAGCAAGCGCAAGCCCTGCCGCAATACGCCATAGGCTATAAACAGCATGAATACATATAGAATCGGCAAAAATGTGATACAGCTTCACAATCACCTTTAAGGGCGATGGAACGATTGGAAGGGAAATCATCAGGGAAAATACCCACCAAAACAAAAAAAGTATGAGTACACCAAGGAGATAGGAGCAAAAAGATATTTTTTTCATATATCTGCCCCCGCTTCCTTGATTTTTTCCCGCAGAACCCTGCCCATATCAAAAAATGCATTGCTCTTTCGAGCCTGTGCTTCACCAAACAGCGGATTGTCCATGATTTCCGCAATCCTTCCCGGCCCAGCAGACATCAGGACGATCCTTTGCCCAAGATACAAAGCTTCCTCCACATAATGCGTAACAAGAACCGTTGTCACTGCTTGTTTTCGCCAAAGCTGCAAAAACACTTCCTGCATATCTTCTCGCGTGATAGCGTCCAATGCAGAAAAAGGCTCGTCCATCAAAAGGACATCCGGATTCAGCAAGAAGGAACGGGCCAGTCCCACTCGCTGCTGCTGTCCGCCGCTAAGCTCTCTTGGATATCTCTGCTCCAGTCCATCGATTCCCAGCTGCTTCATCATCGCTTCCAGCCTTTTTTCCACAGTGGCATTCATCTCGCCACGCACTTGACAGCCAAGCAAGATATTTTCCTTCACCGTGTCCCACGGAAGCAACCCATAGTTTTGCGGGATAAACCCGATTTTTTGCTCTTGGGGATTTACCTCATGCCCACCAATCAGCACCTTTCCTTCCAATGGCTTCTGCAATCCGGCAATTACCCGAAGCAAGGTGGACTTTCCGCATCCAGAGGGACCAATGACTGCGCAAACTGTCCCATGCGGGAGCATGAGCGATGCATGACTGAGTGCAATGAATTTTTCCGTTTTGTCCTCATACCCCACAGAAACATCTTGTACCTCAATGGAACTTTTCATGGAACTTTCCATCATTGCGCCAGAAGGTTAAGAACTATGTCATCATAGCTGTAGGTCTCAGCAACAAGTCCCTTCTTGTTGAGCCACTTCATGCATTCTGTAACCTCAGCCTCTTGCGGAAGCGTTGCTTCCTGATACTTCGGCAGGTTCATAGCCTCCCGTGCTTCTGATGGGAAACCGCCTTTTTCAATAGCAAGGGCAGCAGATTCTTCTCTTGGTGCAGTGTTTAGATAGTTTACTGCCTTATTGTAAGCTCTGTAGAATGCCTGAATCCCAGCCTTCTTTTCCTTTGCCGCATCCACAGAAAACAAGACAACGCCTGGATTGATTCCCAACTGGTCTGAGCCTGTAATATAACGGCAGCCGTTGTGAATAGCAATGCTCGCCATAGGTTCTGGGAGCGTCGCCGCTGCCAGCTTTCCGCTTTGCAGCATTTCCAGACGAGTCGGTATCTGCGGAATGACTACCTTTTGGATATCGTTTTCTCCCATGCCCGCTTTCGTCAAAAGCTGGTCAGTCACATACTCAATAATCGTATTGCGGGAAACTGCAACATCCTTGCCGGCATAAGCATGGATGTCTGCTCCCGTTTCTCCTTTTCCAGCAACCAGCTTATATGCCCCATTTGTCAAAGAAGTAACTTTTACATCAAACCCGCCAGATTTTGCAAATGCTGCCGCCAGCAAATCCGAAACTGCACCGTCTAAATTGCCGCTTTGGAAAGCCGCATCTCGATCCATAGCACTCTTAAACGGCTGCAAATCAACCTGAACCCCTTCTTCATCGAAGTATCCCTTTTCCTTCGCAACGATAAACGGCAAGGAATCCGTATCCGGCATCAAGCCGATTTTCAATGGTGGCAAATCCTTTTTCCCTGCCTCCTGCGTTCCTCCGCATCCTGCAAGAGCCATTGCCATAAGCAAGCACACCAAAATAACGATTTTCTTCAAAACGAAACCTCCTCCATAAATACTTTCCTCCAAAAATCATCCCTTAACCATCCCACGTACCAATAAGTACGACACGAGTTCATCCAAAGATACCGCTTCCTCCTCTGCACGCCGCAGCAAATCCGCCTGCAGGGATTTTGGAATTCTTGCCTGAAGAACACCATCTGGGAGCAAAGATGCCTCCTCCTTCTTTTGATGTTCCTCCTTGTTTGCCAAAACTGCTCTTCTGGCTTTTCCTGTAACCTTTGGCAATTTTTCCGCTTTGCTCGCAGATGCCATCCGGCTCTCCCCTGCTGGGCGTTTCTTTCTTGATGCATTGCCAGTTTTCTTCTCTGGTTTCATTATCCCGTCCTGTTTTTCTTCTTCCTGCCCATCCAAAAGCATCTTCCCCTTCACTTCCTTTTTTTCCGGTGGATAGCAAAAGAACTCATCATACGCACTTCGCAAGATTTCGCTTGCCTGCTTCGTACCTACTCCGATGATATACGAAGGAGATTCCCCCGAGTTCAATGCCTCGGCAATCCGCACAAAGTCCGAATCCGTCGTTATGATAAAAAATCGCCGAACCCCCTCTGCATAGAGAAGCTTTGCCGACTCAAACAGTGCATAATCCAAGGAATTTTTCCCATGAAATTTCCTGTCAATCTGGCGAAAGGTAAAACCCTGTCGCTGCATCAGCTTTTCCCACCGCTTCTGCTCTGCATGTACCTCCCAATCCGAAATTACGATTGTTCGGCAAGGCTGGTATCTGCGTGCCTTGTTCAAGGTATAATTCAGCATCTCAAAAGGAGCATTCTCGATATCATACAATATTCCAACTGTTTCACTGCTCGAATTCAATGTCATACAATTTTCCTTTTCATCCTCAGGAAGAAGCCTCCGCTCCCAACCGTTTCATCAAGAAACGTGCCTCTTCCTCCAATGTCTTAGCTTGCTTGAGATTAGAATCTGCCTCTCGTATCGTTGCCGCATTCTTGTCCGTCATCCACTTAGCATAGCCCTCCGCATAAGCAATATGGCAGTCACAAATCCTCAAGCGAAGATGATGCAAGCTAAGTGCCTCATTCGGAGTCTGCAAAAGCTCTAGCTCCGACTTCCGTTCCTTCCAGTCCTTTGCTATCGTATCTTCCATCAAACGGTGCAGGGCATCTCTCGTTTCCTGTTTTCCAAGACTGCCCTCCGCCAAAATTTTTTGATACTCAAATCCAGCCGACTGCATGAGCTTGTCATGCTGTTCCATAATCTTGGCACTTTCCTCCATGTACCTGTCGATTTCCGCATGACGTGCCTTTCCTGCCAATATGATGAAGTCCTTGAAATTGCGAACCTCCTCTATGCACCAATCCCCATCGTCCTTGCGAGAAAGCATGATCTCAAAAACAAAATCCTTGTCCATATCCTTCTGGTAAACATGGACGCTTGCTACCGCAGAACCTGTTGACTCATCTGTCACAATGCTTTCCACAGAACGAAATTCCATCCCCATAATGCCCGTTTCCACTAAGATCTGATGCAGATCCAGCAGGGAATCAGCCCCATTCGTCCCTTTGTCCGCAGAATTTCCGGCCTCCCAGGTTCCCGATGCAACATACTGGTCTATTGCCATTTTCAAGCTGGTAATCATCGGTGCTTTCAGCATTTTAGAAAAATCGCCAATAGCCTCCATCTCTTCCGCCTTCATTGGCTGCTCCACTTCAATAAGCCCAAGAACCATCTCATCGTAGGATAAGCCCAGCATGCTGTCCACATTCACATACTTATGAAAAAGCTCCGTATCATGTCCCTCAAAAGAATCCTGCACCTTTTTCAACGCATACTCCGGTGTCTTCGTATAAACGGAAGCATACCACAGACCGCTGCCCAAAAGCAACGCCAGCACAATTCCAAAAACAACCATCAATTTCAGTTTCAGCACCCTGCTCATTCCATCGTTCTCCCTGCAAATTTATTTTCAAGCAAATTTATCTTCTCAAACTAACATTGTAATCCGTTATTTCCTTATAAGCAAGAAAATCCTGTACCATCAAAATGGTTTTTCAATAAATCCTCCTCCAAGCACCCGATTTCCGTCATAGAACACGACAGACTGTCCCGGTGTTACCGCACGCTGCGGCATAGAAAACTCAACTTGAAGCTTCCCATCTGGCAGGCTCGTCATGGCAGCAGCAGTTTCCTTCTTCCCATAGCGAATCTTCACCAATACATTCCTTGGAATTTCTTCTGCCAGCCAATTAAGATTCCCTGCGATCAGTCCATTCGAAAAAACGTCTTCTTTCCCCCCTACGATGACCTTTCGGTTCTTCACGTCCAAACGCACCACATAACGAGGAGATTCTGCCGCAATTCCCAAGCCCTTTCTCTGCCCGATGGTATACAGAGGTACTCCCTGATGCGTTCCTAAAATCTGATCCTCAAGATCCACGATCTTTCCAGCCCGCAAGCAGCTTGGACGATGCTTTTGAAGATATGCCTTGTAATCATCCTGCGGCACAAAGCAGATCTCTTGGCTCTCCGGCTTCTTTGACACAGGAAGCTGATACCTTTCTGCCAGCTCCCGCACCTCATCTTTGGTAAAACTCCCCAGCGGCATTTCAATACGGGATAGCTCCTCCCGCTTCAGCCGATAAAGCACATAGCTTTGATCCTTTCCTTCATCTATACCCTTGCGAATAGAAAAGCTCCCGTCTGCCTCCTTGATGACTCTTGCATAATGCCCTGTTGCAATCCTCCCAGCACCAAGTTTCCCCGCATAGTCCAGCATGGCACCAAACTTTAAATACTGGTTGCAGACAATGCACGGATTCGGCGTAATTCCTCCTGCATAGGAATCCAAAAAATACTCTATTACCTTCTCGCGAAACAGCTTCCTAAAATCTGCAACCTCATGGCGAATGCCCAAATAGCCTGCCACTGCTTTTGCATCCTCAACAGCAGCAAGAAGAGACTCCTCTCCCTCCCTGCCCTCCTCGGAAAGCAGCATCGTCACACCGATAACCTCATATCCCTGCTCCTTCAAAAGAGCCGCAACCAATGAGCTGTCCACGCCTCCGCTCATTGCAACAACCACTTTTTCCATCATCATTCCTCTAAATCTGCAACCTGCAAAAATCTAACAATTTCAGTATAACATAGAAGGCTTTTATTCCCTAATATTTTTTGATACACTAAACATAAAAACTACAAGGAGGCTTCTCCATGGACATTACCGGAATTATCGCCGAGTTCAATCCCTTCCACAATGGACATGCCTATCTCCTGCAAAAAATAAAAGAAAAACACCCACATACCTATCTCCTTGCCGTCATGAGCGGCAGCTTCACCCAACGGGGAGACGCCGCCATTCTCGATAAATGGAGTCGGGCAAGGACAGCCGTTTCCGCTGGCTGCGACCTTGTGCTTGAGCTTCCTCTGGTTTTTGCCACAAGCAGCGCTCAAGGCTTTGCCCAAGGAGGGATTTCCCTTCTTCAGCAGCTTTCCATCGTAACACGGGTCGCCTTTGGAACGGAATTTACCGATATCGACCAACTAAAAACTGCCGCAGCTCTCGCAGATACGCAATCGTTCCAAAATTCCCTTCATCAGAAAATCCAAGACGGGCTTTCCTATGCCAAGGCATTTTCCTCCACAATGTCACAATATGCAAACCTTCCAGAAGCTGTCCTAAGACAGCCAAACACCATTCTTGCGCTTGAATACCTGCATGCTATCCATCTTTCAAATGCCAATCTTCAAATCATGGGAATCCAACGGCATCAAGCCTCTCATCATGATTCCTGCCTGCAAGGAAGAATTTCCAGTGCCTCAGCCATCCGCCAAGAACTTCTTTCCCCTTTCACAAACTGGAAAAAAATCGAAGATGCCGTCCCACCTTCCACCTTCCATACACTGAAAAGCGATCCGCATTTCCCAAATACTGACACCCTATATCCTGCGCTTTTGTGCAAACTCTGCACCATGAGCCAAGCAGAGCTTCAATCCATCGCAGGCATCAACGAAGGAATTGAAAACCGCCTGCGTTCCGCCGGCAAGGAAGCCTCCTTGGGAGAATTTGTCCTTGCCGCCTCTGGAAAGCGATACCCGCAAAGCCGTATCCGCCGCATCGTCCTTTCCGTCCTGCTCAACCTCACAAAAGACATCTCTTCATCTCTTTTGCAAGCAGCCCCTCTTTACGCCCGCATACTTGCTTTCAATGAACGGGGCAGGGAGATTCTCCACGAGCTGCGCAAGCAATCAAGCATTCCTGTCATCACAAAAACTGCGCAATACATAAAAAATGCTGACTGCCACGCCTCCCTGAAAGAACTTTCCCCTCTCAAGCAAATGCTTCGTCTGGACTGCATAGGAACAGACCTGCAGGAGATCTGCCGATATCGCCCATCTGCCACAGGAAAAGACTTCCTGACCTCCCCCATCTATCTGCAAAGCAAATAAAAAACATCACTGCTGCAACAAGAAACGGGAAAAGCCTTCCACCAGCACGGCTTCTCCCGTTTAACCTTTGTACGGACATCTTTAGCTCTTTTCTTCCATCACACCATCGATTAAGGTGTGCAGAGGAAAAGCGATTCCACGAATGAACTTCATTTTAGTCCAATCAATCAGATATAGTTATACAGAATTACAGCTATCACACCTGGAATGCCAAAGATTCCTGCAATCAACGCACTGAGGATATTGATCTGTATCTGCACAAAAACAATCTGCGCAATCCATAGCATAACAGCGCCTGCGATACTGTTTGTAATAAATTTCCAAACCATGCGGAATGGCAGGGAAATCAACTTCATGACAAGTCCAAGAATCACTAAACCTACAGCAAATGCCACAATAATTTCCAAAATCTCATATCTCCCTTCGATTCTCCATAGCTTTGGAAAGCGTCACCTCATCCGCATACTCCAAATCCCCGCCGACAGGAAGCCCATGAGCAATGCGTGTCACCTTGACCCCAAACGGTTTCAAAAGCCTGGCAAGATACATTGCCGTAGCTTCTCCTTCCACATTTGGATTTGTCGCCATGATCACCTCTTTTATATCCTGCTCGCAAACCCTCGTCAAAAGCTCCTTAATATGGAGATCATCGGGAGTTACCCCTTCCAGCGGCGACAATGCGCCATGCAGGACATGATAAATCCCGCTGTAATCCCTCATGCGTTCCATTGCCGCAACGTCCTGAGGCTGCTCCACCACACAAATAACGGAATGGTCTCGCTGCTCCGATGCACAGATCATGCAAGGATTTTGGTCACTAAGATTGAAGCAGGTATTGCAATAGCCAATCTTTTCCTTTGCCTCGACAATCGCTGCCGCCAGTGCCTTTGCCTGCCCTGCATCCATATCAAGAATATGATATGCCAAGCGCACTGCTGTCTTGGTTCCAATTCCAGGCAGTGCGCAAAAATGCTCTATCAGTTTTGCAAGTGGTGCAATATACTGCATCAAAACAGCCCCGGCGGAAGACCAAGCCCGCTTGTCAGTTTGCCCATTTCAGATGTCATCATATCGTCAACTTTCTTGATGGACTCATTCACGGCAGCCGAAATAAGATCCTGCAACATCTCAACATCCTCCGGATCTACCGCAGATGGAGCAATTACCAAAGACTGTATCTGCTTTTCACCATTCATCACGATTTTGACTGCCCCGCCGCCTGCCGAAGTCTCCACCGTCTTGCGCTTGAGATCCTCCTGCATCTTCTTCATATCGCTTTGCATCTTTTGAACCTTTTTCATCATGCCAGCCATATTGCCCATGTTTCCCATACCACCGAACATACGAATCCCTCCAATTTTGCTTTATCCCTCTTAGACTATCAAATTCCAACAAAATCGTCAATGACTTCCGTGCTTCTATGTGAACCATTTAAGATAGTTATTGCCTTTGCCTTCCTTGCACGAGTCTCACGATGGGCGTTTCAACAAAGCGTGGGATATGTCCGCCGCTTGTTCACTCCATGAGGTAAAAAATTGCATAATCAAGCAGGAATACAGCCATCGGAAAATGAATATAAGAACCAGAAAAATTTTCGGATTGCCTTGTTTTGCGCAATAAGCAAGGCAAATACTGCAAAAATGCATAGGGAAAGGGAGGAATGACGCAAATGAGGATATACAGGGCAAAAGACTACAAGGACATGAGCAGGAAAGTCGCCAACATCATATCGGCACAGGTAATAATGAAGCCGAGTTGCGTACTGGGCCTTGCAACCGGATCGTCCCCCATCGGCATATACGAGCAACTGGTGGAATGGTACAAAAAGGGAGATCTGGATTTCTCCGATGTCACAACCGTAAATCTTGACGAATACAAGGGACTGTCCCGTGACAACGACCAAAGCTACTATTATTTCATGAACAAGCACCTCTTCGATCGGGTGAACATAGACAAGAGCCGCACCAATATTCCCAACGGTTTGGAGACTGACGAGGAGAAGGAGTGCCAGCGCTATTCCAAGCTGATACATGATTTGGGCGGCATCGATCTCCAGCTTTTGGGCTTGGGGCATAACGGGCATATCGCCTTTAACGAGCCGGGAGAAGCCTTTGAAAAAGATGTGCATTGCGTGGAGCTCACCCCCAGTACCATAGAGGCAAACAAGCGTTTCTTTGCCAGTGCTGACGATGTGCCGAAAAAAGCCTATACCATGGGCATAAAGACCATTACCCACGCCAGAAAAATAGTGCTGGCGGTCAGTGGCAAAGACAAGGCGGAGATCGTAAAGAAAGCCTTCTTTGGACCTGTAACCCCCCAAGTGCCGGCATCCATATTGCAAATGCACCACGATGTAACCATAGTGGGAGACGAGGAAGCGTTGTCCCTGATTTGATGCTGAATAAAAAGGTTTCCATTTTTATTTGCATATATGCAAACGCCAAAGCCCATGCAAAATATCCTCTTTGGAAAAGTTGCTTCCATTGAAATGGACGAAAACAAGAACAGCATATACTTGCTTTAGAAACTCTATATCCCATACAAAAACGGCATAGGTTGGCAAAACGCCAACCTATGCCGAAACATTTCCAACAACTAAAATCTGCAAGCCACACCGCTAAACAATGGCTTCCTCACTATTCCTCTTCGCTTGCTTTCCTGATAGGCTTCCCGAAAATCAAGTGATCCAAAAGCCCAATCAGCTGATTGATCTCTGGCTTTGAAATCTGTCCGCTTGCCCCCAGATCTTCGCCCTTGCGACGCATTTCCTCGCTAATCAAGGACGAGAACAGGATAAACGGCACCTGACCAAGACGCGGATTCTCCCGTACCAGCTTCAACAGGCGATGGCCGTCCATCTTCGGCATCTCAACATCTGACACGATGATACGCACATGATTCTCAATCGGGCCATCCTTTGCCTCCAAGGTACGCAGATAATCCCAAGCATCCTGCCCATTGCCAAAGTCACGCACAAAACGATAACCAGACTCATGAAGTGTCGTAACCAGCAAATCACGAAGCATTGCAGAATCCTCTGCCACAACAACATGAACATCAGAACGCCTGTCCTTCACATCATCCGTAGCTTCCTCAAAAGTCGTCAGCTTCGCGTTAATCTCTGGATTGATCTCTGCAATAATGGTCTCAAAATCAAGCAAGAGAACAATCCTGTCCTCCATCTTGATGATACCAACCACGCGAGACTGATCGCCGACCTCAGGAGCCGGCTCCATATCCTTCCACGAAATACGATGGATACGCGAAACATTTTCCACAAGGAATCCTATGCTGTAATTGTTAATCTCCGTCACAATAATGTTCTTTGGTCCATCCGCGGACTGCACGTTCAAGCAACGAGGCAGATTCACGAGCGGAATCGCCTTGCCACGCAACGTAAACAGCCCATCAACATAAGGATGCGCCTGCGGCATAGCAGTCACCGGCGCACGAGTAATAACCTCACGAACCTTTGCGACATTGATACCGTAGTTCACCTTCCCGATGCTGAATTCCACGATTTCAAACTCATTGGTACCAGTTTCCAAGAGAATACCCTTGTTCTCACCTTTATTGTCCATCCAATCGCCCCCATAACCGGTTTCGCATATTTTCATCTTATACTGAAAATATTCGTTGCCAAAAACAAAATTCCTGCCAGCTTCCGCAAAAATTTTATTTTTCTTTAAAAAGGTATGAATTTTATTCTGTTTTATTGCTTCAAAAACGTCCAGCCATCCTTTTCCTCAATGCGTCCTTCCTTTATCAAACGCCCCAAGGCACGCTTGAAGGCTGCCTTGCTGATCTGGAACTTGCTGCGAATGACCTCCGGGGAAGAGCTGTCCGTATACGGCATACGACCTTTGCGGTTCTCCAAGAATTCTAAAATCTTTTCAGAATCTGTAACGATTGCCTTTTCCTTCACTTCCCGAAGCGATGCGTTCAACCTGCCATCTGGACGGACATAGGTAACTCTTGCCGTAATCCGCTCGCCAACCCGAGGACGCACTGCCATTTCCTTGTTTGCCAAAAACACAATGTACCTGTCATCGCTGAACATGAATGCCCCGCTGTCCGTATAATTGTAGACAGCCCCCTGCACTTGATCTCCAACCTTGACATCCTTCGCCGGCTGTGAGGCACGGCGCATTTCATCCTCAACTTCCATCGTCAATGCCAATCGCCCGGACTTGTCCGTATACAGCTTTGCCCAAACAAATTCCCCCACTTGGGGACGTCCGCGCATTCCGGCATACGGCATGAAAATGCCACGCTCTGCTCCCACATCCAAAAAAGCTCCGTCACGGCTCACGTTGATGACCTTCAGCCGTGCGATCTGTCCTTCCCTCATCTTTGGCACCCGCATACTTGCTGTCAAGCGATGTTTCGGATCTAAGTAAAGAAAGACCTCCACCTCATCCCCTACCGCAACTGGCGCCGTCTGCTGCAGCGTGTGCAGCAGAATATCATCTGAGGTATTCCCCGTTTCCGCATCCAAAAAAACACCCATCTCTGCCATGCGTACGACCTTGAGAACCGCTACTGTACTTGGGGCATATTTTTTCTTTTTGAAGTCTCCCATTGCTCAGTCCTCGTATGCTCGAAGCGGAGCGGCACTCCAAAGACGTTCCAAGGCATAATACTCACGGCTCTCCTGACGAAATACATGTGCCACGACATCACCGTAATCCAAAAGAATCCACTCACCCTCTCGATAGCCTTCCTTGTGCAGGAACGATACCCCTTCCTTATCAAGCATTTCCTCGATATTATCTGCAATTGCCCGAACTTGTGTTGCCGTATTGGCAGAGCAAACAATAAACGTATCTGTCGAGGACATCTGTTCTCTCATATCCATTATTACGATATCGCTTGCCTTCTTGTCGCTTGCCGCCTTGCAAATAGCAAGAGCCATGCTCTCCTCTGTCATCTGTCCTGTCAATTAAGACCCTCCTCTATTTCTTTTCTTCCGCTCCCTCATCCGGGGGAAATAACTCGTTCATGCATTTTTGGATCTCAGCTGCATCCGGAATCCAAACACCCTCGTCCCCCGATGCAGGATTTCCAGGAAGGATCAATGTCACAGGCGACTCCTCGCTAACATGATAAAACACGTTAGCAAGATGCACCGAGTCAAAAATCTCTGCGCTTGTCGTCATGCGGTGCTTGAACACTTCCGCAATCTCAGGCAGTTTTCCTACGGTTTCCACCTGTACCGCCTTCTCATAAAACTCCTTGACGAATTTTTGCTGGCGATGCAGCCTGCCCACATCTGCAAGGTCATTGCTTCGATAACGCAAATACTTCTGCGACAGATCCCCATCCAAATGCTGATATCCCTTCTTTAAATGAATCGAAAGCCCTGCCTCAGAATCCTCGTAGTCCATGTCATTTTCCACATAAATGTCCACGCCGCCCAAAATATCAACCAATTCCGCAAACACATGCATATCAAGCACGATATACTGATGAATGGAGATTCCCAGAAACTGCGAAACCTCATTCGTCATAAAGACAGGACCGCCCCCTGCGTACAAGGAAGAAATTCTCGCCTGCCCGCTTCCATTAGGTAAATTTACCAAGGTTCCGCCGGGAATCGTCAGAATCCTGACACGTCCTGTAGCATTCTCAAAGCTTAAGACCATGATAGTATCTGCATTCTTGGTATCCGATCCAGAACGATCCACACCATCATCCACGCCAAGAATCAAAAGATTCGTATACCCATCAAAACTGGCCCTGCTCGCATTTTGTTTCTCATCTTTCTGCATCTGATACTTCTGGTACCTCGAATCCATTTCCTGATAGGCATTGCTTCCCCAGCAGTAGATCTTATAGCCAGCAAACAACACTCCAGAAAACACAATACCAAAAAGAAACAGAACTACCAGCAGCCGAAGGATGGCAAGTCTTCTCCGCTTTCTCTTCTTTTTTCTCCATCGTTGGATATTGTCCCGCGTCTGATTCGCCATCGTCCTTTACCTTCCTTGAAATTTCATCTTCAAGAGCAGCTCATTTCTCGCCTGCACCGTCGCAGGGTGAATCAAATGTCCCTTTTCCGCAACAAAAAGAATGGAACGGTTAAGTCCCTGAAACACCATTTCATTCAAAGAAACCTCTCTGGAAAGCTTTCTCAGATCTTCCACGCCGGGATAATCTCGATTTGGCTCAATCATGTCTGCAAAATAAACAATCTTGTCCAAATCCGTCATAGAGCTTCCGCCTACCGTATGCCTCGCAATGGCCTGAGAAATTTCCGCATCCTCCACACCATAACATTCACTCACATATTTTGCGCCCACATAGCTATGAAGGAGCAGCGGCATAGCCCGCTCTACCTCGCCTACCGGGATTCCATGTTCCTCTGCCTCCAGCAAAAGCTGGTCATTCTCAAACTCTCTGGCGCAATCATGCAGCAGTCCTGCTAAATACGCTTTTTCTTGGTCAACACCAAATCGAACGGCAAGCTGCACGGAAGTTTCTGCCACACCAAGGGAATGCAGGTACCGGCTCTCCTTCAGGCGATCCTTCAAACGTCCTTTCATACTCTCCATTGTCATTGAAATCTTCATAAATACAAGCCTTCTTTGAAAATATACTCTGCCACGGACTCCGGAACCATATAGCGAATGGAAAGCCCCTCCTGTATCCTGCGCCGAATTTCCGTTGAAGAGATCTCCAGCTCCGGCGTTTCCACCTCATGAATATGCTCTTGCGCCAATTCCCCAAAGCACTCTCGAAGAAAGTCCCTCGCTAGGCTTGTTCCCTGTCTCGTTGCCGCAACAAAATGGCATTTCGCCAAAAGTTCTGTTGGCGCTCGCCATGTATCGAGAGCATTGATGGCATCCGCCCCAGTAATAAAATAAATTTCCGTATCAGCACCCTGCTCCCTTTTCAGTGCATCTATCGTATCTGTCGTATAAGACGGTCCCTTTCGCTGAAGCTCCATATCTGACACACAAAAAAAGGGATTTCCCTGTGTTGCCAAAACTGCCATTGACAAACGGTGTTTTGCCGCAGCGATTTCCTTTCCCAATTTATGTGGAGGCACCGCTGCCGGAATAAAGATGATCTTGTTCAAGGAAAGAATCTCCCGAACTGCCTCCGCAGTCAAAAGATGCCCAAAATGAATAGGATCAAAGGTGCCGCCAAGAACACCAATGCTATGACACTTCCCCATAATCTCAACTCTCCAACGCCGCATGCAGCAGGAAGCCTGCAGCAAAAGCAGTCAACACAATCCAGCCTGCAGCTCGCAGGTAATCAAAAAAATCATGCTTTCCTTTCGGTGTCCTAAGATAACGATACAATGTGCAGATCCATGCACGAATCTCTCTCATCAACGAATCTGTCCGTTCCCGTCAATCAAGTATTTCGTACTGGTCAGCTCATCCAATCCCATAGGTCCGCGTGCATGAAGCTTCTGCGTACTGATTCCGATTTCTGCGCCAAAACCAAACTCGAAGCCATCCGTAAACCTTGTCGAAACATTGACATAAACAGCTGCCGCATCTACCTCACGCTGAAAACGCTTTGCTGATCTGAGTGACTCTGTAACGATCGTTTCGGAATGTCCTGTGTTGTATTTATTGATATGCTGAATAGCTGCGTCCAGATTCTCCACAACCTTCACGGAAAGAATCAAATCCCCGTACTCCGTGCTCCAGTCCTCCTCCGTTGCTTCCACCATATTGGGACAAAACTCTCTTGCTTTCTCACAGCCTCGAAGCTCCACCTTTTTCGCCTGCATTGCCGATTCCAGCTTAGGCAAAAACTCTCCTGCAATGTCAGTATGCACCAAAAGAGTCTCCATCGCATTGCAAACCGAAGGGCGCGATACCTTGGCATTCAAAGCGATCTGAAGAGCCATATCAAAATCAGCAGAAGCATCCACAAAGGTATGGCAGACTCCCGTCCCCGTCTGGATCACTGGAACAGAGCTGTTTTCCACAATACGCCGAATCAGTCCTGCACCGCCTCGTGGAATGATAACATCAATGTACTCAGAAAGATGGGACATCACATCTACCGCTTCCCTGTCCGTAAAATCCACAAACTGCAAGGAACCCTCCGGCAAACCTGCACTGTAAGCGGCCTTAGCGAGAACAGAACTGATTGCCGTATTGGAACGAATTGCCTCCGAACCACCTCGCAGAATAACAGCATTGCCGGACTTTAAGCAAAGCGCTGCAGCATCTGCGGTCACATTGGGACGTGCCTCGTAAATAATACCGATTACGCCAAGCGGCACACGAACCTTGCGAATTTCCATTCCATTAGGCCGTACCATGGAACAATCTCCCTTGGCAATAGGATCAGGCAATGCCGCTGTTTGGCGAAGTCCCTCTGCCATTCCCTCGATTCTGGATTCGTCCAGCATCAAGCGATCCAAATAAGACCGCTTTACGCCTTTCTTTCTTGCATCCTCCAAGTCCTGCGCATTTGCCTGCAATATCATCTCTGCACGGCGCTCCAAGGCATCTGCCATAGCAAGGAGAGCTTTGTTCTTCACGCCCGTCGATACGATTGCCAGCTTGCGGGAAGCCTCCTTTGCCGCTCTTGCCTTTGCTAAAATTTCTTCTTTAATATCCATTCTCTGATTCCTCCTAAAAGGCCCGTGCCTATACCATCAAAACCATATTATCCCGATGAATTACCTCATTGGGATAATCCCCCTGCAAAATGGAGGAAAATTCCTCTGTTTTATGTCCCATCAGCAAACGAAGCGTTTCTGTATCAAAATTCACGATGCCTCGTGCAATTTCCTGTCGGTCTGGTGCAAGTACACGAACCATATTGCCCGCATAAAAATCACCGCTGCAATCCGTAATACCAACTGCCAAAAGACTCGAACCAGCCTCCAGCATCATGCGCGCACAGCCTTCATCCACAGTGATATCACCTGCCAGCCGTTTTCCAAAAGCCAACCAGCTCTTGCGTACCTGCAAATGCGATGGCTTTGCAGGAAAGATCGTCCCAACCGTCTCACCGTTCAGCAAGGCATGAAGGATCCCATCTCGTTTTCCTTCTGCGATTACCATCGTAACACCCGACGATATGGACACCTTGGCTGCCTCGATCTTCGTAGACATGCCGCCCGTTCCCAGCTTCGTTCCAGCCCCTCCGGCCAGCAGCTCTACCTCTGGCGTGATCTCTGAAATCTCATCGATCAAGCTTGCCGATGCATCTGTCTGAGGATTTGCCGTAAACACGCCTTCGATATCGGAAAGAATAATCAAGGCATCTGCATCAACCAAAGTAGCCACCGTAGCGGAAAGGTTGTCATTATCTCCTATTTTAATTTCATCTACTGCTACAGCATCATTTTCATTGATAACGGGAATAGCCCCCATCTGCAAAAGTGCCAGCAATGCATTTCTCGAATGAACAAACTGATGATGACGTACAGAATTTTCCTTCGTCAAGAGGATCTGCCCCATCGTCTTGCCATATTCTGCAAAAAACTTTTCATAAATGTGCATCAAAACGCCTTGCCCAATCGCCGCCACAGCCTGCTTTTGCGGAATCGAGTCTGGCTTCTTTTCCAGTCCAAGCTTTCCAAGACCTGCCGCAATCGCACCAGAAGATACCAATACTACTTCCTTTCCCTGATTGGACAGGTCTGAGATTTCCCGTACCAACTTTTCTATACGCAGCAGATTCAATCTCCCGGAACCGTACACCAAGGTACTCGTACCTACCTTGACCACAATGCGTTTTGCTTTCTTCAATCGTTCCCTAGATGTCATGCCATGCTCCTTAAAAACTCGTTGCATATTAAGGCAACTCGATCTTCGGCTTTTCAAAATTTTTCTTGTACAGAAGCCCATTTCTTCCAATGACTTGAACAAGATTCGCATCTGTGCGCTCTGCCAGCATTTTTATAACCTCTGCCGGTTCCTCCATGCAATTCTGGAGAACACGCACCTTGATAAGCTCACGCTTTTTAACGGCTTCCTTTGCTGCTATGACTACGGTCGGCGTTAAGCCTTCTTTGCCAATGTTCACGATTGGATTTAACTTCATTCCCATGGAACGGAGAAAACTCTTCTGTTTCCCCGTCAGCGAATTGCGAATCACTTAGCTTCCCTCCTTGCAGCAGATGCAATACCATCCGCTTCATTCACGATATTCAAATTCCATTTCTCCGATATGAACCGTCATGCCTTCCTTGATGCCCCGTTCCTTCAGCTTGGCATCAATGCCCTTAATGCGCCAAATATACTGGAACCTGCGAACGGCTTCATCATTATTGAAATTCGTCATAGCAACCAGCTTTTCAAGATCCTTTCCTGATACCACAAAGTCACCAGAAATGTCGCGGGTTATCTTGATGGCATGCGCATCCTCAGCATTGGCATCATAGATTTTCGTTTCCTCTGCCGCTTCCGGTTCCTCCACATAGTTTTCCAATGCCTCTCCGATGTGGGAAATCAATGCATCCAACCCATGCCTCGTTGCCGCTGAAATAGGAAAAATCTCTATGCCTTCCTTCTTTGCCAGTTCCTCCAAAGCTGGATAGTTTTCCTGTGCCTCTGGAAGATCCATCTTGTTTGCTACAAGAATCTGCTTGCGCCGTGCAATACGTTCGCTGTACTTCTTGAGCTCCGCATTGATTTTGTAATAATCCTCTACAGGATTCCTTCCCTCCATGCCCGACGCATCTACCATATGCAAAATCAGCTTCGTGCGTTCCACATGACGCAAAAAATCATGTCCAAGGCCTACGCCCTCCGCTGCGCCTTCAATCAGCCCCGGAATATCTGCCATGACAAAGCTTTTCTCGTAATCCGTCTTAACGACTCCCAAAACTGGAGTTATCGTCGTAAAATGATAATCTGCAATCTCAGGACGGGCTGCCGAAACACTTGCCACCAAGCTCGACTTTCCTACGCTCGGATATCCCACCAAACCGACATCCGCCAAAAGCTTCAGCTCCAGCAGCAGATTCCTTGCCTCTCCCGGCTCGCCAAACTCTGCAAAGGTAGGTGTGCGGTTTGCTGAATTTGCAAACTTCGCATTTCCTCTTCCCCCGCGTCCTCCTTTTGCCACTACCGCCTGCTGCCCAACTTCCGTAAGATCTGCAAGCAGCTCACCCGTCTCCTCGTCACGGACTATCGTTCCAGGCGGAACCTTTACGATACACGGCGGTGCATTATGGCCGTACTGGTTCTTGATATCGCCGTTTTCACCATTCTCCCCCTTGAATTTCCGATGAAATCGAAAATAAAGAAGCGTATTCATATTGCGGTCGACTTCAAAGACAACATCTGCTCCCTTTCCGCCGTCTCCGCCGGAAGGCCCTCCCTTCGGCACAAATTTCTCACGACGGAAAGCAGATTTTCCATGACCTCCATCGCCCGCCTTGACGATTACCCGCGTTCGATCTATAAACTGCATGACTGCTCCTTTCTGCCCTTCCAGTTATGATGCATAAAAAGCTGGTATTGCGTCTGCAATGCCAGCTTTTTACACATCATAACGCAACTTAACGCTAATATCAAAATACCTGCGCAGCTCCAAAGCGGCGCAGGCACAAAAAAATCTCATTACATAGCAGCTTGTTCTTCAAGCGTATACACGCTGACTTGACGATTGTAGCGTCCCTTACGCTCAAAAGCAACCTTTCCAGCCACCTTTGCAAAAAGCGTATCATCCTTGCCAATACCTACATTGTGACCTGGATGAAAATGCGTCCCCCTCTGACGAACCAAGATGCTGCCTGCTGTAACACTCGTACCAGCCTGCTCCTTGACACCGAGACGCTTGGATTCACTGTCGCGGCCATTACGGGTAGAACTAACTCCCTTTTTATGCGCAAACAGCTGTAAATCAAACTTCAACATTCCATTTCACCCCCTGCCTTCTTGAAATATGTACAGCCTTCGGGGAAATCTTCTCGATCTCGCTCATCCCCAAAAGCATCGTCTGCAAAATAGCTTCTGTGAGGTCATCAGGAGCACTCTTTAGTCTCATGCTGAGCTTCCCGCTCGCTACGGAATAGTCCATTTCGCGATGCAGATACTCTCCTATACCTAAAAGAGCGGTCTGTGCCAAGGAAGATATCCCCGCGCAGACGATATCCTTTCCATGTGCAGCGGTTCCACTGTGACCGCTTACCTGAAAACCAGATACCTTCCTGTCTACGTCTTCAAAAATCAAAACTTTTATCATTAAGCCTCAATCTTCTCAATAACAACCTTCGTAAAAGGCTGCCTATGTCCCTGACGGCGACGATAGTTGGACTTAGCCTTGTACTTGAACACGAGAATCTTCTTCTCCTTGCCCTGAGCCTCAACCTTGCCCGTTACCTTAGCGCCTTCAACCACCGGCTTGCCAACCTTTACATCAGCATCATTGACAACCATAAGAACCTGATCGAAAACGACCTCAGCGCCAGCCTCGCCAGCCAGCTTCTCAACCATGATGGTATCACCTTCCGCAACGCGGTACTGCTTGCCACCTGTCTTGATAACAGCGTACATAAAAACACCTCCCTGCAATTTACTCGCCGACTACGGTATGACTGCGTCATTTTAAAACCCCGCCGTGCGGTTTGGGAAAACGCAAAATACATGCGTTCACATTCTCGAATAATATCATACAAGGCAATTTCTGTCAAATGCTTTTTCCGCTCCCTGCTGCAACGATACGACAGCAGCAATTCAAAAAACAATGAGGCTGCGCATAAGTGATTTCTCACTCATGCAACAGCCCCCTTCTTCTATTTTACTTATCTCACTTGATCACCATAACAGGAATCTTGGACTCCTCCACTACCTTCTGGCTCACACTTCCTATCAATGCGCCCTTAAACAGTCCCAATCCACGGCTTCCCATAATGATAATGTCACTGTTTTCGGACTCTGCCACACGAAGAATTGCTTTTGGAATATTTCCTGTCTCCACATGCCGTTCTGCCTTGACCTCCTCCGGCAACTTTTCCCAAATTCGATCAAAAACAATATGACTCGGAATATCCTTGTTTATATTGCTGGCAACATAAACAAAATCCATTTCTGCCTTGCACTTCTGCGCCAAGAAAATCGCCTCATCCACAGCCTTGCAGCCATTGACAGAGCCGTCTACTGGAACAAGAATTTTTTTTATCTTTCCCACGCTCATTACCCCCCAACGAACCATTTTCTCCATAACCCTACTACACTGATTCGTTACAAAGGCAAAAAATCCTTTTCCAAAACAAGCTTTCCACGGAAAAGTTTTTATAACGCCATTGTTCAAGAAAATGCCATAAGCATTTTCCCTCCAATTTGC
>CALELM010000010.1 GCA_937902665.1 uncultured Selenomonadaceae bacterium
CGCAAATTGGAGGGAAAATGCTTATGGCATTTTCTTGAACAATGGCGTTATAATTGCTGGGGGTGAACTTTTGTGAAAGAGGGTAGGAATTTGAAGAAGATCTTCTTGTTATTGTCATTTTGCCTGATGCTTTCTATGCCTGTCTGCATGGCAGAGAATTTTTGTTTTGTGGATGCTGTCGGCACAAGCGGTTATTATGTTGATACGGACAGCGTTTCTTTTGAAACGGCGGAACTGACGGAATGGGTGGATGGAAAGCCAATGAATATAACCAATGAAATGCTGAATGCCTGCATTGCAGTAAAAAAGCCGTCCGCAAACAAGATGTATATTTACGCTGTCCAGTTCAACTACACGAAGGAAACATACCAAATATTTTCCTCGCAAGTCATCCAGTATGACACAAAAAAAATATTGGAAGACAAGGAACTTGCACAGGCACCGCTTCCCTATGGACCAAGCTCTCCCATGCATTCGATTGTGTCGTATGTACGCAATCTTTACGGAAAATAAATAATGAAGCGAAAGATGTCCCCTTCTTTAACAGCTTGCTGTAAGTTGGGGAAAGCAAATTTTAACAAGCGGTGAGCAAACTTTCGCTTCGTTGAAACGCAAATTGGAGGGAAAATGCTTATGGCATTTTCTTGAACAATGGCATTATAATGGAATGGGAGAGCGAGGGAGTTATGCATGAATGAGATGGATGCATTGAAAGCCAGCACGGCAAGGCTGTCCATTCTGTCAAACACGGTCTTGTTTCTCCTGAAGCTGGCAGTTGGTTTTTCCATCGGCGCGGTCAGCCTTATATCGGAGGCATTGCATTCGGGAATCGACCTGCTTGCGTCAGGGATCGCTTTTTGGGCAGTCCGAAAGTCGGTAACACCTCCGGACAGGGAGCATGATTACGGGCATGGGAAGTATGAGAACATTTCGGCGGCGGCAGAAGCGATCCTTGTTCTTGCGGCAGCGGCAGGTATCGTTTATGAAGCGTACCAAAAACTGGAAAAGGCTTCTGTACCGGACAACTTGCATTACGGTATTATAATAATGGTGATTTCTATTATCATTAATTATTTTGTGTCACGAAAATTGGGACAGATAGCTGGGGTTACAGACTCGCAGGCTTTGAAGGCGGATGGGCTTCATTTGCAATCCGACATTTGGACATCGGTTGGCGTTTTGCTCGGACTTTTTTTGATGTGGCTGACGGGCTGGGCGTGGCTCGATTCGTTGCTTGCTGTATTCATTGCAGGAATTATTTTTTGGACTGGCTGGGAAATGGTGCAGGAATCCATGCTGCAACTGACCGATGCCAGCCTGCCACCGGAGGAAGAGGAACGCATAGGAAAGATTATTGCGGATTGTCCCAAGGTGCTTGGCTACCATTGCCTTCGCACGAGAAAGTCAGGCTCCTGCAAGCTGCTGGATGTGCATGTGCTTTTTGATGGGGATATGCGGCTTTCGCAGGTGCATGCGATATGTGATGAGCTGGAGCAGAAGATTCGCAAGGGCGGATTTGGCTCGATGGATATTCTGATTCACCCAGAGCCAATGAAGGGGCATGTGGAGGAAACCAAGGAATACCAGTATGAGCAGGCAAGGAGATAAAAAATTTTCGTTGCAGCTGTAATGAATTCCGTTTTGCATCGTATAAATATATGAGTGGGAGGATAGGACACGCTTGCAGGGCAGTTGAGAAATTGGAGTTATGCAAACTGCAGCGAGAAAAAAGAAGGATTTTGAAGAAAGATACAGAATCAAGTAAATATGGTTTCTGTGTTAAGAAATGGGTTTATGGAGGGATTTTTGATGAAAAGCTGGAAGAAAATGTTGCGCGGGACGGCTATAGCCGCAGGGATTGGAGCAGCTGCGTTTAATTTTGCACCGCAGGATGCGTATGCGAGCGAGGCTGGCATGGAGTATATGAGAGAGGTTGTTGCAGCGAATGTCGATACGAAGTCGGTTCATGTTTTGCAGGACGTGAATGCAGCTTGCAGCTATGGGACAGGCAAGATGACGGTGGATTGCAAGTGTACGGCAGAGCCGATGGTTGTAGGCGGTACACTGCATTTGCAGGGCAGCTTGAAGGAAGGGAACATTGGTGGCGAAAAGGATGTCCCGTTCTATATTGAGCAGGCAGGGAAGGAAGTCACGCTTTATTTCCAATGGGGCGAGCAGTGGAAGAAGTTTGTTGCGCCGATGACGGCTGAGGATTTGGAGAAAATAAAGAGCGAGGCAATAAAAGAGTCAGCTACTCTGGAGGGGATCAAGGACGTAGATATCGTCAGCGATTCTCCTGTGAAGCGCACGCTTTCCGTGACTCTCGATGGGCAGAAAATTAAGGATGCTTTTCTGGATTGCATGAAGAAGGAAAATTCAAAGGATTTGAAGAACGTGTTGGATGCTGATACGCAGGCTATGATTGGGAACGTGCTTTTTGATGCCTTTGATGGCTTGACGTATACGGAAACGGTAGACAAGGCGACTAAGGCAGTGGTTGCGAGCAAGATGGACTTGACGGGACCTGTCCAGAAAATAGCCAATGCCGTATTTGAAAAGTACAGCGACAAGATGCCGATAGAGCAGAAGGTCATGGCAATTACCTTGATCCCGACGCTGAGCTTGAAGCTGGATGGGCAGTATGATTACCAAGGGGAAGCGGAAGCAATCGTGATTCCTGCGGAAGCACGGAATGCCGTGGATATAACGCCGAAAAAGGAAGAGGTAGTTCCATCAGCAAAGTAATGCAAGCAAATTCATATCAGGGTGCGGTGGTCGGAGATTGCAAAGAGATTTGACTGCTGTGGTGAGGCGCTGTAGAAAAAATGAGGAATCATTTTGCCTGCAGTGCCTTTTTCTTTTTGGGGTGAAAAAAAAATCAAAGAAAAGAGGCGAGTAATGATGCAAGGGAAGGGAAATCAGAAAAAGTATATGGATCCAAATAAGCAGTACCATGAGATAAATACCTATGTGGTTGGGTGGGGATTCTTTTATGCGCTGCTGTTTACGCTTTCTATGGAATATCTTGCCTTGAAGGTGGGGCAGACCGTGGATGCGGCTATGCCGGTGTCTATTTTGGCAATGAGCATGGCAGTGGTTTTTAAGCGCATGGATCCATTTCCAGAGGCTGTGCATATTCAGGCACTGGCAAGCTCCGGTACCAATGTGATTGTAGCCGTAATTTTTGTGATGCCTGCCTTTTTTATACTGGATATGCAGGGAATCAATATGTTCCTGATGGTGGTGCCTGTTTTCTTTGGCAGTGTTATGGGCATTCTTTTAGCGTCTATTTTCAGGCGGTATTTCTGCGTGGAGAAGGACAAGGATTTCCCGTTTCCCAATGGCAGGGCCGGTGCCAATCTTTTGACCAGCAGCGGCACCGGTGGCGGCAGGCTTATTATCATAAGCGGCATTGTTGGCTTTGTATATGATTTTGTGCTGGACGCTTTCGGCGCATGGGCAGAGACTTTTTCTACGGAGTTGTTCAGCTGGGGGCAGGTATTGCATGACAAGCTGAAGGTAACGCTCACTATGGGCATGGATGTGGCTCTGCTCGGTGTTGGGTATTTTACGGGGATTCGGTACGCCGCTATTATTGCCAGCGGTACCTTTATGGCGAATTTGGTATTTATTCCTGTGCTGTATTACCTTGCGGGAGACCACGTTATGACCGTAAATGGGGAAGAAATACTGCTGGCAAACGCTTCAATCACGCAGGTATTCTCCCAGTATGTCCGCAGTATAGGCATCGGAATGATGGCGATGGCAGGCATTATCGGTTTGCTGTCCATGGGAAAGGCGGTATTGTCTATTGCCAAGCAGACCATAAAAAATATGAGAAATATCTCTGTGCAGGACAGCAGGACAGCCAGAAATGACAGGGATATTTCTCCCAGCTTGGCTATTTTGGGCATAGCTCTTTGCATTATGGTATTCGGGGTATTCTATCATTTTTATTTTTCGGGTACATTGCTTGAGTCCGTATTGGTTACGCTGGTTCTGGGGATAAGCTCTATCCTGCTTGCTATTGTTGGTATCAGTTCCACAGCCTACACGGGCAATGAGCCTGTATCTGGCATTACGCTTTTTCTGATGCTTATTATGGGAGCCGTGCTGAATGCTACGGGAGCAATAGGGGAATCCGGTGTCACCAGCCTTATCGTGATTGCTGTTTTTGGGGCTTCGTGCATATCTCTTGCAGGGAATTTCATGACGGAGCTGAAAATTGCGTATTTGACAGGCGCTACGCCGGCTGTTATGCAAAAGTGGCAGGTGATTATGGCGGTATTTATTTCTGTCGTGAGTATTGGGGTATTGCTGTTCCTGAACAGTGCGTATGGCTTTGCAGGAGAAAATGCTTTGCCGGCTCCGCAGGCGAATGCTATGGCGGCAGTATCCAGTTCGCTGATGTCCGGCAATGATGCGCCTTGGATCCTTTATATGGCAGGAGCCTTTGGCGCAATAGCGATATGGATGCTGGGCGTGCCGGTACTTCCCTTTGCATTGGGCGTATACCTGCCAATGGATATCAATACGCCGGTACTGGCAGGCGGTATTCTCTCCTATCTGGTAGCCAGCAGTACCAAGGACGAAGCCTTGAAGACTGCCAGAATGGACAAAGGAAGCAGCATTGCTGCCGGATTGGTCGGCGGCGGAGCAATCGGCGGATTGGTGCAGGCTGTCATGCAGATAGGCGGAGTGAACCTCTACATGCACAGCTGGAGCAAGACACCGGAGGCGGCATTTCTTGCGATTGCAATCTATTTGGCGATTATGGCATTTGTCTACAAAATGGCAGTAAAAACCAAGGAAAAAGAGTAGTTGTGCGATAACGTATTTTCCTTTGTGGTATATTAGGACATTATCATAAATGGTTCATATAGTTAAATAAAATTCTTGATTTTCTTGTTGACAAAAGATATTTTCTTGGTATAATAAATTCTGTTAGCGACATGTAGCCTAGTCGACAAGCCGAAGTGGCGGAATTGGCAGACGCAGCAGACTCAAAATCTGCCGTTGGCAACAACGTGCCGGTTCAAGTCCGGCCTTCGGCACCATAAAAAAAGCAAGCCTTCCAAGTGATTGGAAGGCTTTTTGTTGTTCCTTATGTTTTTTGCCTGCGATGAGGTTCTTGCTGTTACTTTTTGATTCTCTTGTTGAGGTCACGGTAGAAGTCTTTGCAGATTCGTTCTATCATGCCCGTCGGATCATCCGTTCCTCTGGAGCGTATGTCCTCCCTTTCGTAGACGAGCTTGTGTGTTTTTGCGTCATATCCCTTGAAATATATGCCGACACGGAAGGTGTACTCGATATGAGCGGGGATATACTGCGGTATCGTATCGTACCAAACCCGCTCCCATCTGCGGCCGTTCCTGTCATGGCAGATTTCTGTCCTGCGCACGGTCGAATAGGTCACTCGTTCCGGGCAATAGATGGAATCTATGTAGTAGTGCGTCATGGTTGCCTCTACATAAAAGGGAGCGGCACTTTGGATGTTTTCCTGCCATGTCTTTGTCGGGGTGTTGGACGTGTCGGCTGTGGACGTGGGGATATTCGTCAGCTTTTCGATTTTTGCAAGGGCTTCTTCCTGTGTCAGCACCTTGGCGTTTTCCAGCTTGCTGGACATTTTTTGATAGGTGGAGTTGGCCGTTTTTTGCATGATGCTGCTGATGTCAACTTGGCTTGTGTCCAAGTCCTTGATGGCAACCATGTTTACCTGCTTGAAGTCGTAGCTGCTGTCTGCCCAAGTGTGGTTGGTGGCAAATGCCGCAGGCGCGAGGCATAGGCTCCAGATTAGGAGCAGCATGGTTGAGATTCCTAGTTTTTTCATAGTGGATACCTCCGGTGTTCATAAAATTAACTTTGTTGTTTTGACTTATTGACTTTTTGACTTATTGCGTTATAATAGACTCAAGAACATCGCTGATGTTCCTGAAATAAAAAGACAAGTGAAAGAAAGGGGTTGTTCCTATGTTTGGTTTAGTACCGTTTGGTTCGAGAAAAGAATTGCGGAGAGAAGATCCGTTCCGTCGCTTGTTTGATTGCTTTAACGAGCCGTTTTTCTCGCAGGATTTCTTTGCGCCGTTTTCCCATGAGGGCGTTTCCTCCTTCCATGTAGACGTTCGGGATCTCAAGGATCGCTATGAGTTGGCAGCCGAACTGCCGGGGGTAAAGAAGGAGGATATCCATATCCGTTACGAAAACAATTACCTTACGATCGAAGCACGCAAGGAAGCCTTCTCGGAGGAAAAGGACAAGGAAGGGAACTATATCCGCAGGGAATGCAGTACAGGCAGCATGTCCCGTTCCTTCTATATTGACGGCATTGATGAAGACAAAGTCGATGCTTCTTTTGAGAACGGCATGCTGAAGGTCTCCATGCCAAAGGCGGCGGAAGTTCTTCGCTCCAAGGATATTCCAATTCGCTGAATAACAAATATTTTCGCAAACAAGCCGCACGATGCTGTGCGGCTTGTTTGATTTTCCATCAGGTTGCTTTCTCAATAGATAGGCATGATGTATCCCTCCTTGAAAACAAATCTAAGGAACAAGCCTTTCGTTAAAAATGTGCTGATTTGCAATGGAAGGATGTTTTCTATATATTTAATTATAACACAAGCGGAGTGGATTTTGGATTAGAAAACAATGAGAATTCTTTCAAGTCTGAATATTCTTGTGCTTTGCAAGAAACGCCGATGGCGGATGCCAGTAAAATACCGAAAAGACAAAAAGACAAAAGAACAAAAAGAAAAAACTGTTTCTGCCAAGCCGTTGGTTTGGAAAAAAGCCGAGCTGCACGGTACGGTGCAGCTCGGCTGGCTGTGTTTTCTGTTTTGAAGGAAAGGGGACTTATTGCAGCAAGCTGAGAACGCCTTGGTTCTGCTGGTTTGCTTGCGAAAGCATTGCTGTTGCCGCCTGCATCAGAATGTTGTTTTTTGTGAATTCGCTCATTTCCTTTGCCATGTCAGCGTCACGGTAGGTAGATTCTGCTGCTACGAGGTTCTCGGAAGATGTCGTGAGATTGTTCGAGGTAAATTCCAGCCGGTTCATCACAGCACCGATGGAAGCCTCTTGGTTCAATGCCCTTTGGAGTGCGTTGTCGATTACCTTTAGTGCAGCAGTCGCGCTTGTTTTGTCTGAAACGGTGACAGTTTGTCCCTTTCCTGACAGTCCCAGAGCGGATGCGTGCATGTCGTCCAAGGAGAGGTTCATGCGCTGGTTGGCATTCGCGCCAATCTGGAGGGCAACCGAATTGTCGCTCGATGCGTTCCGTGCCGAAATTACTTCCGAGAAGCTGTCCAAGATGGAATTTACTGCAGCTTTCATCTCTCCGTTTTTGTCAGAAACACCAATGCAAATGGCGGATACTTGCGTGTCAATCCCTGCGGTTTTAGCCGTAATGGCTATAGCTCGACCATTATCTACGGTATAAACAGATGCTCCTGCGGAATCCGTGCCAAGGTATGTGCCGTCACTGAACGTGAAAACATCAGATCCTTTCTTTGTTTCAGTTCCACAGACAAAATTATTTTCAAATAACTCCTTAAGTGTTTTATTGTCTATCGTGAAGGTCGTGGTATAGGTTTTTCCACCTATCACATAGGACACGGTTATATTATCGGTATCCTCAATGCCCAGAGACTTTCCATTCCTGTCCTTCAATGATATAAGTGTACTGTTTGCTGAAGTGTCTGCAGCGAGCTGTTCCGTGTACAGGACATTTGCAGTAGCACAGCCTTTTGACGTGCGGGCTCCATTGTTCAGGAACTTGCCGTTGAAGGTAAGCAGGGCATTGTCGTCAATTTCCTGAATGGATGCATCGATTTCCTTTTGGATGGCTGCTCGGTCTACGTCTGTGTTGGTGTCGTTTACGGCATTGATGACTTTTTCCTTGAGTGTCCGCAGGATCTCTACCGTGCTGCTCACGGCACCCTCTGCTACCTTCAGCATCGACCTGCCGTTTTGGGCATTGTAGTTTGCTTGGTCGAGCGAGCGAATCTGCACGCGCATCCTCTCGGAGATCTGGTAGCCGGACGGGTCGTCGGCTGCCGAATTGATCTTCATGCCGGAGGAAAGCTTTGCGAGAGATTTGGACAGGCTGCTTTGGTTCTTGCTGAGCTGTGTCAAGGTATTGATTGCTGCCATATTGTGATTCACTATCATTCCGTTTTGGGTTGCTGACTCATTACCTATTGTTGCATCGTCTTTCAGGAACTCAGCTAAAACTTCGGATGGATTGTTCCTAGTATTGTTTACGGTCGTAGCCATGATAATCTCCTCCTTGCATATAAAACCTGTTTAAAAAACAAGATAACTTTCTGTATCTTCATTATAACATATACAGGCAGAATTTTAAATTAGAAAACAATGAGAATTCCTTCAAATCTGAATATTTTTGCGGTTCTTTTTTGGGAGACGGCAAGGAATCTGCGGCAGAAAGGGAGAAACAAGTAAGAGATGGGGGAATATCTTGCAGGATGGGAGGAAGGAATATGAACAGGCTTTATCCGCTGGCGGAGAGGTGGTTGTTTCCTTACATAAAACGGCGTTTGGTGGAGCTGCAGGAGAATCAGATTGATTTTATCCATTATTCTTCCGATCAGACCGTGTACAAGATTTTGGAGAAGGAGAAGATATGGCTTCGCAATATTTCCTTCATGAATGACTATGCGGAGATGAGCCTTGGCAGAATGATCTTGCTCAATATGTTTCGGGAGTATGGGGGCTTGGAGCGGCTCAATGATGTTCTGCAGGGACTTGGCATTACGAAGCTGTCGGCGGAAGAGGTGATTCGGGAGTTTGAGAACTATTCGATGGATCTTCCGAGGAACGTGTACATTTCCAGCCTTTCGGAGCATCGGGCAAAGGGAGAGGAACGAGAGATGGGCAGGCTTTCCATGTGGCGGGCATACGGCCACGGCACGGGGGCGGCACTTGTTCTCAGCAGGGATTTTGCCTATGCGTCTATGCCAAGGGGGACATTTCTTTACGTTTCCCCGATTCTTTATGTTGACCCGTCCAACCCTGAGAATCTGATGCAGGAAATGAGGAAGGCATACGATAATTTGTCTTCTTTTCCGCATCTGGGAGATGAATATGCCGAGGAAATGAAGGAGCTTTTGATCAAGCTTCTGTGCGTAAACATGGTTTCCATCAAGCACATCGGCTTTCAGGACGAGAGGGAATGGCGGATTGTTCTGATTGCGGATTCCTCGACCAGCCGCAGCATAAAAAGGGATGGCATGCTGGAGAAGGACGTTGTTTTCGTGAGTGGCGTGATGCAGAAGGTGTACAAGATTCACTTGGGACACCTGATCCAATCGAATTTTGGGAAGGGAAACACCCTGCAACGCTTGGTCAAGGGCATTATTATAGGCCCTACGATGAATGCGGATATGTCCTATGAGGTATTTACGGAGCTTTTGGAGGAAAAGGGTTTTTGGGGGGACATGGACGACTATGTAAAGACCTCCAATATACCGCTTCGCATATGATGGAACGAGGAAAATTTTTTCTTGGCGGGGAAGGAAAAATGGCTTTTATGCAGGACAGTATTAAGATGTCCCCTTCTTCAACAGCTTGCTGTAAGTGGGGGAAGCCAAATTTTAAC
>CALELM010000011.1 GCA_937902665.1 uncultured Selenomonadaceae bacterium
CGCTGTCAAGGAAGAAAATGCTTGTTGCATTTTCTTGATTGAGGGCGTTATAATTCAGAGGTTTAAAGTGGACATCTATTTCGACATATACTATACTTCTCATAGGTGCCATTCATTTGTATGCAGTAAATTTGTTCAGTCGTATTTCATTTTATATCATACGAGTAAATTAAATGAATTTAGAGAGGTTATATGCTTAAGCCAGGTTTATATGAACAGGTTATAAATCAAGAAATAAAAACCGAATTAGCGGAAAATTCTGTAGATCAGAAGTTATTGCAAAAGATAGATGCAGCAGAGGCGTCAGGTATACTTACAGGATACCTTTCAGAAGTGATTAAGAAAAGATTGGATATGATTTCTGATGGAGAAAATGTTTCTGCGCAGGTTGAGCTTGTAAACAGAATAGTGAATATATTGTCTGGTGAGACTGGGGAGAATATATCAAAGTTACAAGTGACAGAAGAGGCGGAGCAGCTTATAGCATTATTGTCAGCAGAAGATCCGATGGTAAAGCTTGGAAAGAAGAAGGCGAAAGATGTTGTTCGTCCAGAAACCTCAATTTCTCAAAGCAGCTTATTCACAGGGGCAATTCATGAGCCACAAATGTTTTCTGAATTGAAAAAAGAGATAGCAACTGCTGACCGTATTGATATGCTTGTATCATTTATAAAGTGGAGCGGTCTCAGATTGATTATTGATGAACTACGAGAATTTACGGAAAGAGGGGGCTTGTTTCGAATAATAACCACCTCTTATATGGGAGCAACAGAGGTTAGAGCTGTAAATGAGTTATGCAAGCTGCAGAATACAGAACTTCGCATATCATATGATACAAAGCGAACAAGACTTCATGCTAAGGCGTATGTCTTTTATCGGAATACAGGATATACAACAGCATATATTGGTTCATCGAATCTTTCTAATGCAGCTATGTCAAGCGGATTGGAGTGGAACGTAAAGGTTACAGCGAAGGACATGTTAGCAACAATTCAAAAAGTCGATGCAACCTTTGAAAGTTATTGGAATACTCCTGGATTTGAAACTTATGATGTGGATAAGAGTGAAAAATTGGAGAAGGCACTCAAAGCTGAAAAGTATTCTGGAACAGAGGGAAATAGACAGTTTATTTTTGACATTAATCCGTATCCTTATCAGCAGGAGATTCTTGATAATTTACAGGCTGAGCGAGTGGTGCGTGGAAAATATAAAAATCTTGTAGTTGCTGCAACAGGAACGGGTAAGACTCTTGTCTCTGCTTTTGATTATAGAAAATATTGTAAAACAAATGCTGGGAAAAAGAATAGACTTTTATTTGTGGTGCATAGGGAAGAAATTTTAAAGCAGAGCAGAGATGTATTTCAAATGGTATTGAAAGATCCTAATTTTGGAGAATTATTTGTTGGAGGTTATAAGCCGGAAAACAATATTGATTATTTGTTCATATCCATTCAGTCAATGGCATCTCAACAGGGAGCTTTTGCAGAACTCCCTAAAGATTACTATGATTATATAATTGTGGATGAGTTCCATCATGCCGCCGCGCCGACCTATCAATTTGTTTTATCACATTTTAAACCACAGATTTTATTGGGATTGACAGCTACGCCAGAACGTATGGACGGCAAAGATATCCTAGAGTATTTTGATGGCAGAATTGCTGCTGAAATTAGATTGCCGGAAGCAATTGAAAGAAAATTGCTTTGCCCGTTTCAGTATTTTGGTGTATCCGATGAGGTTGCTTTATCTGAGGTGAAGTGGACGAGAGGTGGCTACGATAGGACGGAGCTTAGTAAAATTTATTCCCTTAATAGAGTGACAGCAGAGCGTAGAGCTGGTCATATTGTAAATTCTATTAACAAATACGTTGCGGATATAAATGAAGTTCATGGTTTGGGATTCTGTGTATCGGTAGCACATGCTCAGTTTATGGCAGAATATTTTAATTCCAAAGGAATAAGCAGCATTTCTCTTGACAAAGATTCAGACGATGAAGTAAGAAAAACTGCGAAGCAAAGGCTGGTTTCGGGAGCGATTAAGTTTATTTTTGTTGTTGATTTGTATAATGAGGGCGTAGACATTCCAGAGATAGATACAGTATTGTTCTTACGCCCAACGGAATCACTGACTGTTTTTTTACAGCAGTTAGGTCGAGGATTAAGATTATCCGATGGCAAGGATTGTTTGACAGTGCTTGATTTCATTGGTCAGGCAAACAAGAAATATAATTTTGAAGAAAAATTTGCTGCACTTTTGGCAAATACAAATCATAGCGTACAACATGAAGTAAGAAATGATTTTGTATCTCTTCCCAAGGGATGCTATATTCAGCTTGAAAAGAAAGCTAAGGATGTCATTCTGGATAATATAAAAAAATCTTTTGGTGATAAGACGGGATTGATTAGCAAAATAAAAACTTTTGTTGAGGATACAGAATTACCGCTTACGATGACTAATTTTGTCACTTACTATCACATTCCACTGAAAACCATTTATAAGAAATATTCTTTTTCAAGATTATGTGCTGAGGCTGAAGGAAAGCCAGATTTTTTTGAACCTCTTGAAGATGTTATCACGAAGTGTTTTGGAAAGATTGTAGCGATAGATTCTAGGCGATGGATAAATTTTTTGGTGAATAATCTGAGAGGTATTTCCATTGATAAAATAAGGGATATGAGTCAGATAGAGCAGAGGATGATGCAGATGTTCTATGTATCTATTTGGAATAAAGCTGCGGACTGGAATTCTTTGGAAACAACTAAAAACATTGAGAACTTAGTTAAAAGTCCAACTATGGTAAGTGAGATAATAGAGCTTCTGGAGTATAACTTGGAGCACATTGATTTTATAGACAGTGAAGTGCAGCTTGGATTTGACTGTCCACTGGATGTTCATTGTACTTATACAAGAGATCAACTCTTGATAGCTATGGATTATATGACTCCCAGCAATGTGCGAGAAGGTGTCAAATGGTTGCCGGAGAAGAAGTTAGATGTATTCATGGTTACGCTCAATAAATCGGACAAGGATTACTCTCCCACAACAATGTATGAGGATTATTCCATCAATGAAGAATTGTTTCATTGGCAGAGTCAGAATGCTACATCAGATACTTCTGGTACAGGGAAAAGATATATCAATCACAGAAAAATGGGGACAAAGGTTTTGCTTTTCGTGAGAGAATTTAAAAAGGATGAATTGGGCACCTCACCATATACTTTTTTGGGAACAGCAAGTTATACGAAACATACGGGAAATAAACCGATGAGTATTACTTGGAAGTTGGACAATGTGATTCCAGCTAAATATTTAAGGAAAACCAATAAGCTTGTTGTGGGGTAAGAACAATTGCTTTTTTGGTTTGTATCTATGCACACGAAAAATCCCAGCTGGCACAAAACCAACTGGGATTTTTTCTATGTAAAGACAGATACTTCTCGTTCTGTCTTAATATGTGGTGGAGATGAGGAGAATCGAACTCCTGTCCGAAAATATTGTCTCACGAATTTCTCCGAGCGCAGTCTGTGGTTAAGTTTCGGGAGCCAGCCGTCCGCAGACAATCAGCTTTGTCCCTATCTCGATGAGAGTTCCCAGTCAAGCCTCCGAGAATTGGCTGTCAGGTATCCTGCTGTTTGCCCCTTATCCGTCCCCGCAGGAGAGGAACGAACAGGGGTCGCCTTAAGCGGCGAAAGCGTATTCTTCGTTAGCTTTTATATTTAATAAAAGTTTTCACCTTACTAACGGGTTGATGACCCCCCGGCTCGCTTTTCGTGATCCATCTATCCCCGTCGAGACCATTGCATCCCCAGATGTTTGAATCACGGGCATTTGCCCTTGCTGAGTTTCAAGTATCATAGCAAATTTTAAAGAAACTGTCAAATAAAAAATGGTATGTTACAATATTTTGCATCAGAGGCAGGCTATCTTTTTAAAGGCTTCTTCAAGGCTGGTTCTGACAAAATTTTTTAATTCAGTATGGATAAGTTCGTCACTTACCTGTATAATGTTGTTGGACATAGTTCCTGACTCTTTTCGAATTTTTGTGTGGTAACTTAATTCTACTCAGCAGTCAGAGCTATGCCTGTTTTTTAGGATTGGGCAGCACACAAATTGCATTTGTGAAACTTATTATAACGCCATTGTTCAAGAAAATGCCATAAGCATTTTCCCTCTAATTTGCGTTTCAACGAAGCGGGAGATATGCTCATCACTTGTTAAAATTTGATTTCCCCCACTTACAGCAAGCTGTTGAAGAAGGGGACATCTTTAGCTTCGTTATAAAAATAGCAGAGATCCGGCGATACACACCGCATCTCTGCTGTACATCCACAAAAAACGCACTCTCAGTCCAGCTTAATATTCGTAATGATTCGCCCAAGCCTAGTGCCAGACAAAAGATTCCAAAGCCATTTAATGGCAACCGTAACATTCGTATGCGTACCAGCCAAGCGCAGAAGATGAATAAACATCCATGCGCACCATGCCATGAAGCCAGTCATCTCCGGATTCATCTTCGTCTTTGCCACAACTGCCTCGCAGCGCCCAATCGTAGCCATAGCGCCCAAATCCTTGTAGCAGAACGACTTCAAGCCAGAACCGCCGCGAACCAGCGTCATGATATTTTCATAAGCAATCTGTGCCTCCTGCATTGCTACGGGAGCAACCGTCGGAAGCGGACGCTCCGTGCCATGACAGAAATTTGCGCAATCGCCAATAGCAAACATATCCTCTGCTCCCTTGACACGCAGATCCGCCTCAACAACGATACGCCCAGCGCGATCCAACTCGCCGCCACAGTCTGCGATGAACGGAACTGCCTTGACACCAGCTGCCCAAATCACGGTATCGGTTGGGATTTTCTCCCCATTTTTAAGTTTCAGGACATGCCCATCATAATCCACGACCTGTGTATCGAGCATCACGTCAACGCCCTTTTTCCGAAGCACCTCTACCGTGTGGTCACGAAGGTTCTGCGGCATCATCGGCAGGACGTTCGGCGTTGCCTCGATAAGCTTTACCTGCACCTCGCCAAAATCAAGATTATGAAATTCCTTTTTCTGAATCTCAATCAGCTCTGAAATTGCCCCCGCTTCCTCGATTCCCGTAGGTCCGCCCCCAACAACAACAAACGTCAGCATGCGGCAACGAGTTTCCTTATCATCCTCATGCTTGCTTGCGCGCTCAAACATGTGCAGCACATGATTGCGAATATGAAGAGCTTCCTGCAGCGACTTCATGCCAAAGGAATACTTTTCCACTGTTTTCATTCCAAAAAAGTTGGTAGTCGCTCCAGCGGCGAGAACTAAATAATCATAAGCAATCTCTCCGTGATTTGTGAGCAGAAGCTTCCTTTCCCTGTCCACACCGCGTGCCTTAGCCATGAAAAATTCCACATTCTTGTTTTTGCGGAAAAAGGTACGGACAGGATACGCAATTTCATCTGTAGACAGAATTGCCGTAGACACCTGATAAAGAAGCGGCTGAAAAAGATGATAGTTGTGACGATCGACTAACGTGACCTGCACATTCTCCTTTGCAAGCAGCTTTGCCAACTTGATTCCACCAAAACCCGCTCCAACGATCACAATTCGTGGTCTGCTATCTCCCATATCTCGCTTCCCCCTAAAAATTCTATCGTAAATGAAGGATATTCTAAATCCATCTGCCTTCCTATCATAACACAATTCAATAATTTTTCAACGGCAATTTACACTTCCGCAACGATGTATCCATGTTTATTGCTGTATTGTAAATTCATCTTCCATTTCCTTTTTTTCTTCGCAAGCAAAAGGAAACAGCTCATCGCCATTCAATATCGCTTTCTCTTCACGGACGATGGATACCCCATCGCTTCTCGATACTTCATCACCGTACGCCTCGAAATTTTCATATCTCTCTGCTCCAAAAGCTCCGCCAGCTTTTGGTCGGAAAGAGGCCTCTTTGGATCTTCTCCCCGAATCAATTCCTCCATAGCATCCTTGACTTGGCATGGAACGATCTCCGTCCCCTCATTCACAGCTGCCAGCCTGCTTGCAAAAAATTTCTTGATTGCCACGATTCCCCAAGGAAGTTCCACATATTTATTCGCAACCGCTCGGCTCACCGTCGATTCATGCACATCAATCGCCTCTGCCACCTGCTTCATGGTCATGGGGCGCAGGTATTTCATGCCCTTCTCAACCGAATCCTTTTGGCACGCAACGATCTCCTCAACCACACGCCGAATGGTCTGCCTTCTCTGCTCAATGCTCTTGATTAGCCATGCCGCCGCCTGCAAACGTTGCCCGATATATTTTTTCGTCTTCTCGTCATAGCCCGCTGCATTGCGGTACATGTTGGAAATATGAAGCTGCGGCACATAATTATCGTTGATGGTAACCACATACCTGCCATCGACCTCCTGCACCAAAACGTCAGGAACGATATAGTGCAGTGCTTCCCCGCCATAAGAGTTTCCGGGCTTCGGATTCAGTGTCCGGAGGATATCAACCGCCAGCTGCACATCAGCTACCGTTGCCTGTTCCTCCGTAGCAATCTCCCTCATGCGCGCAGTCGCAATATGATCCAAATATTTATCAATCAAGGCTGCCACAAGACCTTCATAGATTCCACGCTGCCTTGCCTGTATCTGCAAACATTCCTTCAAGCTGCGGGCTCCAATGCCTGACGGCTCAAATTCCTGAACCCTCTGCAGTACCCCCAGAATCGTTGCTTCATCTGCATTCGTAGCATGCATGGATTCCTCGATAGATGCCGTAAAGTACCCTCTTTCATCAATGCAACCTACAATAAAAGCAGCGATTGCCCGTTCCCGCTCCTCAGAAAACGTAAACTTCACCTGCTCCATAAGCTCGTCTTCCAAAGTAATGTCCACAGTGGCAACTGCTTCCATGCCCCGCACCTGATCATCAATAAAATACTTTGGCTGCTTGCTGTCCCCATCCAGATAAACAGCAAGCTGGGAAAGGTCCTCTGCCAGAACCCCTTCCGTAAAACGCTCCACATTACGGCCTTCCGTATAATCCATTTCAAGCGCAGGATTTTCCACATATTCTTTTTCAATAACAGCCCGAAGCTCCTGCGAGGAAAGCTGCAAAATTTGTATTGCCTGCTGCAGCTGCATAGTCATCGCAAGGCGTTGGCTGAGGTTTATGCTCAATGACTGTTTCATAACACAATCCTCTTGTTTTATTGAAAGCACGGCACAGCAAAACCGTGCCGACCTGTCCCTCCATCACGCTCCGTCAAGCCTTCCCAGACAAAAGTTCAGCCAGCCTTTCCCTATCATCCATATCCATACCTCATATCACACCCTTCCCTTTTCCGTAATACCATCTTCAGAAAGGTGCCTCAAAAAATCTTAACTTCAAATCAATGACACTTCTCAACGCTGCTCCATGTCACTTCACTCTCCTAGATAGCTTCAACGCCAATACAGCATTTCCCTCCCCAAACCAAAAAGAAAAGATATGGAAAAGCAGGAATCTCCCTGCTCCCCCATATCTTTCTTTTAACTGTCCTCATAAGGACGCACACGCAGGGAAAGTCCTCTCTCCCTGCAAATTTCCCGGCACTTCTCGATTTCCTCAGCATTTTCCACCTGATCCACAATTGTCATAACGACCGTGGGAATATACCTCTTGCAATGCTCCGCAAACTCCAGCATGCCATCATAGGATTTTATCCCATATTTTGCGCGTGTCAGTGCAAGATACCGCTCCGCATTCGATGCATTGAGACTGATGGATACCGTATCCAAAATTCCTGCAAAATCCTTTGCAATCTCACGCCCATGCTCCAAATCGCCAAGACCGTTCGTGTTCAATCGCACGGGATGCGCAGGATAGGTTTCCTTCACATAGCGCATAACCTCCGTCAGCACGTCCAATCTCTGCGTTGGCTCACCGAACCCGCAAAAAACGACCTCACCGACAAATTCCCAAGGCACCCCGTCCAAGGCTTCCTTGAGTTCCTCGAAAGAAGGCTCTTCCTTCAGCCACAGGGAAGATTCCTCCGCCATCTTTTTCTTTGTCCGCAAGCAAAACGTGCAGGCACAATTGCACCGATTCGTGATATTTACATAAAGATTTCTCTTTCCCTCCGGCTGTTCCTTCAGGCTCTCCTCCATCGGCAGATACCTTCCGCCGGAATGTGTTGCATAAACCAGCATAAAGCACACTCTCCTCCTTAGATTCTCATGGTTTTTATGACAATTCCGTTAAATATTCCTCAAACGGCAATCCATAGTTCCAAGGCAAATCCAGCTCCACCGCATATTCCAGCACCTTATTGATAAACATAGCTGCCTTCTGCACCGCATGACTCAGGCTCTCCCCATTCACGAGGCTTCCCGCCACGATTGCCGCAAAGGCATCTCCCGTGCCGGAACGATCCTCGCCCACCTTTGGCACACGGAGGATTTCCGCTCCCTTTCCACGCTCAAACACGAAATTCCTGATGGATTCCTCTCCCTCCTGAATTCCGGTCACGACCACCTGCCTCGGACCCTGTTCCGACAGCTTCCGCACCATTTCTCCCAGCTCCCTGTCTGTCACTGCCCCGTTTTCGGGATACGGAACATCCAAAAGCTGGCAAAGCTCCGTCAAGTTTGGTGTCACCAAATCCGCATATGAAAGAAGCCGCCGCATCTCTTTGCACATTGCCTGCGTATACGAAGAATACAGCCTCCCATAGTCTCCCATGACAGGATCCAGCATGACGAGAGTATTCCTTTTCTTGAATCGCTGAATCGTATCAATAACGATTTCTATCTGCTCCACCGAGCCTAAAAAGCCTGTGCAAATCCCATCGAATTCTAAATGATTCTCGTCCCAGTTTTCCATATAAGGACGCATGCGAACCGTATAATCATCAAGATAATGTGACGGGAATCCCGTATGCACGGAAAGAATTGCTGTCGGAAGCGGGCATGCCTGCACCTTCATCGCAGAAATCAGCGGAAGCTCGACAGTAATTGAACACCGCCCAAACCCTGTCATATCATTTATCAAAGCAATTCGCTTCTGTCTTTTCATGGAATCCCCCCAGTTTTAGGATATTCCTATTAAACCACAATGCAGAATATCTTTCAAGGCAAAAGGAAAAGAGCAAGTGCCCAACAAAACAGTATATGTCGATAATAAAAGTGGCATTTTCGCAATTTAGGAAGATGCCACTTTTAAAATTATGATGCCCCCTCCTTCAACAGCTTGCTGTAAGTGGGAACCTCTTTAGCTTCGTTATATTTACGGGCGATAAGCTTTCATGATGATAATAGTGAACTTCCTGCAAAGTGGCTCTTGGAGTTTTTGTACATACTACAAAAACTCCAAAAACTACAGTTCTACTTGGTCCTATACATCATCTCATATAGACAGAGTTGATTACATACACCATCTCCTGAGATGCTTACGCAAAAACCGCCAACCTTCGCCAACGGTCAAGTCACCTATCCTCCTACAGCACCCCTGCCTGCTTGCCGAGTGCCGTTACCTCCTCCTCCGTCATCTGCGTAATCCTCGCAACCATGCTTGGCTGCAGCTTTTCCTTCAGCATGTTAATAATATTGCTCTCCCGTTCTTGCTTGATGCCCTCCGTGCGTCCTTCCGCACGTC
>CALELM010000012.1 GCA_937902665.1 uncultured Selenomonadaceae bacterium
ACCCTGTAGCGATTGACGTAAACCTCACGGGATACGCAGGAAAACAACGGGGTATTTCTGCCAATGTAGGGCTTAACTGGTCATTCTAAGCATACGAAACAAACGCAAAAAGGGGCTGTTGCACAAGCGAATTCTCGCTCATGCAACAGCCCCTTTGGACTATGCAGGGTTTCCATATTTGCAGGAGGCTCAAATGGCAAATTCCAGAATGGTGTCCTTGCCTGCTTCGATATAGCTGTCGGAATCTGGGTGGAAAATGCCTGTTACCTTGTCTTGGTTGACAACGAGGACAGGCGATATGAGATTGATGTTGTGCTGGCGGAACACATCGAGATTCAGTCGAAGGATTGGCGTACCTGCCTTTACATGGTCGCCCCGCTTGTGCAGGGCAGTAATTCCTTCCCCATTCAGGAGAATGGTGTCAAGACCGATGTGAACCAGAACCTGTATGCCATCCTCTGTCGTGATGGCAAAGGCATGCTTTGTTTCAAAGAAAAGCGTGATTTCGCCATCGCAGGGAGCTAAGACCTCGGCACTGTCCGTCAAGACGGCAAGACCGTCACCTGTGAGGCGTTCTGAGAAGATGGGATCTGGAACCTGATCCAGATGGATGGTTTTTCCGCTGACTGGTGCAATGAGCTTAAAGTGTTGCTTTGCCATGATATACTGCGCATCCCGCTGTCGATTGCTTCGTTGCATGGGTAGGCGCATTTCACCTGCCTTTGAATTGAAATAATATTCGTACAACATCCTTCTTCTATTTTACACCGTTTTCCTCTTTCCCACAAGGGACGGAATACTTAGAATCTGTGGATTCTGGGGAGGATTTTATGGCACGTTTGGAATGTTCTTGCTGACAGCAGTATGCTTGATGATGTCCTCAATGCGAAGCTCGATCTCCAGCTGGTGCTTGTGGAGGGTTTCCGTTGTCTCGTATTCCTTTTGGTTGTTTCCCTTGAGTGCCTTGATAAGATGCTGCCATGTCTTGATGGTTGCTTCTGTTGACTGCTGGCGCAGGCGGGAGAGGTAGGCGGCACCTTGAGGAACAGGAATCTCGTCCAGATCTTTCTGCCGCTTTTTGAGCGTGGGAATGACTTCGTCTTGCAAAAGCTCCATGGCAGATATTCGTTGGGTTTCAGAGAGGACTCCGTCTGAGGTCTCCATGATGGACTTGAACTGCTCCTGCTGTTCTGCAAGGATGAGGTTGTTTGTGTCCACGATGTCCTGCGTGGTCTGGATGTATTCTGCAATGTCCTTGTTTTGCAGGGGCGCTACGGTGTTGAGATATGCCTTGTAGTTCATGATGTAGGCAACCTGCCAGTACCCGTCCTCGTTTCTTTCCATGGCAAGATCCATAGTAAAGGGAGTTTGCGTGTAATCCTCTTGGATTGACAGGTGGGCAATGGCAGAATTCCCATTGCGTTCCATGCTGCCGAGGGAGACGAGTGTCGTGTTGCGGAGCTGGCTTCTTTCAAGGAAACGCTCGAAGTCAATGCCGAGCTGCCTGCCCTTTAGGATATCTGTGCCGTTGGGGAGTACCCAAACGCCGGTTTCGATTCGGTTCAGGATGGTATCTATGCTGCCGCTTGTCAGTTCCGGTTTTACTAGGATGTAGAATTTCTCGAAGAGTACCTTGCTTTGGGGAGTCAGTGTTGCATCGTAGGCAAAGAGGTCAACGGTCAGGTCATCATAAGCTTTGCTGGTTAGTAGCTTTAGGTTGACGTATTGCTGGAAATGGGTGCTGTTCTTTTCCTCTAGGGCGACAAAGGCTTGCTTTAGGGCATATTCCGGTGTGCGGGTATAGAAAAAGAAGTACCAAATGGAGCATGTCGCCAGAAGCGTCAGGAGAATCGCCAAAAGAATGTTTTGTCGTTGCTGGCGTAGCTTGCGTTTCCGTAATGTGATAGTCCAATCAATGTCGTTCATACAAACCTCGCTTTAAAATCTTTCTGTGTTCATTATACTATAAATAGACCTGTTTTCGCAAAGAATCGGTACAATTTGTCAAAGAAAGCTTCTTGCGATAGAATAGTGGAAACGTGGTGGGAAAGGAGGAGACATCATGAAATGGCTGAATCATCAGGTGCTGACAGGGGTGGCGGTTTATGCTTTGACGGATGACCTGCTGCTTACGGCATGTGGCATGGCAGGCGCGATTTTTCCTGACAAGGTGGAAGGGAATCCAAGGCGCGGGCTTTTGAGCATTGGCTGGCGCAGCCGGCATCGTGGCTGGTCGCATTGGCTGGCACTTTATCTTGCGCTTTTGTTTTTCATCCTGCAACTGGGGGATTTTTCGTTGGTGTCTTCCTCCGGGGAAACGGTGGTCTCCCTAAAGGCGGCAAGTGTTCAGGGGATGGCAGGATTTTTTTGCGTGGGCGCGCTCCTCCATATTCTGGAGGATGCAGTGTGCGGAAAGGTTCCTGTTTTTACGCCGAATCACAAGATGGGCATAAAGCTGTTTTCGGTTGGCTCTGTGTCGGAATATATTTTCGTTTTGGTGGTCTTGCTGATGATTTATTGCTTGAAAAAATGGGCAGGCTGATGGCTTGCAGAAGGGGATACAGGTGCAGGGTGATGGAGGAAGGGCTTCAGAAAAAATATGAGGACTTGAAGGAATCCCTTCGGGGGTTGGGGAGCGTGGGGGTCGCTTTTTCGGCGGGCGTGGACTCGGCGCTCCTTTTGCATGCGGCAAGGGAAGCTTTGGGAGAAAAGATGATGGCGATTACGGCAGTATCGCCGTTTTTTCCTGTGGAGGAACGGGAGGCGGCAGAGAAAATATGTCGCCAGTGGGGGATTTCACAGATTTTTCTGGAGGTGAATACGCTCCATGTTTCGGGCGTGGCGGAAAATCCCCGCAATCGGTGCTACCTTTGCAAGAAGGCAATTTTGGGAAGAGCTATGGACGAGGGGCGGCTTCATGGGATGAACTGCCTTGCAGAAGGCTCCAATCTGGACGATGAGAAGGATTACCGCCCCGGGCTTCGGGCGGTTGAGGAACTTGGCGTGAAAAGTCCCTTGCGGGAAGCAGGACTCTGCAAGAGGGAGATTCGCCAACTTGCAAGGGAATTTGGGATTCCCGTTTGGGACAAGCCTTCGCTTGCCTGCCTTGCTTCAAGAATTCCATACGGAGAACGTATCACGGAGGAAAAGCTGGAACGAACGAGGCAAGCGGAAGAATTTTTGCGTTCGCTTGGCTTTGCACAGGTGCGGGTACGCTGCCATGAGGAGGGAAGGCTTGCCAGAATCGAGGTGCTTCCGCAGGAGATGAGGCTTTTTCTGGAGGATTCCCTGCGGGAGCGTGTGGAAGGCTCCCTGCGGAAGATGGGATTTCGTTTCGTCGCCTTGGATTTGCAGGGCTATCGCACGGGCAGTTTGAATGAAGTGGCTGGGAAGGGCTGAACCTTGGGGAAGCTTTTGGCTGGCGCCAGTTTTTTCATTGACACTCTTTGGCTTTCTGATTATGATGGTATCATGTATGTGGATAAATTTTGGAATGAAATTTAGGAGGCAGGAAAATGAAGGAGTACAAACCGTTTAAGTCCGGCAAGGTTCGTGAGGTTTATGAGGCGGAAGACAGCATTATTATGGTGGCAACCGATCGAATTTCTGCGTTTGACCATATTTTGAAGAACCAGATTACGAAAAAGGGCGCGATCCTTACGCAGATGTCGAAATTTTGGTTTGATTTCACAAAGGATATTCTCCCGAACCACATGATTTCCGTGGACAATCAGGATATGCCGGAGTATTTCCAGCAGGAGCAGTTTCAGGGCAACAGCATGAAGTGCAAGAAGCTCAACATGATTCCCATGGAGTGCATCGTGCGCGGCTACATCACGGGAAGCGGCTGGGAGAGCTACAAGGAGAACGGCACGATCTGCGGGATTCAGCTGCCGGAGGGATTGAAGGAATCCGAGAAGCTGCCGCAGCCAATCTTTACGCCGAGCACGAAAGCAGAGATCGGCGACCATGACGAGAATGTTTCCATCGAAAAGGGTGCAGAGGTACTGGAAAAGGCATTCCCGGGGCATGGCATGGAATATGCCGAGAAGGTTCGGGATTTTACCATCGCTATTTACAAGAAATGCGCGGATTATGCGCTGACGAGGGGCATTATCATTGCGGATACGAAGTTCGAGTTCGGACTGGACGAAGACGGCAACATCGTCCTTGGCGATGAGGTGCTTACACCGGACAGCTCCCGCTTCTGGCCGCTGGAAGGCTATGAGGCAGGAAAGTCCCAGCCGTCCTATGACAAGCAGTTCGTCCGTGACTGGCTCAAGGAGCATCCGGACAGCGATTTCAATCTTCCGCAGGAGGTCATTGACAAGACGATTGCAAAGTACAAGGAAGCGTTTGAACTGCTCACGGGCAAGGCATTTGCCTAAACTTGTGAAATAGAGAGAATTTTGGGAAGGATGAATTATGATGCAAGCAGATATTATGGCAAACCCTACCCAAGAAGAATGGAGTTTCCTTGAAAAACGGCGGGCAATTCCCGCCACAGACCGAGAATTGCTAGATGTGATGCTCGAAACGGCATACAAGCGAATAGTTCCAGCATTCCAACAAGATGAGATTGAAGTACCCCCAGCCGATCCATTCTACAGCGAGGCGAACATGGAACGGTTGAAGAAGTCTATTTGCCAAATGGAACGAGGGGAAGTCGTGACGAAGACGATGGATGAATTGAGGGATCTTGCCAATGGATAAGCTGCAATTCTCCAAGGAGGCATGGGAAGATTTCTCCTCATGGTTGACCGAGGACAAGAAAACACTCAACCGCATCCTAAAGCTACTGGAGGACATCCAACGGAACGGTTATCGTGGCATCGGAAAGCCGGAACGGCTCTCTGGCAATCTCAGTGGCTATTGGAGTAGACGCATAGACGATGATAACCGCATAGTCTACCGCATCCAACAGGACATCATCGAAATTGTCCAATGTGGTTCCCACTATCACGACAAATAAATTTGTTTGAGAATGGTGCAGTTTTTGATGGTACTCAAATAGTTGAAATAGCTGTAATGTCGTGATATATTGAACTTGCAAAGTTCACGAAAGATGTTGTGAATACCGATAGAAACGCCCCTAGGGAGTGATGACCCTAGGGGCGTTTCCGTTGCGTAGGTGATGAATCTACGCCCTGTTAGGTACCACGATGTGGAGTGTCTGCCACCCTGACATCTGCAGTATCAGATAGCTTAAAATACTTCCTAGCTCATACCATACCTAAATAATTTGAGAGTGGTGCAATTTATTTGAAGCAGGGATAGTTTGATGGCAGAGGGTGGTTCTTTCAAAAAAGATATGGCACACCTAGAAGATGCTATTGATAAAGTGATAGAGTGCGTTATAACGAAGCTGAAGATGCCCTCTTCTTCAACAGTTTGCTATAAGTGGGGGGAATCAAATTTTAACAAGCGGTGAGCAAACTTTCGCTTCGTTGAAACGCAAATTGG
>CALELM010000013.1 GCA_937902665.1 uncultured Selenomonadaceae bacterium
GAGTCATAACAACTGCCTTAACACCAGCAGCCTGAAATCCCTTGGGAAAGGTAACACCAGCTTTAGCATTTTTTTCACTAAACATAAATATCCTCCCTTTCGTTCATGATGTGCTATCAAGGATACATTGGAACGACATCCAATCCTGTCCGCTCATCGAATCCGCAAGCAATATTAAAATTCTGTACAGCCTGGCCAGCTGCACCCTTCACTAGATTATCAATCGCCGAAAGAACTATGACGCGATTTGTTCTTTCATCAATATGCCATGCAAGCTCGCAAAAATTGGAGCCACGCACATTTTTAGTCGCCGGATAACCGTTACGCCCCAGCAGACGAACAAAATATTCATCTGCATACATTTTTTCATAAGCTTCGTCAATCATATCAGCAGTAACACCCATCTTTAGATCCGCATAACAAGTGGATAAAATCCCTCGTGACATTGGAATCAGATGAGGAGTAAAGTTCAAAAGCGTTTTCTCGCCAGAAAGATCTTCTATCGCCTGTTCAATTTCAGGAGTGTGACGATGGTGGGCTACATTGTATGCCTTAAAGCTGTCATAGAGTTCAGGAAAATGATTTCCCAGTTTAGGCGAACGGCCTGCACCAGACACACCTGACTTTGCATCTACAAGGATTGTATTGACATCTGCCAAATGATATTTCGCAAGTGGGGCAAGTGCCAAGATACTTGCCGTAGTAAAGCATCCTGCATTTCCAATGATTTTGGCATCCTTTATCTCTTCACGATATATTTCAGCAAGACCATAAACACGTTTTGCTTCTTTGTGTGTATGGGGAACATGATACCATTCCTCATATACTTTGGTATCCGCAAAACGATAATCTGCACCAAGATCAATAATACGGCAGGGCAGATTTTCCAGTGCTTTTCCAACTTCCATAGCATGTCCATGAGGAAGACCAATGAACACAAAATCACTCTCCACACCAATACGTGCTATGTCTTTCATGCTCTCCAGCTCCATATCCAAAAGCCCTCGTAAGTGCGGATACATATCCGAGATTTTTTCTCCCGTATGGCTTTCTGATGTGATATGTACTATTTCAGCTTCCGAATGACCATATAAGATACGCAACAGTTCAGCACCAGCATATCCAGTAGCGCCTAAAACACTGACCTTCATCATAATGGTTCCTCCTTCAAATTGACATCAAGGCAGCATGCCGTACTAGCAACTCCATATAGACATTATAATTATACAGTCTTTATGTATAAATTTTCAAGCCTTTCCTTTGAAAATCTCTTATGCTGCATATTAAAAAATCTAAAATTCCCCTGTGTACCTCAATTTGCTCCATACTTTACCCTTCAAATAAGGCTTTTGCAAAGTCCTCAGAAACAAATGGCCTAAGATCATCAATCCCTTCTCCTACGCCAATCCATTTCACAGGAATAGAAAGCTCTGACTTAATTCCAATCACAACTCCGCCTTTTGCAGTCCCATCCAGCTTTGTTAGCACGACACCAGAAATTGGAGCTGCTTTAGTAAAAAGCTGTGCCTGACTGACAGCATTCTGCCCTGTCGTTGCATCAAGCACCAACAAGGTTTCATGTGGGGCATTTTCGCATTCCCTAGAAATTACACGATTGATCTTTTTTAGTTCTTCCATCAGATTCGACTTCGTTTGAAGTCTTCCTGCCGTATCAATAATAAGAATGTCAATCTTCCTCGCTATTGCCGCCTTGACCGCATCAAAAGCAACTGCGGCAGGGTCAGAACCTTCCTCATGTTTAATTACAGCAGCGCCAGTACGTTTTCCCCAGACCTCCAATTGGTCAATTGCCGCTGCTCGAAAGGTATCTGCCGCCGCCAGCATTACAGATTTTCCCTGTTCTTTGTAGTATGCACTTAGCTTTCCGATAGTGGTCGTCTTTCCAGCACCATTAACTCCAATCACAAGTAAAACGGTTGGTCCATGAACTGCTGTACTGTTCTTTTCCTCACCTTGCCTCAAAATCTTTGAGATTTCTTCCTGCAAAAACGGCTTAAGATCTGCTGGCGTATGAATTTCTTTTTTCTTGATACCCTTGCGGACAGCTTCCATCAGTGTTTCCGTTGTCTTAACACCGACATCAGCCATAATCAAGGTTTCCTCCAGCTCATCTAAAAAATCCTCGTCGATATCTGCGTAACCTAATACTAATTTTTCAATCTTATTGGTTAAGTTTTCCCGCGTTTTATTTAATCCTTTTTTTAAGCGATCAAAAAATCCCATGGTAAGCGTCCTCCTTGTTTTACCAATAACTATATTTTAGCCATTCAAATTATCCATTTTGACAGAAAGTATTTTAGATACACCCGCATCTTCTATTGTCACGCCATACATCATATCAACGGCTTCCATGGTTCCCTTTCGATGTGTCACAACTACAAATTGCGTATTGTTCGAGAATTCCTTTAGGAAATTTCCAAAACGTGATACATTTGCTTCGTCCAAAGGTGCATCAATTTCATCAAGTACCGAAAATGGTGACGGCTTATATTTGAGAAAAGAAAACAGCAATGCAACAACTGTCAATGCACGTTCTCCCCCGGAAAGAGCAGATAGATTCTGTTGTTTTTTTTGCGGAATTTGCACTAGAATATCTATTCCGCTATGGAGTACATCATCTTCGTCCAAAAGCTTAAGCTCTGCCTTCCCACCGCCAAAAAGCCGAACAAAGATCTCTCCAAAATAAATCTGGATTTGTGCAAAGGCTTCCTTGAATTTTTGGGTCATCGTATCATCAATTTCTTTCAAAATGGACAAAAGATTTCCTTTTGCTTCTGTTAAGTCATTCGCTTGCTTGCTCATGAAATCATAGCGTTTCTTGAGTTCTTCATATTGTTGTATTGCATTTGGATTTACGGGGCCAATGGCACGAATTTTACGATTCAGTTCCGATACTTTTTCCTGAATCTCTTCTTCGGGCAGATCCAAGGACTCCTCAACAGCACATTCCGGCGTTAATCCATACTCCGAAAGCATCCGTCCTTCACACTCTTCCATCAAATAAGAAATTTTGGATTTCTTCAACTCTAATTGATGCATGTTATCACGAAGCAAATTCAGTTTTCGCATGGCTTCCTTTGCTAAATTCTCCTGTTTTTTGCTTTCTTCCAACTTTTTCAAACGCTGCTCATATAAGCTATTTTGCATCTCCTTTCCTTCTGCATATTGCCTCTGCAATTCCGTATCTATTTTTACAAGTTCATCTTTTCTGGAAATACTTTTTTCCATGTCTCGCGAAAGGGCTAGTTCCTCTTGATGATTTCCAGCTAATGCAGCCTCACACTGTTCTTTTTTTTGCTGTTCAGCCAAAAGGCTCTCTTGATTGTGCTGTATATTCTGTTTCAAAACGGCATACTGAACTTTCCTATCGTTGATGTAAGCTGCTAAATGAGCTGCATCTTCTTCCAATGCCTGCAAGGAATTGTGCACGCTATCAATCTCTGCTTCTTTTTCCATAATGGCTTCTTTGTCTGAAACAGAGGACTGTGACAATTCTTCCTTTTTTTCCCGCAATTCCTGAAAAGCCACCTTTCTGGAATTTGCTTTTTCTTCTAACTCATACAGTGCTTCTTTACGATCTTCCAGTTCTTCTTTTGTCTTTTCTATCGTAATGCGCAGCTCTGCCTGATGCACTTGCAAATCATGCAATTCTTTCACCAATACAGCAGATTGATCACTCAAAGATGTTTGTTTCTTTTCTCCCTCATCGTGGCGAGCCTTCAAGCTCCTGCACTTTTCTTCCAAAGAATCCATCTGCATTTGAATTTCTTTTATTTCGCCGCCACGATTCATGAAACTAATTTCCTTATGTTGTCGGCTTCCACCCGAAAGCGACCCACCGGGATGCAGCAGTTCTCCATCCAAGGTAACGATCCGAAGCTTATAATTCATTTTTTTCGCAAGAAGCAACGCATGGTCAAGCGTATCCATTACCAAAGTGTGATTTAATAAAAAATCCGCCACTTTTTTATATTTTACTTCTGCCTCAACCAATTCATTCGCATATCCAATAACACCTGGCTCCTGTGAAATACGTCCTTTTTCAAAGGGACGCACTACGATTTCAGACAAAGGAAGAAACGTGATTCGTCCTAAATGCTTTTCCTTTAGGAACGAAATCACGGACTTTGCAGTCGCAGTATCTTCCGTAACGATATTCTGCATATTTCCACCAAGAGCAACTTCTACAGCAATCACATATTGGGGAGAAACGCTTAGTAATTCTCCAACTGCTCCACAAACTCCCTTTCGCCATGGCATATCCGATTTTAAAACAGCCTTTGCAGCTTTACCAAAGCCTTCGTATGCCTGCTGCATTCCTTTCAGGAATTTCAACCTATTAGACTTCGTTTGCAACTCTTGAAAACGTGCATCCAATTCCTGCTTTATCGTTTGCATATGTGTCAACAGCACTCGAAGTTCTTCTCGGAGGTTCTTATCCTGTATCGCAGTGGCTTCCAATGTCTTATCCAGATCCTGCTCTTGTTGCTGAAAATTAGCCAATACATTTTGAAGTTCCAGAAGTCTGCTTTCTATTTCTTCTCTGGATATCTTTTCAGATGAGGCATCTTCCGAACTTGTCTCTAAATCCCTTGCAAGGACAGCCAAGGTTTTCTGTTTTTCAGTTAATTCTAGTTTTAGTTGGTTGCATATCTGGGCTAATTCATTTTCTTCCTGCTTCTTCTCACGCAGAGAGCCCTCCACAGAAGCAACCTTCTCCTGCTCAGATTCCAGCAACTGCCCTGCTAATTCCAAATCTTTTTCCAGTTGTATTTTTTGCTCCGTAAAACGCCGTATTTCTTCACTATTTTTATGCAATTCTCCCTGCAGCGATTCTCTTTGGCGCAATATCCGTTCTTTTGCTACACCGCTTTGATGACTGCGTTCCTTAAGCATGGCCAGCTCTGTTTCAATCTTATCTGCTTGTACGCGTATTTTTTCATTTTTATCTGCCTGTGCTTGCGCAGATAATTCTAAATCGAGTGCCTCCTTATCCAACTGTTCCCGCAGGCTTTCCATGTAACCAGCTTCTGCTTCCGATGCCACTGCTTGGTCAGCGACTTCTTGAAGCGAGCTATTATTTTTTTCTTCCTGCGTTTTAAGCTTTGCATACTTCTGAGAAAATCCTGTAAGCTGGTATTTCTTTAAATCTTCCGTCAGTAAATTATACTGTCTCGTTTTTTCAGCATGTTTTGCAAATGGTTCCAACTGGCTCTCAACTTCATGAATAATATCATTCACTCGTAGTAAATTGCCTTCCATGTCTTCCAGCTTGCGGAGAGACTCTTTTTTTCTATTGCGATATTTCGTAATTCCAGATGTTTCTTCAAAAAATGCCCTTCGTTCCTCTGGCTTGCTATTCAAAATATCATCTATCCTATTTTGTCCGATAATGCTCATGCCATCATGGCCAATTCCAGTATCAGCAAATAAATTATAGATATCCTTCAAGCGGCAACGAGAGCGGTTGAGGTAAAATTCACTTTCGCCTGATCGAAAAAGCCGCCTTGTCACCACAACTTCCTTGTAGTCGATTGGAAGCTCCCCATTGTTTTCAAAAAACAAAGATACTTCCGCTATTCCAAGTGCCTTTCGTGAAGCGCTTCCTGTAAAAATAATATCTTCTGCCTTGGCTCCACGCAGATTCCTGATATTTTGTTCTCCTAATACCCATCGTATGGCATCTGTAATGTTGCTTTTCCCACTGCCATTCGGTCCTACAATAGCAGTAATGCCTTGATGAAACTCCAATTCTATTTTATCAGCAAAGGATTTAAAACCATATGCTTCCAAGCGTTTTAACTGCAATAAATTCACTCATCCTTTATTCTTGACGAAAATGCTGTCTGAATTCCAATGAAGTCGTATACTTTTTCATAAAATCAATAAATTTTTTGTCTATACGAGAAAATATTTTATGTTTTCCCCAATATAAATAAATTCCTACCTTCAAACTGGGACGCAGGGCACAATGCAACATTTTTCTTTCGTTCCGTGTCACAAAATTAGGAAGCACGGATATTCCCATGCCATTTGCAACAAGCTGTTTAATTGTTTTGATCTGCGAAGTACACAATAACACATCTGGTACAAAGCCTGCGTCATTGCATCGAGAAAATACCTGTTGATACTGATAGGTTGCAGGCTGCTGCATAATAAACTTTTCTCCTTTCAAATCAGAAAACTCAACAAAAGTTTTCTCCTTGAAAGAATGATCTAAGGAAAAACATACGTCCATACGATCTGCCATAATAGAGAAAGAATTCAATGTCTTTTCCTTCGTCTTTCCCATCACGATGCCAAAGTCCAAATCGCCCTGTTCGGCACGTTCCCGTACCTCCTGAGAATCATTGTGCTCCTTTACATCTAAATTGATCTCTGGATATATTTGACGAAATTTAGTAAAAAAGTCTGGAAACAAATAACCCTCTACTATGGGCGGGATTCCAACATGTATGATTCCCTTGGTATGATCGTGAAATTCTTGCATTTCGTGCTTTGCTGCCTCTACTTCTTGCAAAATTTTTTTAGCATGAAGCAAAAACACCCTGCCCTCTTCTGTTAAAGATATATGTTTCTGACTGCGATTTATCAAAGTTAATTGGAATTCTGATTCCAAAGATTTGATTGCTTTTGTAACGGACGGTTGAGAAACGTGAAGCATTTGCGCCGTCTTAGTAAAATTTTCCAATTCGCTGATCATACAAAAATATTCAAGCTGTCGAATTTCCATCGGCTTTCCTCCAAGGAACTTCCCCTACTCCATGACACAACAAAAATGCTAAACTATTCATCACAACCAGATGATTGTATTTTACCATAACCTACGGCTATTATCCAGCATTCATCAGCTGGCTTTCAAACCCATGTACTATAGACAATGCTACAACCGTCGAAGCAGATACCATAAAATTGCTATTCCACCAATCACCAACAAAAGTGGCAAAAACAAAAAGAAGACACACACCACTACACCAGTAACGACAACGCCGCCAATCAACCATGAGATCCAGCTTTTCCTGCCTCCCATCTGAAATTGCCGATAATAGATTTTTCCCTGCTTTCGCTCGGACCTGGAAAACTGCTCCTCCTGCCAGCCATGCGGTTCGGACGCATCGATTGTAGTCCCTTCATAACCATATCTTTCTTCCTCGGACAATACACGTACTTGATTTTCTCCTATATCCGCCTGACAATCACATGCTTCATTCTCCTCGATAGGTTGTCCACATTTGTCACAACTCATATAAACTCCTCCACCACGATACATACAAATTTCGTCTATTTTGTATCAAAAAGGTTCAAAAATTCCTGCTCTGTAAGGATAATAATTCCCAAGCTTCTGGCCTTGTCCAGCTTGCTTCCTGCTGCTTCTCCGGCAACAAGATAATCCGTCCTTTTGGACACGGAACCTGTAACCTTTCCGCCATGTTTTTCAATCAAAGCCGCTGCTGCCTTTCGATCCAACTGCTCAAGTGTTCCAGTCAATACAAAGGTCTTTCCTGCCAACAGACTATCTTCTTCCCGCTCTTTTTCTTCCATATTGACACCAGCTGCTTCCAATGCGTCAATCATTCTTCCATTACACTCATCAGAAAAATACTCTACGATATTCCTTGCACTGATTTCTCCTAAATCTGGTATTTCAAGGAGCATTTCCTTCTCGGCTTTCCGTAATTCGTGAATAGAATGAAAATGCCGCATCAATTCACGAGATGCCGCACGTCCAATCCCAGAAATTCCAAAACCAGTCAAAAGCCTTGAAGGTTCATTTTGCTTGCTGTCTTCAATCGCCTGCAAAAGCTTATCCGTATTTCTCGTTTTTCCAATCAAACTAGCCGCAATTAACATGTCACGTTTTTCATGCAAAAAATAAATATCCGATATCGTGCGAATATATCCTTGCTCGATCAAAGCCCTGACATAAGCAGCACCAAATCCTTTGATGTCCATAGCATTGCGGCTGACAAAATTGAGGATACGGTTTTCCATTTGAGAAGGACAATTTGGATTCATGCATTTGATATCCGCCATGTTTTCTTCCTGCTCCGCCCGTCCCCCACAAACAGGGCATGTGTTGCCTATCAAAAATGGTACAGCATCCTTTGGTCGCTTTTCTAAGACAACCTGCTTAACTTTCGGGATAATCTCGCCCGACTTGTATACCAAAATGGTATCTCCCACACGTACATCCAGTTGGTCAATAAAATCTTGATTATGAAGCGTTGCCCGTTCTACATTCGTTCCGCACAGACGAACCGCATCAAATACTGCCGTAGGCGTAATACGTCCAGTCCGACCAACCGAAAGCTCGATTTTACGAAGAACCGTTTCCTTCTCCTCAGGCGGATATTTATAGGCAATAGCCCAACGAGGAACCTTAGATGTCTCGCCCACCCGTTCTCTGTCTGAAAAGTTATTCAGCTTCACAACTGCTCCATCAATATCATAGGCAAGCGTTCCTCTTGACTCTCCTATTCTTTGGATAGCCTCCCATACCTCTTCGCCCGTATGACAGATTGTATAAGCATGGATGACCTTGATCCCCTGTTCTTTCATAAACTCATAAGCATCGGTATGAGTCAAAAAACTCATACCTTCTATTTTTTGCAGATTAAATACGAAGAAAGATAGCTTTCGTTGTTCCGTAATACGACTGTCTAACTGACGAAGCGTTCCTGCTGCACAATTTCTTGGATTCGCAAAAGGCTTTATCCCTAAAAGATCCTGACGTTCATTGACTGACGCAAAGGCTTCCTTTTCCATATATACCTCGCCCCGCACCTCAAAATAAGGCAATTTAGTGGGAATTGATTGCTTTACATCAGCAATCATGCGGGCATTGCTTGTCACGTCCTCCCCTTGCAAAATACCATCCCCACGCGTAACTGCTCTCACAAGTTCCCCATTTTCATAGCGAAGCGCCATAGAAAGCCCATCTATTTTTTCTTCTACAACAAATTCAGGATCTTCCAGCAATGATTGCATAGATTCCACGAATTCAAAAACTTCCCCTTTTGAAAAAACATCCTGTAAGGACAGCATGGGAACATCATGCTTGACCAATATGCCAGCTTCCCGTTTTGCAGTTCCTCCCACCATCTGTGTCGGAGAATTCTTGGAAATAAGTTCGGGATAAGCCTTTTCAAGTTCCTTTAACTGCAGCATCAGCTGATCATACGCATAATCCGTAATTTCCGGAGAATCGTCATCATAGTATTTCGTATTATGATGACGAATTTCCTTGCGCAATGCAGCAAGCTTCTTCTTGACTTCTTGCATCTTTTCCAATGTCTTTCCCCCAATCTCAATAAAAAAACAAATCTCTCATGCTTTTTCAATGGGAGCATATTTTTGCATGAACCCTTTCACACCTTGTCCTGGAAAAGCAATTTTCAACTCTGTTTCTTCGCCTTCTCCCTTAACGGAAATGACCGTACCCAATCCCCATTTCCCATGACGTGCCTTGTCTCCAGCCTTCCACTGTACATGAATATCAGGACGAATAATGCCTGCCGTATTTGCATTTGACTCTTTTTTTTGCTGCAATTCTTGGAGTACCTGACTTGCAGATTTTGGGGTACCAGAAAAACTTGCCGCATCACTTGCCCTCTTTTGCCAAGAAGGATACATCATACGCTTCTGTGGCTGTCTTGCATATAGGCTTGCAGAATTATAAGAATCCATCTGCGCAGCCAAATATTCCACATATTCTTTTGGAATTTCTTCCAAGAATCGAGAAGGTGAATTCATACTGGAACGCCCATACAAAGTACGCATACGTGCATATGTCAAATATAATTTCTGCTGTGCCCGAGTGATCCCTACATAACAGGTACGACGTTCTTCTTCCATACTTTCTGCTTCACTCAGGGTTCTCGCATGTGGAAAAATCCCCTCCTCCATGCCTGCCATAAAAACAATGGGAAATTCCAACCCCTTCGCCGAATGTAACGTCATCAAGGTCACACGCTCAGCCTCTAATTCTGCATGGTCAATATCAGATACTAATGAAATCTGCGACAAGAAGTTTTCCAGCGTTGCTTCTTCGTCCGTATTTCCAAACTCTTTTGCCACACCGATAAATTCCCTAAGGTTTTCTATACGCGACTGCACCTCTGGTCTTGATTTTTCCGCTTCTAATTCTGCCATATAACCAGACTTGTTGAGAACATCTTCCAAGAGAATATCCAAGGAAACCTTTTCTTGCATTCCCATCATCTCAAAGATAAACGCAGAAAACCTTTCCAATGGCTTCTTTATTCGTGACGTTATTCCAGAAATCTCATCAAGTACCGACTCATCTGAAATCACTTCAAACAAGCTTCTCTCATGCATACTTGCATAAGACATCAGTTTTTCAAGAGTCACAGCTCCCAATCCACGTTTCGGCACATTGATGATACGTTGCAGACTCATGGAATCCATCGGGTTATAAATAACACGAAGATATGCCAAAACATCCTTGATTTCCTTACGGTCATAAAACTTCAATCCTCCAACCATCGTATACGGAATACCTGCACGCATCATTCCTTCTTCCAATATGCGTGACTGTGCATTAGTACGATAAAGGACTGCCATATCACCGTAGGATTTTCCACCTGCCTTTTGCTTCATCATCGTTGCTGCAATGAAACTAGCCTCATCCCGTTCATCACTAGCATTATAAAAAGTCAATGGCGCTCCAATTTCATTTTCAGTCCAAAGTGCCTTCGGCTTGCGATTTATATTATGTTCAATCACTGCATTTGCTGCTGCAAGGATTTTTTTTGTGGAACGGTAGTTTTGTTCCAACTTAATTGTCACGGCATCTGGATAATCTCTTTCAAATTCCATGATATTGCGAATATCTGCGCCTCTCCAACCATAAATAGATTGATCTGCATCCCCAACAACACAAATATTGCGATGACCTGCTGCCAAAATTTTTGTAAGTTGATACTGCGCTCCATTTGTATCTTGATATTCATCTACCAAAATGTAATGAAACTTTCCCTGATATTTCAGGCGGATATCCTCATGTTCTTCCAATAATGACACAGTAACCATCAATAAATCATCGAAATCCAAGGCATTGTTTTCCCGCAGCTTTTTTGCATAAAGCTTATAAACCTCTGTCACCTTTTCTTCATAAAAGCTAGTTGCCGATTTTCCATAAGCCATTGGCCCCTGCATGATATTCTTTGCATTTGAAATTGCTGCCTGAATACCATTCGGCGCATATTGCTTTTCATCCAGATTCAGTTCCTTCAAACAAGCCTTGATCAATGCCGAACTGTCGCTTGCATCGTAAATATTAAACTTCCTTTGGTAAAGGCCAGTTGCTTCTATTTCCCTCCGCAAAAATTTTGCGCAAAAAGAATGAAATGTACTAAGCCATATATCCTTCGCACCTTCTCCAATCATGGCATCCACTCGTTCACGCATTTCCGTTGCAGCCTTATTGGTAAATGTAATTGCCAAAATATGATACGGCTTTACCCCATGTGCCAACAAATTTGCTACCTTGCAGGTGAGTACCTTTGTTTTTCCGGAACCTGCCCCTGCCATAATGAGAATAGGTCCATTCATATGATCCACTGCCGCTTTTTGTGCTGGATTTAATCCACTAAAAATATCCAAAATATCCTCCTGTCAATCATTTCATAAAAACAAAAAGGTAGAAAAATATCCGCTCCCACGGTTGAGAGCGGAAAAGGAGATAACATCATCCAAGCGTCTTTTGTATACGTTTCACAGCCTCGGAAAGCGGTGGTATGATCTGCTTCTTACGAGACATAACTCCAGGCAAATATACATGAGTACCGCTTGCATCCTTTTTGAAGGCTTCACCTATCAATGTCTTAGGCGAACCAGCATACAAGAGATACGTTGCTTCTTCAATGATATCTGTCACCATGACAAGACTCATGTCAAAGCCTTCCTTTTCGCAGATATTAGTCATGGTCTTGACGAGATCTTCTTCCATGTCCATAACTTCCTTCGTATCCATCACTGATATCTGACTGACGATAATACGATAATCTCCAATGTTGAATTCCTTCATGTCATTTTTCGCAATCTCGCTCGGTGTCATGTCTCCAATGCCAGAACCTGCCTTCAACATAGCAAGACCATACTCATTGATGTCCACCCCAGCAATTTCAGCAAGATGCTTTGCTGTCTTCTTATCATACTCCGTACAAGTTGGTGATTTAAAAAGAACAGTATCCGAAATAATGGCAGAGAGAAGCAATCCTGCAATGGCGACAGGAATCTCAACATCACGATGCCAATGCATGTTGGCAACAATCGTTGCCGTGCAGCCTACAGGCTCTTGGTGTGTATAAATCGGCTCACTTGTCTGAATACCACCAAGACGGTGATGGTCAATAATTTCAACGACCTTTGCCTCTTCAATGCCTTCCACTGCCTGCGTTCTCTCATTATGATCAACCAAAATAACGCGTTCCCGCTCTGGAAGCATCAACTCATCACGGCTGACAAGACCGACAAGATGCCCATTTTCCAATACAGGATAATTGCGATAATTCGTGCTCTCCATAGCACCTTTGATATCACTGAGGAGATCCATCGGCTTAAAGCAAACAGGTGCCTCATGCATGATGCGTCGAATCGGAACACACTGGTTAATAAGGCGAGCCGCTGTGTATGTATCATAAGGCGTACTTAAAACAAAAATCTGTTTTTTCTCTGCCTCTTCCAAAACCGCAGCAGAAATTTGCCCATTGCCAGATACGATTAAGCAATCTATCCCGCACTCAAGACATTGCAGCAAGGTCTCTTCACAGCGATCTCCCACCAAAACAATATCATGCTTCTGGACTAACTCACGTATCGTCTCCACACTTCCTGCAGCAATCCGAACGCTTCCCTGAATCAAATTGCCTTCATCTGCCGTAACTAAGGCCTTGGCATCTGTCGCCTGAACGATATCACGATAGCGAACACGCATATCAGCAAGATTTTGCATGCCCAGCTCCTGAAAATACCGCTTTGCTAAGTCGCTCACTGTAACAATACCTACCAACAGCCCCTTGCTGTCTGTAACAGGTACGGATTTCAAGTCGTTTCCTCGCATAATCTCGCCGAGATGCCGCAAGGTATCATGCTGACGTACCACAATCTTGCAATCCTTTGTAATGTCCTTTACACGTGGGTAAAGATCCGTAATCAAAAGCGGCTGTTCCACCTTGAAGTATTCCAGCGCATACTTCGTCTCCGCATTGACCTTGCCAGCTCTTGCAGGCACAACATTCTCACCCATGGCCTGCTTTAAGTGTGCATAACCAATTGCAGAACAAATGGAATCCGTATCGGGATTGCGATGACCAATCGTATAAATAGGTTTCGTGCTTTTCATGAAAGACCAGCCTCCTCATCACTCTGCCATTTTTCTGTTCCTTTAACAATTAAAACACATGTAACAAATTCTTTCAAGTCCTTTTCATTAATCTATCAAAACAACTCCTTTAAATTGTAAACAATAAAAAAGTCTGCTAAAATTCAATATATCACAGAAAATTAGGAGGCTTTCCCATTGAAAATCAATCTTCCACAGCTTTATTTCAGCAAGTTAATGCGTGCAATCGTTGAATTTGAAATGATACAAAACAATGACCGCATCCTAATAGGAATTTCGGGAGGCAAGGACAGCATTTTCCTTGCCTATGCACTAGCCCTCATGAAAGAACGATTAAAAAAGAAATTTTCCCTCTATGCACTAACTATCGATCCAATGTTTTCTCCAAGCTTCAATACAAATCGAATTCAGGCATTTTGCGATACACTGGATATCCCCTTCGAAACATATTCCTTAGATATTCCCAGTGCAATTCGCGAACAAAACGGAAAAACTCCATGTTTCACTTGTTCCTATTTTCGCCGCGGTGCTATCAATCGCTACGCCAAGGAACACGGCATGAATAAAATTGCCTATGCACATCACCATGATGATGCAGTAGAAACCTTCTTCATGAGCCTGCTATATTCCGGGCAATTAAACACGTTCACGCCAGTTACCTACCTAGATCGCATGGATCTCACTGTCATTCGCCCACTTGTCTATTTCAGGGAAAAGGAAATCATGGATGCCGAACAATATCATGGAATATCTCCCGTCCCATCTCCTTGTCCATACGATGGAAAAACCATACGTCAGACCGTAAAAGACCTCATTGCCACACTCAGTAAAAACAACCCCGCTCTTTATGACCATCTAGGTGCTGCTATGCGGCAAGGAGCTATTGGAGAACTTTGGCCCGCTTCAAAAAATCGCAATGAAATGCGGGAAACCTACTTCAAATACATGGGAACAAGATAATATAGTATAGCATTTACACAATGTGAAAACAGTTTCAAATGCTACTCATTTGAAATTTCATTTCTCACAAGGCCTTCGTCCAAAAGTGCAAGCTGCTCTACGTCCATTCCATCTGCTGCTTCTTCTGTCGATGGAAGAATTGGCAAATCCTCCAATCCGTTAAGTCCAAAACATTCTAAAAATGCTTCTGTTGTTCCATAAAGAATCGGTCGCCCCACGACTTGTTTTCTTCCTTGCTCACAGATAAGTTCCAGCTCCAACAATTTAGCAATGGCTCGTTCTGCCCGCACGCCACGAATCTGCTCTATTTCCTGCTTTGTAATCGGCTGCTTAAATGCAATGATAGATAAGGTTTCCATTGTTGGAGCGGACAATTTTCGTTCCTCTACCTGCCCTAAGCGTTCTACTGCAAAGTAATACTCTGGTCTCGTAACTATTTGATATCCACCTGCTACTTGCCGCACAGTCAATCCACTTTTACGCTTTTCCAGATTTTCTGTCAAATCTTCAATAAGATTGGAGACCGAGAGCTGGTCTAACTCCAAAACTTTTGCTAGCTGATTTAGTGTAATTGGATTTCCTGCCGCAAACAGTACCGCTTCGAGCACTGCAGCCCTATTGCATTCCTGCATTCAATTCCGCTCCTTGATACAAATATAGATTTCTGCAAATGGCCTCTGCTGAGTTACCTCAATGCTCTTTTGCTTGATCAACTCCAGCAGTGCCAAAAAAGTTGCTACTAGTTCTGCACGTATTCCAGATTGAAAAATTTCTGAAAATAACAATCTGCCATTCGCACGTTGCAGCAAAGCAATGATATCCTCCATTTTCCCCTGCACGCTGTATTCTTCAGGTGCAACCAATACATCTGGAATCGTCAAATCTGGCTTGACCTCCAAAAGTGTCTGAAAGGCTTCCAGCAAGATCTTGATGGGAATATGCATTGGAGGCAAATGACGTACAGGTAAATGCAAGGGTTCCCGTGCAATAAATCGTTCCTGCTCTTGTGCCATGTCCGAAAGCGTTGAACTTACCTGTTTAAATTTTCGATATTCCAAAATTCTTTGTACCAGTTCCTCACGTGGGTCTTCCGTTTCTTCCTGTTCATTTTTTGGGGGAGCAGGCAACATCATACGTGACTTAATCTGCAATAAAGTTGCTGCCATTACTAAAAATTCACTCGCTATTTCCAAATTGAATTCTTTAAAACGATTCAAGTACTCCATATATTGCTGCGTAAGAACTGCAATTGGAATATCATAAATATCAATTTTATTTTTCTCGATCAAATGCATCAAAAGATCCATGGGACCTTCAAAAGCATCTAATTTCACACTATATACTTCCATAACCTCAAATAAAAATTCCGATCAGTGCAGTAAAAATGTCCAATACTAACCGCTGCATTGGAACTAAAATATACCCAAGTATTGGTGTCATCATGATAGCGATTAATATAATGAAGCTGTACCGTTCCAGTCCCGCCAACTTATATGCCATATCACGAGGCAAAAGCTGAACAAGCACATGAGAACCATCTAATGGTGGTAATGGTATAAGATTAAAAATACCAAAATTAATGTTGTAAATGACGATAAGTAACAATACAGAACGCATTCCAATTGACATCTGCATGCCGCTCTGCAACAAAAACAGCAAGATTGCTAGGGTAAGAAAAGCAATCAAAAAATTTGCCATTGGTCCCGCAAGTGAGACAAGAATATCATCCCTGCGCGGTTTTCTGAAATTGTTGGGATTTATAGACACAGGCTTTGCCCATCCAAAGTGTACAAGAAACATGCAAACAAGCCCAATCGGATCGATATGCGCCATAGGATTCAGTGTCAGTCTTCCCATCAATCGCGGTGTAAAATCTCCAAGAGCTACTGCCATTCTTGCATGTGCATATTCATGAAGAACAATCGCTATCAGCAAACCAGGAATCCCTGCTATAATTTGCATTAAACTAAAATCTATCATACGATTCCTCCTTTTTTAATGAAATATACCCTTCTTTTGTGCCACAAGCAAGATAGATGTGATGGTCTTTGCATCTACAATTCTGCCATCTTGCACCATCTCTACAGCTTCCTGTAAAGGAATCCTAACTACATTCAAAAACTCATCTTCATCTGTATGCTGTTTTCCAGAAATCAATCCTTCTGCCATATACAGATGGATATATTCATCTGAAAATCCGACCGTAGTAGCCACTGTTGTCAGCTTCTCCAGACGTTCTGCACGATATCCAGTTTCCTCCTCTAATTCCCGTACCGCGCAAGAAGTAGGGTCTTCTCCCACAAAATCAAGCTTTCCAGCAGGAATTTCAAGTGTCACTCGTCCTACAGGATACCGATACTGCCTTACCATAATAATATCACCATTCGGTAAAATAGGTGTTACCGCAGATGCCCCTGGATGCTTGATCCATTCACGCACAGCTTCCTTTCCATTAGGTAGCTTAACTACATCTCGTTTTACATGAAGCAAACAACCATCATACACATCTTCGCTTGCAATCTTCTTCTCTATCAAGTCTTCATCCATACAACAATCCCCCTATTTCATAAAGCAATCTCATTCTTCGCCTAAAACTCTAACTTCAGGATATAGCTTTACACCATGTTTTTCAAACACTCTTTTCTGTACTTTAGAAATAAGTTCCAGTACGTTTTCTGCTGTAGCATCTCCAGCATTAATTACAAACCCCGCATGCTTCTCAGAAACTTGGGCTCCACCGACACGCAACCCTTTTAAACCAGTCTGGTCAATCAAAGTCCCAGCAAAATATCCTTCAGGACGTTTAAAGGTACTTCCTGCACTCGGATACTCCAACGGTTGTTTCATCTCCCGCCGCTTCGTAAAATCATCCATTTTTCCTAAAATACTTTCTTTATTCCCTGGCGAAAGCTCCAGTATGACCTCACAAATCACTTGATCATTTTCTTGGAAAATACTATGACGATAGCCCATCTTCAACTGTTCAAATTCCCACTCATGCAACGTGCCGTCCACCGACAGAGAAGTAACATGCCGGACAACATTCTTCATTTCTCCATCATAAGCACCTGCATTCATGAAAACAGCTCCGCCAAGGCTTCCAGGAATCCCTACCGCAAATTCAATTCCAGAAAGGCCGCACGATGCTGCAAATTTAGAAATATCTTTCAAAGAAGCCCCTGCTTCTGCAATAATCCGATTTCCATCTGCACGCATTTTCGAATACAATGCATTGAATACTACAACAGCACCTCGAATTCCCTTGTCACGTACAAGTACATTAGATCCATTTCCTAAAATCAAAAAAGGTATTTCATATTGCCGAAGCAGAGAAAACGCAGCTTTTACGTCCTCAATAGAAGACGGGAATATCACATAATCCGCCGGTCCTCCAATTTCAAAGGTCGTATGTTTTTCCATTGGCTCATGAAGCAGAATACTATTTTCTCCCAATGCCCTTTTTATCTCCGTCACAAAAGCTTTTTTCATATGCAAGTAACCCGTCCTTTCCCATGGTAAAATCAAAGAGACAAGCCTGGACCCATTTCAGACAATAGCATAAAATCAAGCTGCCGTAATGCCTCATAAGCTACAATCGATACAGCATTTGACAAATTCAAAGACCGTGCTTTGGCAATCATTGGTATTCGTATGCAAGAGTCCCAATTCTCTCTCAAGATTGGCTCTGGAATTCCTGCTGTTTCTTTTCCAAAAACCAGCATATCCTGTTCCGTATACGAAATCTCCGAATATGACCTTGGTGCCTTCGTCGAACAATAATAAAAATTATGCCCACGATACATTGACAGTACTTCATGAAAATTTTCATGGTAATGTACTTTCACCAAGTGCCAATAATCCAATCCTGCACGCTTTAAATACTTATCATCTGTAGAAAATCCCAACGGCTTTACCAAATGGAGATCTATACCAGTTGCTGCACAAAGTCTCGCGATATTTCCCGTATTTCCGGGAATCTCTGGCTCTATCAAAACAATATGCACAAAATACACCTCGAATCTCTGATCGAAATCACATGGTTATTATATCATGTTTTTGGGAAACAGCTACTTGAAAGAACGGATTCTCCAATTTTTTTCAAATCTACAGAAATGCCGCAAGTTACTTGATATACCTCAGAAGCTGCTTGTCCAACTATTTGATTCATTAAACCTACAATATCACGATATTCTCTTGCCAGCATATTATCTGGAACAATACCTGCCCCAACCTCATTTGTAACAAATATAACAGTTCCCTTGCTTTTTCTTGCCTGCTCCAACAAAAGTTCAATTTTTTCATGAACTATGTCATAATTTTTTGATGAATTCGATATATCGTTCATTGAACACAAGATATTACTAATATACAGTGTAAGACAATCAAAAAGAACGATGTCATAGGATTCTCTTCTTGCTTCTTCCAATGCACGATGAGCATCCCAAGGTGCTTCCCATGTTTTCCAACTAATGGGCCGGCGTTTTTGATGTAGCTTTACTCGAAATTCCATTTCCTTGTCATGGACTTCAGCAGTTGCAAGATATGCTACTCTATTTCCGCATTTTGCCGCATACTGTTCAGCAAAACGACTTTTACCACTGCGAGCACCGCCTGTTATCAAAACAATTTTTCCCATACCATAATACCTCTTAATTGAGCAAAGCCATCCTATTTACAAAGCCTACCGCACACTTGAGCGGGAATCTCTAAAATTATATACAACAAAACTCCTTGACGCTATTACAGATATTCGCCAAGGAGCTTTCTTGCTATCCTTTATTTGCCAAGCCAATCTGGCTAGCAACAATCCTGACTGCATCTTCAATGCAGCCATCACAGGAATTTATTGGTTTGCCAGTATCGATTCCCCTAAGTTCACGACAAATAGTAGTTTGATTCTTTGCCTTAAAATCATTTTTCATCGATGAAACACGCTTATAAAGCTCTTTTTTTCCAGCAAAGGGCGGAACAAGAGCTTTTCCCAAAAAAAGACTGGCAACACCCGCCATTCCAGACACAGCACCACAAGTATCCTGCATATCTCCCATACCAGAACCAAAGCCAATAAACGTTCTGCATAAACTAACTTCATCCATACCTAACTCATCAGAAAATGCACATACTACAGCTTGTGCACAGTTAAACCCTTTGTGATGGTACTCCAGTGCTTTTTCTACATAAGCATCCATTTCTTAAACTACCTCCCTTACCGATTCAATCGCCGATTTACAAAATCTCTTCCAAATACAGAAAGCGTGTAATAAAAGCCGATAAAAAAAGGAATATATTCTGCAACCAAGCGCCAGCACACTGCTACGATTCCTACCGTCCCAGCAGGAACGATTTCTGAAAACAGAAAGACAAATCCGCCCTCTGCCACTCCAGAACCTCCTGGAGTAGGCGTAAAATAAAGAAGCATGTTCAAGAAAATCATGCGTCCCATAACCGTGTACCAATCGGCATCTGTCACACCAAGACCTAACAGCAGGCAAGGAACTATTGCATAAATACACAATAAATTCAAGCCTGATTCAACGAAAACAATCAACATGGTTCTAGGAGATCTTCCCAACAACTGGATCGCACACTTCGTATCTCGATAAAATGCAAAAATCTTACGCCGTCTCTCATGACTGAAACGCTTAGTGGAATGGATGACCAAATAATCCAAAGTCCCTTTTTTAGCACTCCAAATGAGCAACAAGATTCCCATAAGCGTCAAAAATGTTCCTAACATCAAGGTTTGATTGGATATACCAGGCAAAATTCCTTTATCATGCAAAAGAATAAATGGCATGCATAATACAAGGAAAAAAATAGACAACAATGTTCGCACGATAACCAGCACGGCAGCTTTACCGGTAGGAACACCTGCATGCCGCAAAAACATCATCTGTGCTACCGCTCCTCCAGTTGCCCCTGGTGTCAGCAATGCCAAAAAATAATTTCCAAAAATTACCTGCACAGCTTGATACAGTGTAATTCGCTCATTGGAAATCCTGACCAAATGCATGAGCCTGCTGCCATCAAAATACATACCAAGGCTAACCGAAAGAACAGCTAACCCAATCGACCATTCATGAAATTTTGTCAAATTCCGCAAGGTATTGATATCTACCGTTGAATAAATTACAAAGCCAGAAATCAAAAAAACAAGAATAGCCAGCACAAAAAATCTTTTATAAAATTTATTCATAACGATTCCTCATGGCTTGCATACGCATTATGATTATGTATCGACTCATAATTCTCACATACTACAGAAAACCATGCCATTCCCGAAAGCTTCCGAAGTGCCAAGACTTCATCTCTCAAAATATCTTCTACAAACTTAGGATTTTGATAAGCACATTCCGTTACATATTTTTCATCCTCACGCTTTAAAAGAGGATAAATCGGACAGGATGACTGTGCTTCTATTAATTTTGCTAGATCCTCGATATAAATACATTCCGTTCCTTGATGAAAGCGTACTGCCACACGACAGATTGAGCGTTGATTATGAGCTCCAAATGCTGAAATTTCCTTGCTGCAAGGACAGAGCGAGGTAAATGGTACTGCAATCCCGAGTGTAAATTCCATAGGAGACGCAAGTCTCTTTTCTCCCTTAAAATAACATTCCAAGTCCAAGCAAGAAATTCTCCCACTCACAGGTGCTTTTTTATCAACAAAATACTTGAACCGAAGCTCCAGCATGGCGGACTTAGCTTCCAAACGCTTCAATGCCTCTGCAAGCATCGCCTCCATCTCCGCCTCTGCCAAAGGTTTTCTGCTCCACGGCTCCAAAATTTCAAGAAACCGGCTCATATGTGTTCCCTTATATTCCATTGGCAATGCAACAGTAAACCGAATCCGTGCTAATACCTGCTGAAATCCTCCCTCTTTGGTCTTGATCAAAAAAGGAAGGTGAACATCATTAATGCCTACTCTTTGAATTGCAATCCCTCGACAGTCACTCTGTTTTTGCACATCCTTCATGAACCAATCCCTGCCTCTGTTCATACTCGATTGGATCCACTGCTCCAGCCTCCGCAAAGCCTCTCAGACGAAGCTGGCAGCTATCACATATACCACAAGCCTTTTTTCCGCCTTTATAGCAAGTATGCGTGAATTGAAACGGCACACCAAGTTCTATCCCTAGCTTTATGATCTCCTTCTTCGAAAGATACTGCAAGGGCGTTTCAATTTGAATATTCTTATGCTCTGCAACTGTTGCCTTCGTAGAATAGTTTGCTATTTCCTGAAATTTTTCTATAAACTCAGGACGGCAATCTGGATATCCAGAATAGTCTACCGTATTCACACCAATATAAACATGATCTGCGCCAACCACTTCTGCATAACCAAGGGCATAACTCAAAAAAATCAAATTTCGTGCCGGAACATATGTTGGCGGAACATCATTTTCCTCTCGTTCTATGTTCCCATCAGGAACGTCTATTTTCTGATCAGTAAGTGCCGAACCACCAATTTGTTCCATATTAGTTTCGATAATAAGATGCTTTTTCGCATGATAGTATTCCGCAATTTGACGGGCTCCCTCAAGCTCAATACTATTGCGCTGATGATAATCAAAACTGATGGGATATAACTCATATCCCTTGCTATGTGCCACTGCCATGCATGTTGTCGAATCCAATCCACCGGAGAGCAATACGACAGCCTTTTCCAACGTAATTCCCCCTCTGCAAAAACCAGTTGGTTTCCCAGTTTATTCCAAAATCTTATAATGCCTTAAATCTGAAAACTTGCATCAGCAAGTTTCTTCTTTCGTCAGCGTTTCAACGAAGCGAGGGATATGCCTGCGCTTGTTTACTATGGAGTTGTATCATCCTCTAATTGCATTCATTGCCTTCTGCATATCCGTTGCATTATAAATTGCCGATCCTGCAACTAAAATATTTGCTCCAGCTTCACGCACAAGAGCTGCCGTCTCTTCATTGATTCCACCATCAACCTCAATATCAATTTCAACTCCCAACGTCTGCAGTTGATCATGAAGCATCGCAATTTTTTCAACCATAGGCAGAATAAATTTTTGTCCAGCAAATCCAGGATTTACTGTCATCAGAAGAATCATATCTAAATTATCGGCAACCTCTTCCAAAAGATACAATGGCGTCCCTGGGTTCAAAGCAATACCAGCCTTACAACCAGATTCTTTAATGCTTTGAATCAACCGATGTGCATGTTTTGTCGTTTCAATATGAAATGTAATGATATCCGCACCAGCGTCAGCAAATGCTTGAATTTGATTTTCTGGATGCTCCACCATCAAATGGACATCCAAGACAGCTCCCGTTACCTTGCGCAAGCTTTTTACTACGGGAGAACCAATCGTTATGTTAGGTACAAACATGCCATCCATAACATCAACATGGATGTACTCCGCCCCCAGATCCGTAACCTTTTTCATCTCACTTTCCAAATTTGCAAAATCAGCAGACAAAATGGATGGAGCAAGTTTTATCATTTGAATCCCCTCTTTCTTTCTTCTATTTCACTCAATATACTTCGATACGCTTCATAACGCTCTGTAGCAATACTTCCATTTCTCACGGCTTCTTTCACGGAACAATTAGGTTCATGCGTGTGCGAGCATGGAGAAAAATAGCAACTATTTACATATTCACCAAACTCAGGAAAAAATCCTGCCAGATCCTGTTTTCCTATATCAGCAAGTTCCATTGCACTAAATCCTGGCGTATCAACAACATAACCGTCTTGGTAAGGAATGATTTGTGCAACCCTCGTTGTATGTTTCCCACGCTTAATTTTTTCGCTGACCTCTCCTGTTGCAAGAGAAAAAGATTCGTCTAAACAGTTCAAAAGCGATGATTTTCCGACTCCTGAAGGACCAGCAAAAACCGTCGAATGACCTGAAAGAATACTTTTCAAAGACTCGATACCAAACTGCTCTTTTGCAGAAACGCAAAGAACAGGATAACCTATCGACCGATACAAAGAAAGCATGTCTCTTTCTTTGCACAAGTCCATTTTGTTAACACAAATAATGATATTATCTATTCGAGACCACTCTGCAAGTACAAGAAAACGGTTCAAAAGAAGCCAATGCAGATTAGGCTGCATTGCCGCAAAAACCAAAATCACTTGATCAATATTGGCAACAGCAGGACGCTTCAGCAAATTATGTCGAGGAAAGATATGCTCGATCACGCCAGTTCCATCCTCTAACTGGCATACATCAACCCAATCTCCCAGATAAATTCCTGTCTTTTTTTTGAATTTTCCTCGCATCTTACAGAAAATTAATTGCTTTTCTGTCTGCACGTAGAAAAAGCTATTATAGGTCTTGATAACCTTACCTTTCTGCATGAATTGTCCCCTTTATCTGTTATTTGCTCTTTCCTGTCTCAGCATTTTTGGTAGGTACTTTTACTTCTCCTCCTGTATTTTCTTGTTTCGCTGCATTATTAGTACCTTGCTGCCTTTCTACTGGTTTTTCTGCTTCTGGTTCTGCTATCACTAAGCTGACAGAAGCGCCCTCTTCTAAATCCCCACTTGATGGTGATTGGCTAACAACGGTACCAGCAGCCTGCTTGCTTGGTTTCTTGCTTATAGAGCCAACTGCAAATCCTGCCGCACTCAGTTTCTCCTTTGCATCTTCTGAGGTCAATCCTGTCACATTTGGCACCGAATGTTTTTTAGGCTTTTTCCCAACTGAAACTATGATATCTACAATAGCTCCCTTGTTTATTTTTGTTCCTCCATAAGGATTCGTAGAAAGAACAATTCCAGGTTCGCTGTCAGAAGGTTTTTCTGTTACCTCCCCAATATTTAACCCCAGTTTCTTCAGCTTCGCCTCAGCATCCGCACGCAAAAGCCCCTTAAGATCTGGCATTTCCAAATCTTCACCGCCCTTGCTCACATAAATCGTGACTAACCGTTCTGCTTTAACTTTTGCACCAGCCTCTGGTGTCTGTGAAACCACTTGTCCTGCCGGAACAGCAGCATCATAAGTTTCCGCAATATTGACTCGCAAATGCTTATCCTCTAATATCTGTCGAGCTAAAGTCATTTGCTTTCCAACAACATTAGGGATTTCCACCTCTTCCGTACTCCAAAATTTGCCAAAGGACAGAAAGGCACCAACACAAAAGCCCATGCCGAGTACCATGAGAAGAACCACTACAAAAAATTTGGACTTGAACAACGAAGTATGTTCATCCGAATCATCTTTCTTTACTTCCCTGGGTTTTGAAATTTGCAAGGTGGTATTATCCTTCACGCGTGGAAGAATTTGGGTTGCATAAGGATCCTTTTGAACAAGAGGCAGTCCTCCATGCAGCATTCGTTCTGCTTGCAAAAGACTCTTTGAAAACTCTTCACTGTTTGGACGCATAGCAGAGTCCTTAGACATTGCCTTCATAATAATAGCTTCTACAAGCGGAGGAATTTCCTGACGGAGCTGACGGACTGATACAGCTTCTTCCTGCAAATGCTTCATCGCAATACTGACTGGATTTTCCCCAGTAAAAGGCAATTGTCCCGTTAGCATTTCATAAAGAACAACTCCCAAGGAATAAACATCTGACTTTGGAGTAACATAAGTTCCTTTTGCCTGTTCTGGAGAAAAATAATGTACAGAACCAACTACATTGCCACCATAAGTCATCGTTGATTCCGTAACGGCACGGGCAATACCAAAATCTGCAATTTTGGCATGGCCATCTGCCATCATCAAAATATTATGTGGCTTAATATCACAATGCACCAAATTACTCTGATGTGCCGAACACAAGGCTTCCGCGATCTCCCTTGCAATCCGCAAGGCTTCTTCCATGGAAAGCCTACCTTTCTCCTTTATAAGTGATTTCAAGGTATCTCCTGGCACATATTCCATAACAATGTAATGTTCATCTTCATCCATACCAACATCATAGATGTTTACTATATTGGGATGCGAAAGTCTTGCGGCAGCCTGTGCCTCTCGATGGAATTTCTCTATAAATTCTTTATCCCTGCGAAATTCTTCATGAAGAATCTTCACTGCAACTGGTCGATCCAAAAGAACATCCTGTGCTTTATAGACATCTGCCATACCGCCATGTCCTATCAAACTCTGAAGTTCATAACGCTGCCCCAGTATACGCTGTTTCATGTTTTCTCCTCCTGCCCTTATGATTTATCCAAACTTAAGACAATCTTTCTTGCAATTGGGGCAGCCTCTTCACCGCCGCCACCACTATTTTCTACGATAACAGAAAAAACTATCTTTCTCTTTCCTATCAAAGCGGAACCTATAAACCAAGCATGATCCTTACCGCCTGAGTTTTCTGCGGTCCCTGTCTTTCCTGTCACACGTACCCCACTGACTTTTGCTTCTGTACCTGTGCCTTTCACAACTACTTCTTCCATCCACCCATCAATCAAATGAGCCCTTTCTGGAACAGTAGCATCAAACCATTTTTCAGGACTTCCCTGCTTTAAAACAATTCCCTGAGGTGAAGTTATTTGCTGTATCATATATGGTTTCATTACTACGCCATCATTTGCCATTGCTGCTGCTAATATCGCCATACGAAACGGTGTCACTAAAAGAGTACTCTGTCCTATACCGATTTGAGCAATATCGCCCTGCTCCAAAGAAGAAAATTCCGGCATGCGTGATGAAACTTCGTTCAGTTCATTCTCCAAAGGCTTATCAAATCCAAATCTTTCAAACCCCTTAGAAAGCTTCGTCTGCCCCAAACGCATCGCAAGCGTACCAAAGGTAACATTACATGATCTGACAAGTGCTTGATTTAAATGCAGCTTTCCATGAACTTCTTCATGGCTTTCCTTGATCGTATGGCCTCCTCCAACCTCTAAAGCACCATCACATTCAAAAAGCTCATTTTCATTTGTAGCTTCATTTTCCAGTGCAATGTCCACAATCATTGGTTTAATGGTAGAACCGGGAGGATACAGCCCCTGCAATGCACGATTCAAAAGCGGACTGTCCTCTCTCGTCCGCAGGATATCCCAATTTGCAGAAATTGTATTCGGATCAAAGGATGGACTGCTCACAAGTGCAATAACGGCTCCTGTCTCAGCGTCCAGTACAACAGCAGCACCGCGCCTTCCAGCCAATCCATCATAAGCTGCCTGCTGCGCATCTGCATCAATCGTCAATAGCACATCATTCCCTCGATCCGCCAGAAAAAGCTGCGTTACAGGTCCCATATTCTCCATTTCCTCGGTAATGCCTAAAAGAGAACGATTTGCATAACTTTCTATCCCTGCACATCCAACAGCCTCATCATAGTACCCCGTAACTGCTGACAATGCCTCTCCCATCGGATAACTTCGACTTCCATGTAATGTACTCTGAGCCAAAGCCCTGCCCTCTGCATCCAAAATCGTACCGCGCAAAACGGATGTCTCAGAAAATGTCGTTCTCCTGTTTAATCCATTTCTTTTCAATCCATCCGCAACAACAACTTGAAGATAAACAATGTACATAGAAAGAATCAAAAAGCAAAACAACAAAAAAGCAGCCGCCTGCAACATATGATGCTTGGTCGAATGCTTAGCCAAAATTTCTCGGCTCCTTTCTTGAAAGCACAGTCATAATGCCTAACAAAATAAAACTTGATATCATGGAGCTTCCACCATAACTAATAAATGGCAGCGTAATTCCTGTAAGGGGAAGAAACTTTGTGACCCCTGCAACAATGATAAAGGCTTGCAAAAAAAATATAAAATTGCATCCTGTTGCCAAAAGAACTTGCCCATCTGTCCGACAGCCCATGGCAATCCTTATGCCTTCATAAAACATGACAGAATAACAAAGAAGCACCATCAAAGAACCAACTAAGCCTAATTCTTCTGCCAGTGCAGAAAAAATAAAATCTGTATGCACCTCAGGAATCATTCCTGGATGCCCATGTGCAAATCCAGCCCCCCAAACACCACCAGAACCAAATGCAAAAAGCGATTGCACAATTTGGTAAGCCATACCGTTGGGATCCTGCCATGGATCTATCCAAATATCAAATCGAACATGTACATGCCCAAAAAGCATATAGCTGATAAGGCTTGCCAACAAAAACATAAAGCATGCTATAAAAACATACGATTTATTTCCTGTTGCAATATAGGTCATAAAAACCGTAATTCCAAAAAACAACAAAGCGGATCCAAGATCCTTCGCTGCTACAAACATCAAAATTGCAAAACTCAAAATAACAAGCAATGGTGCAATAAAACGGAATGGAGATAATCGAAGGAACCATAATTTCACGTTTGGAAGTGAAAGCATTTGCTTGTGATTAGATAAATATGCCGACAAAAAAATAACCAGTAATATCTTTCCAAATTCTGAAGGCTGTATACGAAAGGAACCAAGAACCAACCAATTCTTGCTGCCGCCAATTTCCGTACCAAAAAGCAGTGGAAGTGACAACAGGACAATACACACAAGACCGATTAGATATTGATATCGTTCCAATTGATAGACGATTTTTCCAAATCGAAGCACTGCAAGATAAACCAGCATGCCAATCATCAACCATCGAAGCTGTGGAATCAATAAATCTGGCTTCAGTCTTGCAATCATGACAATCCCAATGCTGGAAAGCATCATGACACATGGAAACAACCATAAGGTTAGCTGCTGATGCTTTCTCACCAAGATAGACTGAATAAATGCAGCAAGCAAAATCAAAACCAAAAGCCAAGGAAGATAGGAAACGCCCAACACATCTTTTGTGCTTGCAAACGTATGTTCCCTACATGCCAAAATGCCAAAACCAAAAAATAAAATTCCAAGAGGAAATAAAAGAAGCTTCCAGCTTTTCTCAGCCATCGTAAACCGCCACAATAGCTGTCACATTGTCTGTTCCTCCCGCAGCCAATGCCCTTTCCATCAATTTTCGAGCAGGATCGCCTTCCTTTTCCAGTAAAATTTCAGCAATTTCCCTGTCAGAAATCATATTGGTAAGACCATCTGTACACAAAAGCAACTTATCTCCTTGCTGCAAATCAAAAGAACCTGTATCTACGTCAATGTTTTCCTCCACGCCAACTGCTCGCAAAAGGACATTTTTTCTTGGATGGCGTCTTGCCTCTTCCTGCGTAATGGTTCCCCTTTCTACTAGGCTTTCCACATAAGAATGATCTTTCGTCATTTGCTTAAATGCACCTCGTCGGTAGAGATAAATGCGGCTGTCACCAACATGAGCCCAAACAGCTCTGTCAGTTGTACTGTGTAAAATGGTAGCCGTTGTTCCCATTCCTTCATATTCCGAATGTTCTTTTGCCATTTCCAAGATTACATGATTTCCTTTATGCAAAGCATCTTTCAAGCTCTCTTCATTCACTTCTTCAACAGGCACTCCAGCCAAGCATTTTCTAACCTCTTCAACCAATACTCGACTTGCTACCTCACCTGCCGCATGTCCACCCATCCCATCCGCAACAATACAAGTATTTTCATCCAGTACTGCACCACAATCTTCATTAGTACTACGAACTCTGCCAACATCCGTGGCCTCATAAAACAGCATTAGACATCTCACCTCTCAAATCGCAACGTCATAAACCCGACACGCAAAAGATCTCCTTCTTGCAAATAAGTTTTTCCTTCTAACTGGCAATCATTCAAATAGGTATGATTTCTACTGCCCAAATCCTCTGCAATATATTGATTGTTACGCAGGAAAATCACCACATGGTGATGTGAAACAAAGCTGTCCAATATTATAATATCATTATCATCGCTTCGTCCAATTGTAATCTCATCGGTAAAAGAAAACCTCCTGCCAAGCATGCTATCTTCTTTTGCTTCTACCACAACCAGGGCTGCCTTTTGCTGTCCCCCAATTCCTTGTTTTTTCTCCTTTTGCTTCATTTCCAGCATATCCTTCCACATGCATTTCGCAATACGAAGAACAAAACCAAGCAAGCAAAGCAACATTCCATATTCAAAAATTACGCTAATTCCCTTGATGAACAGTGCCGTAACAGGCATCTCAAATCACCTCATAGAGCAAAACAGTCTGTCCTATTTGAATCTCATCACCAGATCTCAAACATTCTGAACAAATCTTTTTTCCATTCAAAAACGTTCCGTTCGTGCTCCCCGCATCATAAAGCACATGACGATGGCGTTCATAAGTGATGTATGCATGCATTCTCGATACATTCGTATCCGTCAAAATGAAATCGTTCTTGTCCAATCTGCCAAGATAAATCTGTTTTTCGCCAAATTCCAAAAAAGATTCTGTTTCCAAACCTTCCGAAGCAGTAAGCACAGCAATTTTGTATTCATGCGGAAGGTTCAACGGTGCGTTAAAATGCTTTCGTTCCAAGACCAATGTATGTTGTTCTTCCAAGGATTGCGGCGGATTTTCTAAAAATGTAGCTTGCACCTCACAAATACCTTTTTTGATTACCGAACTCTTTTGCAGATGCAACTGCAATTCCCCATCCATGTAATGATCCTGACGAATTACTTGCCTTTCCACCATTTCATGCATTGCATCCCGAAAACGCTGCGCACATAAACGCTGATAATCCTCTTCATTCAAAAACACAGTATAATCATTCGGAACAACAGTGCCTTCTGTCGAGATTCTTTTTTCTTTTTCCATTTCCCGTTCCAACTGCTTGAAAACTTCCACCCATTCTAAATTTCCGGAAAAACATCTATTAAAAAATCCTTCAATTCGATTTTCAAGGATAGCTTCCCATTTTGCAGCTTTCATACGATTCCTCCTAAGACTTGCGAATTCCCTAACCAGTTCCTAAATCACTATCAAAAAGCAATCCTATTTCGATATCATATGCTTATTGCGCAATTGCCCGCAAGCTGCCTGAATATCTGTTCCCATCTCACGGCGTACCGTTACCGCCACATGATGATCTATCAAATATTTTTCAAACCATGCTACTCGTTGCTTTGACGGACGACGCATATTTCGTTCAACTACAGGATTTATTGGAATCAAATTGACACCTGCTAACTGTCCACGCAGTAAATCTACCAACTCTTTCGCTTGATCTTCTCCATCATTTACTCGATCAATCAAGATATATTCATAAGTTACTCTGCGTTTCGTCTTATTCCCGTATGCCTTTCCAGCCTCAATAACCTCAGAGAGCGGATATTTTTTATTCACTGGCATCAGCTCAGAACGCAATTTTTGATTTGGAGCATGCAGGGATATAGAAAGAGTCACGGGCAGGCTTTCCTCTATCAATCGATAAATTCCAGGAACGATTCCTGAAGTAGATACTGTAATGCTGCGATATCCCATACCAAGGATATACGGCTCATGAACCATCTTGATAAATGCAATGACATTTTCATAATTCATAAAAGGTTCTCCGGATCCCATAATGACTATAGTATCTACCTTTTGAAATGGTTCTTCTTTCCTTAACAGGTCATTGATATAGATTGCTTGTGCAAGAATCTCTCCTGCGGTCAAGTTCCTTGACAATCCATGCAAGGTCGAAGCGCAAAATTCACAACCCATACTACAGCCCGCCTGTGTCGATACACAAATACTGTTTCCATACGGTTGACGCATCAATACAGTTTCCACCGCAACTCCATCTGCAAATTCCAACAAAAACTTGGAAGTTTTCCCATCCGCAGAATCTTGACGGTCTACACATTTTGCATGGAATATCGCATATCTTTCAGAGAGTACTCGCCGAAGTTCTAAAGGAAGATCTGTCATTTCTCTAAAAGAAAATGTAGCTTTTTGATACATCCATTCTGCAATCTGCTTAGCACGATACTTGGGTAATTGAAGAGATGTCATTTTTACCTGCAGCTCCGCTAAGCTTAACCCAAATATATTTTCCATGTCAGACCATCCTTTTCATTCGGACAATAAAAAATCCATCCGTGCCATCCTTATGTGGATACAGCTGAACCATCTTTTCCTCTCGATGCTTCAGAGGCAAAAACTCGCCTGTATTTTCCAGTAAAAATTCTTTATGCTTTTTTAAAAATTTCTCCACAACCTGCTGATTCTCTTCAGGTACTATCGTACAAGTGCTATAAACCAAGATACCGCCTTTCTTTACTGCTTTTGATACACTTTCCAATATCTCAAATTGCAGCAATGGCAACTCTTCTAATTCACTTGGCTGTTTCTTCCATCGTGCATCTGGCTTGCGCCTAAGAACGCCCAGTCCCGAACAGGGAACATCTGCCAGTACCCTATCTGCTTGTTCCGTAAAGTTTTCACCAATCTTACGTGCATCCAGCAATACCGTCTCTATTATTTCGATGGAAAGTCGTCTTGCATTTTCCTCAATACGTGCTAACTTGTGCGGATAAATATCTCCAGCTAAGATTCGTCCTTGATTTTTCATCAATGCCGCCATATGCGTTGCTTTGCCGCCAGGCGCACTGCAAGCATCTATAATGAACTCTCCTGGCTGTGGATCTACTACATGAGCTACCAGCATGGAACTTTCATCCTGTACCTGACAAAACCCCTGCTGCAAGGCTTCCATCATATCAAGTGAACCATGCGCTTGACACAAGACTCCCTCCGGTGTCCACTCAGAAGCAGTCCCTTCTGCTCCCTCCGTGCAAAGTTTGTCCAAAAGCTCCTTTTGGCTGCACTTCAAGGTATTGGCACGAAGAGACAGGTTTGGCTGACCATTATTAAAAGCACAAAGTTCCGTCGTTTCCTCATAACCAAACTGAGCTATCCATTTCTTTACCAGCCACACTGGATGAAACGCTGACAATGCTAGATATTCTGCTTTTTTTCCTATTGGAAATGCTGCTTTCTCTGGTTGACGGGCCGCAGTACGAAGAACTGCATTCACAAATTTCACTGTACCAATATGCGAATATTTTTTTGCAAGCTCCACCGCCTCATTGCATGCAGCAGATGGAGGTACTTTTTCCATGTAAAAAATCTGATACATGCCAGTCCTTAGAATCTCCCGTACCATTGGAGAAATCTTCTTCAACGGTCTATTGATATAACGTTGCAAGATCCAGTCCAAAGTCATTCCTGCTTTAGTCGTTCCATAGACAATTTCCGTTACAAAACGCCTATCTCTGTCCTCAAGCCTCAGTTTCCTGATTTCTCTAGCAAGCACCACGTTTGCATAAGCATTTTCTTCGTGTACAGCCAACAAGATTTTTGCTGCTGCTTCCCTAGCTCTATCCATCTATTTCACGCCCTCATCTCTCGGAAGAATAATCTTTTCCAATTCAGCTCTTACTTCCTCCATGTTAACCCGTGTATTGTAGCACGGTCCATTGGGGCGAACATTCAATATTCCCACTGCCGGCAAAGGATAAACATCCTGTATACCGCTCATTAAGTCTCTCTCGCAAGCAATAGCCAGAACAGCCTTGGGACGTTTTTCCTTAATAATTTGCCTGGCAAGCGTCCCTCCAGTTGCCACAAAGAGAAAAAATCCATATTCCTCCGAAAGCTTCACTAAATCTCCGATATTGCATCCACCACAACGTTTGCAATTACTTACATCTCTTGTAATTTTATGCTTGCAGTCAGCAAGCTGCAAGCAATGAGGTGTCACTACCAACAGCTTGTCAGCAGGCACCTGTATGCATTGTTTAGCGAACCACATATTGCTTATAGCAACAAATGCACCTTCCAAGACTCGTCTCGTAATCCCTAATGGCTTCCCAAGCCAAACTGCCACGGGGAAGAAAAAATTGACAACGAAATATTGTTGCCGTGAAAACAACTCACAAGAACCCCACCCATTAAGAGACACCATCATATTCAAAACAGGAAGCAATATAAAAGATGCTGCTATAACGAACACAAATCCGACAAAATCAGGAAGCATTGGATGAATTTCAGCTAGTCCTAAACGACTGATATGCCAAATCATCCACAGCACCACATCAAAAAGCAGTGCACTAGCAGCAAGCAAGCCAATGAACATGCCTTTTTGATGATGCCTCTCTACCGTTTGTTCCATCTGATCTCCTTCTTTGCTACACCTCAAATCTTGCAGGCAGTTCCATTCCATTCCCCATAAGATAGTCCTTTGCTTTCATACGTTTTTTGCTTGGTGCCTGAAGCTCAAGGATCTCAATACACCCACATCCAGTCACAACAAATAATCCGAGTTTATTTGCCTGCACGATCGTACCAGCAGGCTTTTCAGATTCCATATCTGCAAGACATGTTTTCCATATCTTATACTTTTCTCCCTTTAGGAAAGTATATGCCCCTGGCCATGAATCAAGCCCTCGAACCAAATTATGTATTTCCCGTGCGGATCTATTCCAATCAATATGACCTGTTTCCTTACTGATCATTGGAGCATAACTGGATTCCTCATCCTTCTGCACAACTCTCTGCAGTGTCCCATCCGAAAGCTGCTCCAATGTCTCTATCAATACATCGGAACCCATTTCCATCAATGCATCATGAAGTTCCTCCAATGTCATATTTTCAGAAACAGGAATCGTCCGTTTTAAAAGCATATCCCCAGTATCAAGACCTGCATCCATAAACATGGTTGTCACGCCAGTTATCTGCTCACCAGCAAGAATACAACGCTGGATGGGAGCCGCACCACGATATTGGGGCAAAAGAGAAGCGTGAACATTAATGCAGCCATACTTTGGAATATCCAAAATCTGCTGGGAAAGAATTTGCCCAAATGCTACTACTATCATCAAGTCGGGACGCAATTCCTGCAAAACAGATACAAATTCTTCGTCTTTAATCCTTGCAGGCTGATAAATCTTGAATCCTTGTTCCAATGCAAAAAGCTTAACAGGAGGCGGAACCAGCTTCTGACCTCTTCCTCTTGGCTTGTCTGGCTGCGTAATAACACCAACGATTTCTGTTTTTTCAGCTAATGCACGAAGGCACGGCACGGAAAACTCCGGTGTTCCCATAAAAACAATGCGAAACCTTTTCAATTTGCCTCCCCCTCATGAATGGATTGAGCAATATCAATAAACAACTGTCCATTCAAATGATCCAATTCATGTTGAATGCATCGTGCCAGAAGTCCCTTTGCCGTCAAAAATCTTTTCTTGCCCCGACGATTTTCATATTCCACCTTAACTGTTGTCGCTCTTTCTACATCACCGTAAATGTTAGGAACGGAAAGACATCCCTCCGTATCAATTTCTGCACCTTCTTGGTAGGTGATAACAGGATTGATCATTTCATAAAACTCTCCACCAACATCGATGACCACTGCACGGATCGGCTTTCCGATCTGCGGTGCAGCAAGACCAATTCCATCCGCCGCATACATGGTTTCTGCCATATTCTCAAGCAAAATTCGCAGCTGCTTGTCAAATTGTTCCACAGGAACACAAGTTTCTTTCAATACTGGCGCTCCAGCTTTCTTTATATCCAACAAAGCCATTCTTATTTTTCCTCCATCATATTTATCTCATTTTCTGAGAAATTTCTCCGTTCCTCATCAAAGGAACCGTCCTGCATACAGAACGCAATGCTCTCACCATAAAGGCTCAGCCATCAAACTGTCCCTTAATTATAACGCAACATTTCAATAAAACGCAATCCGTTTGTTACAACGCAAATAAATTCTTGTCGTTGTAAGCTGCTATAGTAAATTAAATAGCAAGCAAAAACTCATGCCAATGAATACGGAGAAGCATAATTTATCTTCTGCACATTACCGGCATTTATGATATAATGATGACGTTTATTAAATACATCAAATTTTTGGAGCGCTTATGAAAAAATTCATTGCATTCACTTTGATTATATCTATGTTTTCCTTGCTTTACACGCTAGTTGCTGAAAAAACAAATCTTCTCGATTTGAATGAAGCTAGCCTCCAGACGACAATTGCTTTTGATGGCAGTGCAAACTTGGCTCTTCACTGGAACAAACTGCCATATCCTTGCTTTTATAAAGTCGACACCTATTCAAAGACTACAGGACTTGTAGACGATGAACCGGAATATCATTTTATCACCAGTCAGTACACAACTTCTTCTACCTGTATTGCATCCTCCCCCGGTATTCCAACCTTTTATCGCGTTACTGCCTGCGGTCTTTTAGGCTGCATAGGCAATCCTTCAGAGATGATTCCTAATCCAATTTATGAAAATCCTATTCGCCCAATACCTATTTACCGCTATACAGAACAAAACCCAGCTAGTCTTATGCCTTTTCTTGTTTGGCACAATGTTCCTAATGCGGTATGCTATGAAGTTGAAATCCTATCGGGTCTGCCTGACAAAGAATGTGGAACGGAACTTTCTAAGAACAATCACCTTTTTAGCACGCGAAAGATATTTTCGAATGGATGGCAGGCAGATTTAAAGCCATATTCCAACCAAAAAAACATCTATTGGCGCGCTCGTGCATTAGGCTTGCATCATGAAGCAATCGGTGAATTTTCAACCGCTGAACCGCTTTTTATTGACCCTGATTTGCCACTTCCTGACAAACCTTTGATTAACAATTTTGATCAGTTGCCAAATTTTGAGCAACCGATTTATCCTGTTTATACTTGGATTCCATTAAATGGAATCCAAAATTATGAAGTAGAGCTTCTGGTACATCCACCTACGGAAGAAAACTCGATACATCCTTCTGAAAACGGTGTGTGGAGAAAAAGCGTCACTGCATCTTCCTGTTATGATGAATACGCACGTCCTTTTGCCGGCGAATATTATTGGAGAGTCCGTGCTATTGATGCCAACGGAAACACGATTGGTAAATATTCTGACACAGAAAAATTTGTTGTCTCAAAACAAAAAAACCGTGTTCGAGTGGCTGCACTTGGAGACAGCATCACACATGGAGGAGGAGCCGTTTCCTATCCGCCTTGTTCTCTCGAATACAGTTACACTACATATTTGGATTTTCCAGTGCTAAATCTCGGACGCAGCGGCGATACCTCTAGTACTACCTTGAAACGCTTTGCACAAGATGTACTTCCCTTTCAGCCTAGAAACCTTATCATTCTCACCGGCACTAACAGTTTGCGAGATCCAAGCATTTCAGCCAATGATGTGATTTTCGACATTAACCGCTTAAAGGAATTATGTGAGGAATATGACATTCGCCCAATTTTCTTGACACTTATGCCAATCAACCCACAAAACATTCAGTATGCCTTCCAAACATCAACAGATTTCAAATGGCGTGAAAAAATGAACCAAATCAATAATTATATTCGTCAATTACCCTTTCATATTGACATTGAACCATATTTTTATGACAAAACAAAAACTTCCATGGATTACAGTTTTTCCATTGATGGGTTACATCCTGATATTCAAGGAAAAATGATAATGGGAGAAGTTATCAATAAAAACATATCCATGTTTCGAGATTAAGAAATCGTAACGGTGATTGTGCCGTTACGATTTCTTATTTATGAATTTTGAATCTCATGCAACAGGTTCATTGCTTCTTCCAAAGTCATCAGAATCTCACGCGGCTTGCTTCCCATAGGAGCTCCCACGATTCCTAGCTGTTCCATAGTATCAACAATACGTCCTGCTCGACTGTATCCCACACTAAAACGCCTTTGAATCCCCGATGCGGAAGCTTGCCCCGTTGTTATAATGAATTCAACAGCATCTTCCATCAAGGCATCCATTTTAGGCGAATCCTTACTTGTTTTTTCTTTGTCGGCATCTTCTTTCATCGCATTTTCCGTAAATGAAATGATTTCTTCATTTGCTTCCGCCACCTGCCCTTGGGAACGAATGAAGTCCAACAAAAATTCTACTTCCTGATCACTGATAAATGCTCCCTGCACACGTTTGGGCTTTGAGCTACCCACCGGATAAAACAGCATATCGCCTTTGCCTAAAAGTTTTTCTGCTCCGCTTGCATCCAAGATCGTTCTGGAATCAATCTGTGATGATACAGCAAAGGAAATCCTCGATGGAATGTTCGCTTTAATGATACCCGTAATTACGTCAACAGACGGTCTTTGCGTAGCAAGAACCAAATGAATTCCTGCGGCACGGGCTTTTTGCGCCAAACGGCAAATAGCCTCCTCTACATCATGCGGAGCAACCATCATAAGGTCTGCCAGCTCATCTATGATAATAACAATCGCAAACATTTTATCGTCTGGGAATTTCTCGTTGTAGGTCGCCATATTGCGTACAACATGTTCAGCAAATTTCGCATATCGCTTTTCCATTTCTTGTACAGCCCAATTAAGCACAGAAGCGGCTTTTTTTGCATCGGTCACAACGGGAACCATCAAATGAGGAATTCCATTGTAATTAGAAAGCTCTACCATTTTAGGATCAATTAAAATAAACTTTACCTCATCTGGCTTTGCCTTAAAAAGAACACTCGTTATCAACGTATTGATGCATACCGATTTTCCTGAACCAGTTGCACCTGCTACCAGCAAATGTGGCATTTTGGCAAGGTCGGCAAAAATTGCCTGTCCGCCAATATCCATTCCCAGTCCTACTGTCAGCTTTGATTTTGCTTCTGAAAATTCTTCATTTTCAAGAACCTCCCGAAGCTGTACGCCTTCCAGTTCCTTGTTGGGAACCTCTATACCTATAGCAGCCTTTCCAGGAATAGGTTCTATACGAACAGAAAATGCTGCTAGATTCAATGCCAGATCATCTGCAAGATTCGTAAATTTACTAACCTTTACACCCGGTGCAGGCTCAAGCTCATAGCGTGTTACTGCAGGACCGTGACATGCGTTAATGATAGTTGCCTTTACTCGGAAATCTTCTAAGGTCTTTGCCAAGATTCTTGCTTTTTCTTCAATTTCAATCTCAAGTGCTGCATTCTTCTTCTTAGAATACTTGGAAAGAATATGCGTTACCTGTGGAATTTCATACGGTTTTTCCATCGCAGCAGATACTTCTGCAACTTCTGCTGGCTCCTGCATGTCCATATTCCCCTTGACACCGTCCTCCCTGCCAATCAAACTGACAGGTTCCATTTCCCTTTCGTTGCTTGGAGAAAAATCTTCTGCTTCCTCTCCCCCCTTGCGATTCCCGTATTCAATCGTAAAGGATTTTTTTTCTTGCAAGTCATTCTCACCAAAGAAATCATATTCCTCTGTTGACTTCTTCCCTACGCTTACATTTTTCTCCAATTCGGTTTCATCTGCCGTAGCAGTTTTTTCATTATCATCCAATTCGACATCATGGAAACTTTTCTTGCTAAGACGATGTTCTTCTCTGGCATCTTTTACCTGCTGGAATTTCTCTCGAACAGTTTCCATCAGTTGTTCCTCTACACGATCCCCAATATCCGTTATTTTTTCATAAGTGACATTCAACCCTTCACTTGCTACAGCAACTCCTTTAGCGGCTTGCTTCTGCGTTTTTTGAATACCATTTGCAAGCGACCAATGCGTAGCCAACAGGATTGATCCCAGAGAACCACCGCAAAGCAAAATTAACGCACCATCTACTCCAAAAAACTTCCTCAGCAAAAACAGCAGTCCGCCTCCCAGCAATCCACCACCACGCAAGAGACTGGCTGGCAGAATCTCTTCGCCCGGCAAAACAACAAAATGATGATAAATCGCCAAAACAAAGGAAAACAATGCCGCAAACCCCATAAAACGTACAGTAAAAACAATTCCATGATGCCTTGACATATAAACAAAACCAATAAATGCAATAAACAAAGCGACAATGATTGCTCCAATACCAAAAAGGTACTCCATACACTTTGCAAAATAACTTCCTACGAATCCGACATTGAAACCCCATATACCGCAAAGGGAAATGCAGCCTATGCTTAGAAAAGCAATTCCCATCAATTCATATCTTCGACCGGAAGAAGCTATTTCGTTTTTCGGTTTACTCATTTTAGATGACTTTCCTGATTTTTTTGTATTCGCCAGTTTCTTTTTCATTTTAATAATCACCACACTAAAAACAAAGGGCTGACGCATATTCTCAACCACAAGCGACAGCCCCTGAATTTCTTATTTTGCTGCAAGATTTTTTGCAACGCGTTCTGCCTCATAGCAAATACGTTCCTCATCTAATGTGAGCAACCTTCTCTTTTCCATCAAAAGCTTTCCATTTACCATAACCGTATCAACTGCTGAAGAATTTGCACCATACGCAAGATGCGCAATAAGATTATGTCTGGGATACCAATCAGCCCCCTGCATAGACATCAATATAATATCCGCCTTGCAGCCTACCTCAATACGTCCAATATCCGAAATCCCGACAGCCTTTGCTCCATTCATGGTTCCCATCTGCACGGCACTCCATGCAGATACATTCAGAGGATCAAGAGTATGAACCTTTCCTAGCAAAGCGGCAAGCTGAATCTCCTGCAACATATCCAAATTATTGTTGCTGGATGCTCCGTCAGTTCCAAGGGCTACACAAACCCCCTCATCCAACAGACGCTGCACCGGTGCAACTCCGCTCGCTAGCTTCATGTTGCTTCCCGGATTATGTGCTATACGAACATCATGTCTCTTGATAATCTCAATGTCCTCATCATCCAGCCATACGCAATGTGCAGCCAGTGTACCCAATTCAAAAAGTCCAGTGGATTCCACATGTGCAAAAGGCCGTTTCCCATAATCCTTCAGGCAATTTTCTACTTCTCCCATAGTTTCCGACATGTGAATATGAATCTCTGCACCAACCTTTGCAGCTTCCTTAGCCACCTTCTTTAAAAAATCAGGAGAACAAGTATAAAGTGCATGGGGGCCAAACATGACAGTAATGCGACCATCGCAAGCATTATGATAATCATGGTAGAGCGAAATATTCTCTTCCAGTTTTTTATCTCCATCGGCTACTCCGATAATCCCACGAGAAAGCACTGCACGCATGCCAGACACATCGACAGCATCTGCCACTTTTTCCATGTTCGGTCCATACATATCAACAAATGCAGTCGTTCCCGATTTAATCATTTCGACTGCTGCAAGCATAGCTCCCCAATAAATATCATCTTCCTGCATTTTTGCTTCAATCGGCCAAATTTCCTTGGTCAGCCAATCCATGAGATTCATATCGTCTGCATAATTCCTCAGAAGCGTCATCGAAGCGTGGGTATGTGCATTGATAAAACCGGGCAACGCCAGCTTGTTTTTCGCATCAATAACCGTATCCGCATGGAATTCCTGAGAAATAACTCCTACCTCTTGGATAATATCCTCCGAAATAGCAATATCCGACTCCTTTACCGTGCCATCCGAAAAAAGTACCATAGCATTTTTTATCAAAGTTTTCATAACATGTTCCCTCCCTTATTACATCATTCCGAGATATTTCTTTTGCTCGTCCGTTAAGCAATCAATTTTTACGCCAATGGAATCCAATTTAATCTCAGCAATTTTTTGATTGATTTCTTCCGGCATAAGATGCACGCCATTTTCCAGCTCCGCATAATGATTCACAATATGCAATGCCGAAAAGAACTGTACTGCAAAGGACAAATCCATAATTTCCGCAGGATGCCCATCTCCTGCCGCCAAATTTACCAAGCGACCTTCGGCAAGAAGATACAGCTTCCTGCCATCCTTTTGCTTGAATTCTTCGATATTATTGCGTACAGCTCGACGAGATTCGGAAAGCTCTTCCAATTCGGGGATATTGATTTCACAGTCGAAATGACCGGAATTTGCCATCATAGCGCCATCCTTCATGACCTCAAAGTGCCGCTTGCACAAAATATCCTTGTCCCCTGTCAAAGTAAGAAAAATATCACCTATTTTTGCCGCTTCATCCATCGGCATCACGCGGAAACCATCAAAAACTGCTTCTACAGCTTTGATAGGATCCACCTCCGTTATCACGACATTTGCTCCAAGACCGCGCGCGCGCATGGCACCGCCCTTGCCGCACCATCCATATCCGGCAATTACCACGGTTTTTCCTGCAATAACAAGATTCGTGGTACGCATGATGCCGTCCCATGTCGATTGACCAGTTCCATAGCGATTATCAAAAAGATACTTGCAATATGCATCATTTGCAGCAATCATAGGAAATTCAAGCTTTCCTTGGCTAGCCAATGCCCGAAGACGATGAACACCTGTGGTTGTTTCCTCCGAACCGCCAAGGATATTCGGCAACAGTTCCCTGCGCTTCGTATGGAGCATATGAACCAGATCTCCACCATCATCCATGACAAAATCCGGCTTGATATCAAGCGCACGGTCAATGTACATATCATATTCCTCTGCACTGCATCCGTGCGTTGCAAAGACATAAAGACCATCCTCTACCAATGCAGCCGCAACATCATCCTGCGTAGACAAAGGATTGCTTCCCGTAATAGCAACCTCGGCACCAGCATGCTGGAAAACTTTTGCCATGTATGCTGTTTTAGCCTCCAAGTGAAGCGTGATCACAATTTTTTTCCCAGCAAAAGGTTTTGTTACCGAATATTCTTTATCAATTTGGGCAAGCACTGGCATAAAGTTCCTTACCCAATTAATTTTATCATGTCCCGAAGGAGCAAGCTTAATGTCACGAATCATGGATTCCATTTTCCATACCTCCATCAAATAAAAGAAACATGCACGATAATGTAATTATTTTATCATACCTTATACGAATCATTCCACTATCTTTATTCATTTATCTTTCGGTTAACGCTTCATAATCCGTAAAATCAATATGCAAGGGCGTTACAGCAATCCTTCCATTCTTTACTGTGCAAATATCCGTTCCTTCTCCATCGTCAAGATCCCATACCGTTCCGCCGATTCGATAAAATACCCGACCATTTTCCGTAACCTTGTGAAAAGCATTTTGATAATCACGTCTTCCCAGCTTGCTGAGCACGAACTCTGCTTTCCCCGCATAAAAATTTTTAGGAAAATTGATATTATGGAAAAAGACCTCTCCGCCAACCTTAACATGTTCTTCCAAATACTTCTCCATCAAAGCAGCCACTTCAGAAAAACTGATCTCCGATTCTTCTTCCAACGAAACAGCAACTGAAGCAATTCCATGAAGATAGCCCTCCATTGCTGCACCAACAGTTCCTGAGTAAATCACATCTGTCGCAAGATTTGCTCCATGATTGATTCCTGACACGACAACATCTGGTACAAATTCATCAGACAAGGCTTCTAAATAAAGCTTTACGCAATCCGTCGGCGTCCCATCTATTTTCCATGCTTCCACTGAATAATTAGACTCCACTTCCTTATCCCGCATGATTTCAATCGGACGATGCACACTCAATGCATGTGCCATTCCACTTTGCTGGCATATAGGGGCGGAAATAACTACATCATGTTTTTGTGAAAATTTTTCCGCTAGGGATTGTATTCCTTCTGCTGAAATTCCATCATCATTTGTCAATAAAATTTTCATTCCTACTACCCTTCCAAATAAATTATCGAAACAAAAAACGGACTGATAAACCAGTCCGCTCACTACATAATGGTGACCCACCACGGAATCGAACCGTGAACCTACTGATTAAGAGTCAGTTGC
>CALELM010000014.1 GCA_937902665.1 uncultured Selenomonadaceae bacterium
TTTTCTCGGCACCAGCATCAGGGCAGAGGAAAGAGAAATGCCAATCTCGCCTGCATGGCTGAGTGCCATGATTTCTGTTTGCTGTTCGATGGGGAAGTCGCCGTAGCCGGGACTGAACCGAAAGCGCATCTCATACCCTTGGGAGAGCATCGCAGGACGGATTGCCCGTTCCATTTCGTTTGCAGTTTCCTCGATGGCAGTGGTTGCGGCGGCATCCAAAAGGACGGCAGAGGTATAGCTTCCCTGTTCAAAGCCGTTCGTGATAGCCTGTTCTATGTTCTCCCCAATCGTTGCAGCAAGGAGGATGACCTTTTCGCAGCCTGCAAGATGCTTTGCTATGCTTTCTCCTTGGAGCTTGACGGGAGGCTCTGCTTGTATGGTATGTGTTTTGCAATCGTAATCGTAGAGCGTCCAAATGCCCTTGGGGTTGGAGAGAAGGAGAGCATCCTCACAGGCATTTTCGATGCGTGCAGGATCAAAGTCGAATGCTTTTTGAAGTCCTGCATAACGCTTGGTTTCCGCTGCGTCAATTTTCCGCAGGATTGCATTGTATATGGGCATGAAGAAAACTCCCTCCTTTCAAATGAAGTGTGATAGGATTTTTCAGTGTTTCACGTGAAACATTTCTATAGCTTTTTTCTTTGTTTCATATTATTATGGTAGTGGAAGATAATTGACTGCATTTTCCTTTTATGTTTCATCCATAGGGAGAAGCATATCATTATTTTATCATAGGTTTCCATGAAGGCGTAAGATTTTGAAAGAGAAGAGATGATGATTTTTTGGCTAAGATCATAGCAGTTGCAAATCAGAAGGGCGGCGTGGGCAAGACGACTACCTCCGTGAATTTGAGTGCTTGCCTTGCTTCTCAGGAAAAGAAAGTCCTGCTCGTGGATTGCGACCCGCAGGGGAATGCGACCAGTGGATTTGGTGTCAACAAGTCGGAGCTGGATTTTACAATCTACCATGTGCTGATCAATGGTACGGATATTCAGGAGGCGATTCAAAAAACGGAGTTCGATGTGGATATTCTGCCGTCCAATATTGAGCTGGCAGGTGCGGAGGTGGAACTGGTTGCTGCCATCTCAAGAGAAACTCGTCTCAAGAAGGCACTGGACAAGGTGAGTGGGCAGTATGACTACATCATCATCGACTGCCCGCCGTCCTTGGGGCTTTTGACACTGAATTCCTTGGCTGCGGCAGATTCCGTCCTTATGCCGATTCAGTGCGAGTTTTATGCCTTGGAAGGAGTTTCCCAGCTCATCAATACAATTCAGCTCGTTCGGAACAATCTGAATGCAGAGCTTGCCGTTGAGGGCGTGCTGATGACCATGTATGATTCCCGCACGAAGCTTGCGGAGCAGGTAGTAGCGGAGGTACGGGAAAATTTTGGAGATGCTGTTTACCAGGCCATGATTCCGAGGAATGTCCGTTTGTCAGAAGCTCCCTCTTATGGACAGCCAATCATTGCGTATGACAAAAAATCCAAGGGAGCAGAGGTTTATATGGAGCTTTCAAAGGAGGTTATCCAACGTGGGCAGTAAAGCGCGTGGAGGATTGGGGAAAGGACTGGGTGCTCTTTTGCAAAGCCATCCGATTCCAGATCCATCGGCATCCTTGGATACTGTTCAGGAGATACCTGTTGCAAGGATTCAGGCAAACCGATACCAGCCAAGGAAGGAATTTGATGAGAAGGCTTTGGAGGATCTCAAGACTTCCATACAGACCTATGGGGTGATTCAGCCTATTCTGGTACGAAAGCTTCCAAATGAGGAGTATGAATTGATTGCAGGGGAACGTCGCCTGCGGGCTGCCAAGTTGGCAGGCGTTTCAGAGATTCCTGCTATGATTCGTGAGTACAATGATGCGGAAACCAGCGAAATTGCCTTGATAGAGAATATCCAGCGGGAAAATCTCAATGTAGTGGAAGAAGCTCTTGCCTATCAGCGTTTGATGAAGGAATTTCAGTTGACGCAGGAGGCAATGGCAGAGAAGCTGGGAAGGAGCCGTTCCCATATTGCCAATATACTGCGATTGCTGAAGCTTGCGCCAAAGGTGCAGGATTACTTGTCAAATGGCAGCTTGTCCATGGGGCAGGCAAGACCTCTTTTGTCACTGGAAAGCCACGCGATGCAATGCGAGGCAGCCTCTATCATACAGGAACAGGAATTATCTGCCCGTCAGGCAGAAGCCTTGGTAAAGAGACTGCAGGAAAAACCTCACGCAGATGAGAACATGGAGGAACGGGAAGATAAATCGCAGGATGTTCATGTCCGTGATGCAGAGGAAAAGCTGAGGCATTGTCTGGGAACGCAGGTAAAGATATTTACTGGGAAGAAAAAAAGCCGAATTGAGATAGAATTTTATTCGGAAGAAGATTTAGAACGAATTATTCAGCAGCTGACAGCAGAACAGGCTGATTTAAAGCAGAAAAAGATTGAAGCATTGCGGAGGTTCTCTTCGCAGCAGGGATTCCTTGTGTAAAATGTTTCACGTGAAACATTTTTAGGCAAGAAAACATGAAGTAAAATTAACGAATATGAATTCATGAAGAAGGGAAGAGACGGTTCGATTGGATATTCAAGCAATCAATAGCCTGCTAATCGATAATTTGATAGGTGTTGCAGGATTTTTTCTGGTCATGGGAACTTTTTTTCTGGTACTTTCCATCTATGCGTGTGTTCAACTGTCAAGAATGAAGAAAAAATATAGGAAGCTGATGTCTGGCGTGGAAGGCGGGGCAAACCTAGAGAAGATGTTGATGTCGCATGTTGAGGAAACAAGGGCTGTGGTAAGGGAAAACAGCCGCTTGGATGGAGAAAACAAGCGCATGGACAAGCTTTTGCAGACGGCTATCACCCGTATCGGCGTGGTTCGCTATGCGGCATTTGAGGATATGGGAAGTGATTTGAGTTATTCCGTGGCACTTTTGGATGCACACAATGATGGAATTATTTTGTCCAGCCTTTTTGGGCGAGATGTTTCCCGTTGTTATGTGAAGCCGATTCAGGCAGGGAAATCCACCTACAAGCTGACAGCGGAAGAAGAGCAGTCCTTGCAGGAAGCGATGAAGAAAGAATAAAATGGTTTGGAGGAATTTTCAGGTGAGTAAGGAAAATGGTGAGTCGGAGGACAAAATCTATACGATTAAGATTGTTCCCGATGATGGTGGGACCGTGCATAGCTTCCACCTGCCGCTTCGATTGGTGCAGTTTGGAATTGCATCGGCGGTCATCGGAACGTTTCTTTTCATTGGAGCGTTCAGCTATGCGGCGTACAGTGCATTCAGCTCAAGGAATGATTCGCTGGAGATCGGGGAGCTGCGTCAGGTAAACAGCATCCAGCAGGAACAGTTGCTCCAGCTGTCCAAGAAAGCAAATACGCTTCAGGAGCAAATGGAGCAGCTGATTCAAGTAGAGAATGAGATCCGCCGTTTGTCAGGTGCAGCTCCTATGGAGGAGCAGGAAAAGAAAGAGGATACCCCACAGGAAGGTGAGGGAAAAAATCTTGAGCAAAATGGGCAAGGCGGGCCTTATGTGCAGCCTGATGTAAAAAATGTCAGCATGGTACTGGACCAGCTGGAAAGAGATATGGCAAAGCATAAGGAAAGCCTGTTTCAGCTTCAGGAACAGATAAAGGAGCAGCAGGCAAAATATGGCGGGGGCGGCATTATCACGCCGGGATTCAGCGTCACGACCCCATCCATTTGGCCGGCAAAAGGCATCGTAAGCTCTCCTTATGGACTGCGCTGGAACGGCTCAGATTTTCATCCGGGAATTGATATTGCCAATGATATGGGGACTCCTATATTGGCTACGGCAGATGGTGTTGTTTCCGTGGCGGGCTGGAATTCCGGCGGCTATGGGAACATGGTGGATATTGAGCATGGAAACGGTCTTATGACACGGTACGGCCATGCATGCCAAGTAGTGGTCGTGGCAGGCCAGAGCGTTCGCAGGGGACAGGTTATAGCATATATGGGCAGTACGGGATTCAGTACAGGCCCTCACGTCCATTATGAGGTGCGAATTAACGGTCAGGCAATCAATCCTATTAGTTACCTTCATTAAATGGCTTACAGGGCAAATACGGCGGTTGTGCAGGAAATGCACAGCCGCCGTATTTGCAGTATGATGATGAAAACTGGAAAATAAAGCAAAATTTTCATAAAATTCGCACTAGAATTGCCGTAAGGAAGAATGTAGAATATAGAAAAATGAAAAAATCGTACAGTCTTACACATTTTATGGAGGTGTCAAGAATGGAAAACAAAGCCCTGTATTCCTTGAGTTATGGTGTTTTTTTGCTTACCGTGAAATCTGGGGAAAAGGTCAATGCCTGCATTACGAATACTTGCATGCAGGCGGCGAATGATCCTGTTCGGCTTGCACTTACGGTAATCAGCAAGAACTATACCTGTGACATTCTAAAGGAAGGCGGAGAATTTACGCTCAGTATTCTGGATCAGACTGTTCCTTTTGAAACCATAGCACATTTTGGATATCAGTCAGGCAGAAATGTTGACAAGATGAAGGGGTGGGAGCTTCCGACAGCAGAAAACGGGATACCTTACCTTGCAAGCTCAGCTTGTGCTGTGCTTTGTGGCAAGGTCGTTTCGCAGGTGGACTTGGGAACGCATACACTTTTTGTTGCAGAAGTCACGGATGCCAAGCTTCTTGGGACACAGCCACCGCTTACCTATGCTTATTATCAAGAAAACGTAAAGCCGAAGCCACAAGCGCAAAGCCAAGGAAAAGCCATCAAGGGCTGGCGCTGCAAGATTTGCGGATATGTCCATGAGGGAAGAACATTGCCAAACGATTTTACTTGCCCACTTTGCGGGCATGGAGCAGAGGATTTTGAGCCTATTTATGAATAACAATAATAAACCTGCTGACATAATGTAATAATACGAAAAACCGCCTTTGTCTTTTTATGAATGAAGGCGGTTTTATATATTAGCATATAATAAAAATAATGTAGTTTAATTTTGATTTATATATATTGTTATATAAATCACATTACAAAATCCTATAAATACTGGGTTTATAAGGATTAAATAATTCATTAAATAAATATTGTATTATTTAATCCGCTGAAAAAGAGCCTCGTATTGCTGCCGCTTGATCCCTGTGCTGTGCTGGATTGCCCATTGAAGCAATTTCAAATTTTTTTCCCAATTAATGGAATCTTTGGAGAGCGGCCAAATGCCATTGACGAAGTTGTCGGCAGCTTGCAGTCGGGAGCGGTTCAGCAGTTTCTGAACTGTGGTAGGACTCATGTGATGTTCTTCTGCAATGGACTTTATGGATTGCCCTTCGTATACATGCTGGATAAAAATATCGGTTCCTTCCTGTGCCAGACTGTATTTGGGAGGTCTTCCGGTTGATTCCTTTCGGTTCTTTTTGGGAGAGGAAATTAGTTCGGCAAGTGTTGCAGTTGCAATGTCATCCAGCACGATGGTGCGATATTTTTCCTCTGTCCCTTCCTCGGGATTGGCGGGTATGTCTTCGATAATGCCGATGGAGTTTCCGGACTTGATTAAGACGGTCAGACGTTCATCGCCAGGGAGAGCAGAAAGGATTTCGGAGGAGAGAAGGTAAGCGGAGTCTTCTGCAATAGCGAGCATGTCATCCAGTTTGGGACGATATTTGGGATCGATGTCCTTTCGCGAAAGGAGCAAGTGATTACGTGATTCCATGACAACAATTCCTTTCTGTATGTTTCAAAAAATATATAATGTCATTATAGCGTATGTCTTTCCTTTTTTGCAATATTTTATATAGATTTTCTTAGTGTTTTTTAAGAATTTTTTTATGGAAGATTAAGAAAATACTCATCTTTATGGAAGGTTTATCATTTAAAATAAAGGATGAGCATCAGCGAGAAAGAGATTATGTTTTGCGGACAGAAAGGGAGATGATTGGTGTGAAAGCAGAATTAAAAAAGAGAATGGCAAGGGTTCTGCTGGCAGTTTGCAGTATTTTTGCATTTGAGGCGGCATTGCCAACGGATGCCTTGGCAGCTGCACAGGAGACACAACAAGAATATGCTTGCAGGCGCGGCGGTGGTGGGGTAAGTATTTCTGTCATTTTTGGGAGGCATTATCCGTGGTATCGTTCACGTCCTCATCACCGCTGCCCGCCTCCACCGCCGCATTCGCATCATCATCATGGGCATCATAAATCGCATCGTTGATTTGCCACTATGTATCTGTAAAGGAATGGTTTTTTTTATGAAGAATGTTTTTAGAAAAACGATAGCTGTCACGATGTGTGGCATCATGTCTTTGGGAATGGCAGGCACGATAGCCGTGCCTGTTGCTTTGGCTGCCCAGCCAGTGGTTGCTTTTCATCATGGTAATTGGCAGCCTCATCCGCACGGACCAGAATCGGAACAGCAGAGAATTGAGAGAGAACGGCAGAAACAGGAGCGAGAGCGGCTTGAAAGAGAACGTCAGCGGATAGAAAGGGAGCACCAGCGTGAGCGCATGGAAAAGGAACGGGAGAGGCGTGAGCGTGAGCGGGTGGAAAGAGAACAAAGAGAACGTGAACGTGCGGAATGGGAACGGCAGAAGCGGGAGCGTGAGCGGCTCGAAAGAGAACAAAGAGAGCGTGAACGTGCGGAATGGGAACGCCAAAGGCAGGAGCATGAGCGGCTTGAAAGAGAACGGAGGGAACGCGAGAGAAGAGAACGTCATGAGAACCATGGGCATTATTCGCAGGGCGATGTCAATACGGCGGCTGTTATAGGAGCAGTTATAGGGGCAGTGGTTGCAAAAAACACCTGAGAAATTGGGAACTTTAAAATTTTCTTTATGTACGAAAAAAGCATTCCGGCACAAGCCATTTTGCTGTGCCGGAATGCTTTTTATTAGGATTCCTTTTGTTTCTTCGTAAATTCTTCAAGAAGAATTCTCTTGGCAATCTTTCCTGTGGTTGTCCTTGGGAGTGCGGGGAGGTTGTGGAATTCTCTAGGCACCTTGTAAAGAGCAAGATTATTTTGCAGGAACTTTTTCAGTTCATGCACGTCACATTCGGCATTTTCCTGCAGTGCATAGAAGCAGGCGCCGGCTTGTCCCCGAAGCTTGTCCGGTATGCCAATGACAGCGGCTTCCTTGATGCCGGGAAACTGGTAAATAAGCTCCTCGACCTCACGGGGATAGATGTTTTCGCCCATGCTGATGATCATGTCCTTGATGCGGTCAACAATGTAGACATAGCCCTCTTCATCGGCTTTTGCTACATCACCTGTATGCAGCCAGCCGTCTCGGAGCGTATTGCTGGTGGCTTCTGGTTGGTTCCAGTAGCCCAGCATGACGTTCGGTCCTTTGACGATAAATTCGCCCGCTTCGCCAAGCGGCACATCGTTGCCTTCCGTGTCAACGAGCCTCCATTCGATATTCTTGAGAGATTTGCCGATAGATCCATTTTTGTTCTTGCCGATGGGATTGAAGCAGACGACAGGGCTGGCTTCGGAGAGTCCATAGCCTTCGGAGATGGAAAGCCCGAATTTTTTTGCAAAATCCTCCTCGATTTTCAGCGGGAGTGTTGTTCCTCCGCTGATCACCAAGCGAATAGATGACAGATCCTCTGGAGATGCCGTGCGGGTGAGCAGACTGCAAATGGACGGGACAACGTAGAGATCTGTAATTTTTTCCGAGCGAATGGTTTCGATGGTTTCCTTTGGAACAAATGCGTCAAGGATAACGATACGCGCGCCACGGAGGAGAGGGTAGAGAACGGAACAGGTCCAGCCAAAGCAATGGTACATGGGAAGAACGCAGAGAATGCGATGCGTTCTTTTGCCGTTCAAGACATCCAGCATCTGGTCGGCATTGCATATAAGGTTCTTGTGGGAAAGCATAGCGCCCTTGGGAGATCCTGTCGTTCCCGACGTGTAGATGATGACGGCGGGCTTGTTCTCGTCAAAGTCCTCTGGCAGTGACGGTGCAGGCTTTGCTGTCGATGATATGATGCCTGTGATATCATGCTGCGTGATTTCTGCGTTGCAACCGAGGGAAGCCAAGGATTTGCCGAGGTCAAGCGTCTTGTGCGTAATCAGATGGCGGATTCCTGCATCCTTTAGGATAAAGGCAGTTTCCCTGCTGCTCAACTGGAAGTTAATGGGGACGGCAATCGCGCCGAGGGATACGATTGCCATGTAGGCGAAAATATATTCAGCATTGTTTTTGGAAAAAATACCGACACGGTCACCAAGACGGACTCCTGCCTCATAAAGATAATTACGGCAAGAAGCTATGCTGTCTGTCAGTTCTTGATAGGTAAATTGTCTGCCGTGATCCCTGATTGCAATGTCGGAAGGAATTCCATTGTGGCTGAGTTCATGTACAAGCATCATAGATTCTCCGTTCTCTTGTTTTTTGCAGTAGCTTTTTGTTCGAGAAAATTTTTCAATATGACGCGTTTTGCAATCTTGCCGGTTGCAGTACGCGGGAACTCCTTGAGCTCATGGAACTCTCGCGGAATTTTGTACAGGGCAAGATTTTTTTGCAGGAATTTCTTGAGCTTTGGCAAATCAAGAGACGCTCCCTCCTGCAAGGTGTAGAAGCAAGCACCTGCCTGTCCCCGAAGCTTGTCATCTACGCCGATGACAGCGACCTCGTTGATTCCGGGAAATTGGTAAATAAGCTCCTCGACCTCTCGCGGGTAAATGTTTTCGCCCATGCTGATAATCATGTCCTTGATACGGTCGACAATATAAAGGTAGTGATCCTTGTCAGCTCTTGCCACGTCTCCGGTATGGAGCCAGCCGTTTTTGAGAGCTTCCATAGTGGCTTCCGGCAGGTTCCAATAGCCGAGCATGACGTTAGGACCCTTGATGATGAACTCCCCAGTTTCTCCCGGCCTTACGTCATTGCCTTCGGCATCAATGAGACGCCATTGGACACCGGGAACGACAGGGCCAATCGAACCAATTTTTTCCTTGCCGGCAGGGTTCATGGTGACGACAGGGCTTGCCTCCGAAAGCCCATACCCCTCGCAGATGGAGACACCGAATTTTTTGATGAAGTCCTCTTCGATTTTCAGTGGGAGAGTCGTTCCTCCGCTGACGACCAAGCGCAGCGTTGCCATGTCCTCCGGGGAAGCAAGCTTGGTGAGGAGACTGCAAATGGACGGGACAACGTAAAGGTCTGTTACCTTTTCGTCCCGAATCGTTTCAATCGTTTCTTTTGGCGCAAAGGAGTCCAAAATGACGACAGATGCACCGCAGAAGAATGGATAAAGAACGGAACAGGTCCAGCCGAAGCAGTGGTACATCGGAAGGACACAAAGAACGACATGCTCCTTTTTGCACTCCATGAAGGACATTTGCTCGGCATTGCTGACGAGATTGCGGTGCGAAAGCACGGCACCCTTGGGGGAGCCTGTAGTTCCCGATGTGTAGATGATGACGGCAGGATTCGCTTCGTCAAAGGAAACGGGGAGGGACGGCGCATCCTGCAGGGAAGCATCACTTTGAGATGTCAGGGCAATGTCATGCTGCGTGATCTTTTTGTCATAGCCGAGAGCGGAAAGCGCATCCTTGAGCTGCAGCTTTTTGTAGGTCAAGATCTGCTCAATGCCTGCGTCCTTGAGGATGTAGGCAATCTCTCGATTGCTGAGCTGGAAGTTAATCGGGACAGCAATAGCGCCGAGGGAAACAACGCCCATATAGGCAAAGATGTATTCAGCACTGTTGCGAGAGAAAATGCCAATGCGGTCGCCAACACGAACTCCTGCATGGTAAAGGCGGTTGCGGCAGGCGTTGATACATGCAGAAAATTCGGCATAGGTAAATTGTCGGCCGTGATCGCGAATGGCAACATCATCCGGACGGCCTTTTCGGGTAAGTTCATGTACAAACATCACAACACTCTTTTCTTCAGTTTAGATAGGACGGCAAAGAGCCGTGAACGATACGGAATTTTGCCAGCAAATGAAGGAAGGGCAATCTCCCCTTTATACACTTAATTTTATATCATGTCAGTGAAATTATCAATCCTAAGTGAAAAGGATTGCCCATGCAATGCCTATGTTTTGCAGGAAAACACGGAAAAAGATGTATGCTGATGGATAAGATGGTCTGGCAGAAGGCAGGGAATATGATTGCTTGTGATTGCAATAATTTTACGGGAATGGTAGACTCTTATTTGTTCACTCTATGCAGCCGCAATATTGCAATGGAGAAATTTTATAAAACAGAGGTGTTAATGTGAAGATTGCTATTTTAATACTTTATTTTGCGGTTTTAATCGGTATCGGTTTGTACTGCCGCAAGTATTCTACGGACGTGAATGGTTTTGTGCTTGGCGGGCGGTCTGTTGGCCCGTGGCTGACAGCTTTTGCTTATGGCACGTCCTATTTTTCGGCTGTTGTTTTCGTTGGCTACGCAGGGCAGTTTGGCTGGCGCTATGGTATTTCTGCTACATGGGCAGGCATAGGAAATGCGCTCATAGGCTCGCTTTTGGCATGGGCAGTTTTGGGACGGCGAACAAGGATTATTACACAGCATCTTAATTCTGCGACTATGCCGCAGTTTTTCGGCAAGCGTTTTGACAGCATGCCGCTGGTTATCGCTTCCTCTGCTATTATTTTTGTCTTTCTTATACCCTATACTGCATCCTTGTACAATGGTCTTTCCAGACTTTTTGGCATGGCGTTCAGCATTGATTATTCGGCTTGTATTGTGCTGATGGCAATTTTGACGGCGATTTATGTTATCGCTGGCGGATATATGGCAACGGCAATCAATGATTTCATTCAAGGAATCATCATGCTTTTTGGCATTGTGGCTGTAGTAGTTGCTGTATTGGAAAGCAAGGGCGGTTTGATGGAATCTATGGCAGGATTGGCACGGGTGACGGACGAAACCGTGACGACGACTCCGGGTATCTTCAATTCATTTTTAGGGCCGGATCCACTGAACCTGTTTTTTGTCGTTGTCCTGACCTCGCTCGGTACATGGGGACTGCCGCAAATGGTACAGAAATTTTATGCAATCAAGGATGAGGATTCTGTTCAAAAGGGGACTGTCATTTCTACCCTGTTTGCTTTTGTGGTAGCAGGAGGCTGTTATTTCCTCGGTGGTTTTGGAAGATTGTTTTCCGATGAGATTGATATTGCTGCCAATGGTTTTGACTCCATCATTCCAACGATGCTGCAGAACCTATCGCCGGCAATGATCGCTTTCGTGGTTATTTTGGTGCTTTCTGCCTCGATGTCCACGCTTTCCTCGCTGGTTATTGCTTCCAGCTCCACGCTGACGATAGATTTTATCAAGAACACCTTTCAGAAGGATATGTCAGACAAGGCGCAGGTACGGATGATTCGAGCTTTCATTGTTGTGTTTATCGCTATTTCGGCAATCATTGCTATGATCCAGTACAAAAGTTCCGTTACCTTTATTGCGCAGCTCATGGGTGTTTCGTGGGGAGCATTGGCGGGTTCTTTCTTGGCACCCTTCCTTTATTCACTTTATTGGAAAAGGACAACGAAGCTTGCTTGCTGGGCTTGCTTTATCTGGGGAACAGGGATTACGCTGATTGACCTCTTGGATAAATCCCTCCTGCCGGCAATGATCCAAAGCCCTATTAACTGCGGCGTGGTTGCTATGCTTGTGGGATTGGTTCTTGTTCCGGTGGTGAGCCTTGTTACGCCGAAGCCTGATGAAAAATTGGTCGATGAATGTTTTGCTTGCTACGAAAAGAAGACCTATGTATCGCAAAAGGACGCTCTTGGAGATTGAACAGGATTTGCTTTTTTGCTGGCATAAAAAATGCTTGACGAGTTCTTATGTGATGTAGTACAATAAGTACCGTTGATTCGGGGTTATAGCTCAGTTGGTTAGAGCGTCACGTTGACATCGTGGAGGTCACAGGTTCGAATCCTGTTAACCCCACCATTGGAATTGAAGCTCTTGCGGTTGGCAAGAGCTTTTTTGTTTCTTTTGGCGGGTCAATGGCTTGTCTTTAGAAAATTGTGGAATTTTTCTGGGGATGGGTGTATAATGGTGAACAGGTTCGTGAAGTCCTGCGGTGTTTGCGGGCGGTTTCAAAGGCTCACTTAGCTCAGTTGGTAGAGCATCTCCGTCACATGGAGGGGGTCGGGGGTTCGAGTCCCTCAGTGAGCACCAGTCAGTTCAGCAGTACGCATTGCGTGCTGCTTTTTTCATTATGTTATTTTCTTTATTGGGAATAGGGGTATTTTTATGACACAAAAAAGCTATACGCTTGCGGCTGTCCTGATATCTTCCTTTATTTGCCCGTTTATGGCAAGCGCGATGACCGTTGCTGTTCCTGCGATTGCCGTGGAGTTTGGTGTTCCTGCGGTGCAGATGAGTTGGTTGCTGACGGCATTTTTGCTTGGTTCTGCCTGTGTCCTGCTTCCATTTGGACGGCTGGCGGATCTTCGGGGAAGGAAGCGGGTATTTCTTTGGGGACTTTCCGGCGTTTTCGTGACAAGCCTGCTTTGCGGTGCTTCTGTTTCGGCAGAAATGCTGATTTTTGTTCGCTTTTTGCAGGGAATCGTTATCTCGATGATTTTCAGTACGGGAATTGCAATACTGGTTTCTTCGCACAGGCCGGAGGAACGGGGGAAGGTTCTTGGTATTTCCGTCTCTTTTACTTATGCAGGAATATCAACGGGACCTTTTTTAGGCGGCGCGATTGCAGAGTTTTTTGGCTGGCGCATGATTTTTTTCGTGACAGCGGTGGTTGTTTTTGCCAGCTGGTATTTGGGCAGCAAGGTCGTTGACGAGTGGTATGGGGAAAAAGGCGGGCAGATGGATCTGCGAGGCTCGTTTTTTTATGCGGTTTCTATGCTTTGTATCCTGTACGGCATTTCTGTTTTTGAGACGCAGCCTTTGGCAGTTTGGATCGTTGTAGTGGGAGCGATATTCGGTGCGGTGTTCCTTTGGGAGCAGATGGCATCGGAACATCCTCTCATCCAGCTGTCGCTTTTTCGTAATGTTACGTTTTCCATGTCGAACCTTGCGGCGCTTTTGCACTACAGTGCGACATTTGCTATCAGCTTTTTGCTTTCCCTCTATTTGGAGCTGCTGCATGGGTTCACGGAATCGCAGGCAGGAGCGGTGCTTCTCTTGCAGCCACTCATGATGGCGGCACTTTCTGCTTGGGCGGGCAGTCTTTCTGACAAGGTGCAGCCCAGAATCGTGGCAAGCTTTGGCATGGGGCTGACAACCATGGGACTTGCCTTTCTTTCCGGAATTGGCATGGCGACACCTGTTTGGCAGGTTGGCATTATTTTGGTGCTGATCGGCATAGGCTTTGCCTTTTTCTCTTCCCCGAACAGCAATGCGATTATGGGGGCGGTGCATCCTTCCCAGATGGGCGTTGCAACGTCTATCTTTTCCGTCATGCGGGTCTTGGGGCAGGGAATGAGCATGGCGATGGTGACGCTTCTTTTGAACCGTTATGTCCTTTCTGCAACAGGGGGAGGATATCTTGCTTCGCTGGAAGCGGGGATACAGCAGATTTTCTTTCTTTTTACGTTTATCTGTCTGGCAGGGACAGCGATTTCTGTCATGCGGGGAAAAGGGGAATGAAAATCTGTACGCTGCAGTAATTTTGAAATAGGTGATGTTTATGATACCGGCGGGAAAATGACGGTGCATTGGGAGCAGGAAGGGAGATTGGAATGGACGGAAAGCTGACGGAATTGCAGGAGCGTTTAATGGCTTTTTATCACGGGCATCCTTTTATGGAATACATTCATATTGAGGCAGAGCCAAGGGAAGATGGCTCTGTGTGGCTGACGCTGCGCGTGGAGGAGGAGCATACGAACCTTTATGGAATCGTGCATGGAGGGGTATTGCTCACTCTGGCAGATACGGCATCGGGGGCGGCATGCCTAGCGATGAACAAGAAGGTCGTTACCGTTAATTTGAGCATGGAGTTTATGCATTCGGTTCCTATGACGAAAAAGATTATTGCTGTGGGAAGAGTGCTGCATGATGGAAGGCATATGATGTCCTGCGAGAGCGAGATTCTTGACGAGGATGGCAAGCTCTATGCAAAGTCGCAGGGGACGTTCTATGTCCTTGGAAAGCTAATAGAGGATGAGGAATGATTGGGCATAAATACTGGATTATCCACAAAACGCACAGGTTGTTCACAGGAATGCTGTGGATAACGTGCATCGTTCGTGGATAAATGCGGTGTTTTCAAATATTAGAAAGGAATGGTGAGGGTTTATGGCATGCAAGGAAATTAAGGCAGAGGAATTGGACCGCAATGTATTTCGGACGATAGGGAAGGATTGGCTTCTCATCGGTGCAGAGGCTGGAGGAAAGCTGAATGCCATGACGGCATCGTGGGGCGGTATGGGAGTTCTGTGGGGAAAGAACGTAGCATACTTGTTTCTCCGTCCCAGCCGTTATACGAAGGAGCTTTTGGATCAGTCAGATGGTGTGACGATTTCCGTGTTTGGCGAGGAACGCCGCCAGATGATGAATTATTTTGGCACAGTATCGGGGCGTGACGAGGATAAGATAGCAAAATCCGGTCTTACGGTGCTTCGGGACGAGGCGCAGGCTTATTTCGAGGAGGCAGAATTGACATTTTTCTGCCGCAAGCTTTATGCGCAGCCGTTGGGCGAGGAGTTTTTCCTTGATGAATCGCAGAAGAAATGGTATTCGGACGATCCGAACAATGGCTACCATGTGATGTACATTGTTGAGATAGGAAAGATTCTTGTAAGAGAATAAGGAATCTGGGACACAGAAAAACGCCGTGGGAGCGGGAAGCTCCGACGGCGTTTTTCCTAGGAAATATGTTGTTAAATTGAGTAAAGAATGTATCTGGGGACTGGATTGGGATAAATGCCCCCGAAGCTCACGATACGTATCGCATGAGCTTCTGCAAGCAAAAGCGGGATAACTCATACTTGCAGGATATAAGCATACTATTTCTTGCTTCAAAAAGCAAGAGAGCAACATTAAAATAAGATTAGAAATGTAACGTGATAACGAAGCTAAAGATGTCCCCTTCTTCAACAGCTTGCTGTAAGGGGGGAAGCCAAATTTTAACAAGCGGCGAGCATAATTCCCGCTTCGTTGAAACGCGAATTGGAGGGAAAATGCTTATAGCATTTTCTTGAACAATGGCGTTATAAAAGAAAAGGCATTACAAATATACACAAACAAATAAATATTTGTGGATAACTTTTGTTTGTTTGTGGTGTACATTTTTTAATCTCTGTGATGGCAGGTATAACTAGCTACTATATCTGAAAATGGCTAAACGGTAGATGGTGAGCAACTAGCCTAAGAGGTAGCTCTCTCTAAAAAGTAGAAGCCCCACGGTGGTCAGACCGTGGGGCTTCTTTTGTTCCTTAACGGAACTCACCAACTTCTTAGCTTAATTTGAGTATATCACGCTACTACAGCTATTTCAAGCATATATGCCTAATTCACGGCGTTTCCCTTCTCACCGTCGCAACAGGCAGTCAGGCTGTGTCAAGGGTGAGAAGCACCGAAAAGGCTTGCCCTTGACGCAAACAGACTGCCTGTTATCGTCCAAGAGAAAGGGAACGCCGTTCATCTGGTGAAACCTTCTTCATCCCTTCGCACCACCACTGACTGCTTCGGCTTGTATTTCTCGTCACCGCTTTCGATGTACAGCAACAGATTCGTGATTTCCGTATCTGTCCATCCAGCGGAACGGAGAGCCAAGTTCGTACCTCACGGCTTTTTCTATTCCGTTTTGGAGACTCTATAGTGACAGGAAGAATGAATTGTGATAAAATTAAGCAATGAGTGACTGGAGGAATAATCATGTATGCAATAGCTTTTGATTTAAAGATTGATGATTTAAAAAAAGAATATGGAGACACTTATAATAGAGCTTATGACGAAATAAGGCAGGAACTGGAAATGTTGGGATTTGACTGGACGCAGGGAAGTGTCTATATCAACAATTCAGAGAAAGATAGCTTGGCAACTGTTTATAAAGCAATAAATAAATTGTCGCGTATTGAATGGTTCAAAAAAAGCGTAAGAGATATAAGAGCATTCAAGGTTGAAGACTGGTCTGATTTTACAGAAATCGTAAAAAGTTAATTTGTTTGGTTTGTTTGTTTGAGAATGGTATAATTTCTGATGGTACTAAGAATCCCCACGGTTTCCACCGTGGGGATTCTACTTAAATTCGGGATGAATTTCATCCCGAATTGTTTTTTCGGTTGAAATATCTGTGATGGCATGATATACTGGGTGTAGAAATCGAATATAGTCGTATCAAGACCAAATGAAAACGCCCCTACGGCTGGTTACCGCAGGGGCGTTTTTGCATAGTTGGTTAGACTATGCCCAACTGGTTGCCACAATGGCGGTTGCTTCTACCGCCCCAGCAACTGCAACAACAGCGTTCCTAGGATGCTTCCCAGTATACTGATGAGCAGCGAGAGCAAAAAATCGAATATAGTCAATGTCAAAACCTCCTCCCCTGCCTATTTAGCTGGTGAGGCTGTGGCAAGAAAAGTATAGCAAATTTTTTAGAGTTGTGCTATGGCTGCATGCAGCACTCTATAGTGACAGGAAGAATGAATTGTGATAAAACCAAACAAGAAAAAGCGGTTCGATGCGAGGGTGTCGAATGGCGAAAAAACTTGAGACGTTCCGCATTGCTATCCGTCGGTGAATGGTCGGATTCGTCGTTAGTTAAAAACGCAAAAGGAGCGTGGCATTTTGCCACGCTCCTTTTGCGTTTATTGCCCCCCAGCATTAAATCCGTTCTTCTTTTCTTCCCTAGCAAACATCTTTCTCAAAAGTTCTTTTGTTTGATGCGAAATCTGAACATCTGCACATACATTAGACTTGATGATTGAAAGAATGCTCTCAAGCTCATCTTCCGAACAGAACATAAGAACAGGCTATAATTTGAAGGAAGAGGCTCATCTAATTCAGTCTTTGCAGTAACCATAAATATCTCCGGAGCGTTGACATACTCCCCATGGCTTTAGCCATGGGGAGTATGTCAAATGTCTTCGGTTTTGAAGGTGTTGTACCCTTCATATTTATAGGAAGCATCGATTCCTTTCATGTAAACTTGGCGGTTATTTATTTGACTGGTTAAGGCTTCTTTTAGCAGAAACATTATTTCCTTGCTTCGCACTGGGCTGCGTTCCATGGCAAACAGATAATCTTCTTTATCTACTTGGCTCCAGTCGATTACCATGCCCAGCTCTTTTTTTAAGATGCAATCAAGCCAGATTCGAGTGCTGCGGCCATTGCCTTCACGGAAAGGATGGGCAACATTCATTTCGATATATTTTTCGATGATATGCTCGTAAGTGTCTTGAGGCATCTTATCTATGTTGTGCAACGCAGCTTCCAGATATAACACCGGGGCAAAACGGAAATGTTCTTTAGCTATATTGACTGTGCGGAGCTGTCCGGCAAACTCGTAGATATCTTGAAATAAATATCTATGTATGGATTTCAATCCTGCAAAGGTACCTACTGGAAATTGGTCAAGAATCTTACCGTCATACAATTCCAGAGCACGTTTCTTGGTTAGGCGTTCTTCTGTATGTGCCAATTCTATGGCATCCGTAAGCCCCAATTTATTTTTGATAGTCATAAGCAAAAGCTCCTTTATGTTTAGAAAATATAGTATAAAATTAGAGCCATGCCAGGTTTTGGGATAACCTGCATGGCTGTATGTTTACCGATATAGATTTCGCTTGTCCTGTACGTGTACCGCCTTGTCCTTCGATACTGGAATCGTTTGCGGAGGAACAATCTTTACCCCTGCAACAATGCCAAGCATGGATTTCAGTCCGGAAGAAATTTCTTTTTGGCAGCGTTCGATATTCAGATTGCTGTTCTCAGCCATTTCCGAGGTAAGCTCTACATGTACGTCAATCGTATCCTTTGTGCCGATACGGTCTACATAAATCATGTAGTTTGACAAGTAGCCAAGCTTATGAAGCACGGTTTCTATCTGGAATGGGAATACGTTTACGCCCTTGACAATCAGCATGTCGTCACTGCGTCCTGTCGGCTTGTGCATGCGGACGAAGGTACGTCCGCAGGAGCATTTCTCGTGTGTCAGGTAGCACAGGTCACGAGTCCGATAGCGGAGCAGCGGAAAGGCTTTTTTCGTGATGCTTGAGAAAACAAGCTCTCCAGTCTCTCCGTCAGGCAGGACTTCGCCTGTTTCCGGGTCAATGATCTCTGGTATGAAATGATCCTCGGAGATATGCATGCCAGCTTGCGCCTCACATTCAAAGGCAACGCCCGGGCCGGAAATCTCCGTCAAGCCGTAAATGTCATAAGCCTTTATGCCGAGCAGGTCTTCGATGTTATGGCGCATTTCTTCTGTCCATGGTTCACCGCCGAATATGCCTGCCTTGAGCTTGAGCTTATCCTTCAAGCCTCTTGCCGCAACCTCCTCACCGAGGAAGTGGGCATAGGAGGGCGTACAGCAAAGAATGGTAGAACCAAGGTCTGTCATGAATTGCAGCTGGCGTTCCGTGTTGCCTGTTGACATCGGCAGTGTCAGGCTGCCAAGCTGGTGCGATCCGCCGTGGAATCCCATGCCTCCCGTGAACAGGCCATATCCGTAGCAGATATGTACGATATCGTTTTTCGAGCCACCAGCTGCGACAATCGCTCTGGCACAGCAGGTTTCCCAAAGATCCAAGTCCTCCTGCGTGTAAAAGACGACGATACGCTTTCCTGTCGTTCCACTGCTGGAATGAATGCGCACGCACTTGGAAAGCGGCACGGCACGCATGCCGTCAGGGTATTGCTCTCTTAGGTCGTCCTTGGTGACAAAAGGAAGCTTGTGCAAATCCTCAATGCCGTGAATATCCTCTGGCTTGATATTGGCTTCCTGCATACGCTGGCGATACATTTCTACGTTATCGTACACATGCCTTACCTGCGCAACGAGCCGCTCGCTTTGCAACTTCTCGATTTGCTCGCGAGGCATCGTTTCAAATTCTTTCTGATAATAGTTGCTCATCGTACTGTAGTGTCCTTTCGTGCGTTGGTATATTTACGCAGATTTGCCGAAGGAGGAAATCTGCCGGCAAAGACGGTCAGGCTTCTTCCCTGCCCAGTGCAAATGCCTTGAGGTTAAGCTCTACAAATTTCGGCGGTACAAGCTCCTTGATGGCTTGTTCCCATTTTTCCTTTGGCAACGGAAAATATTTGGAAAGCCTGCCCATTAAAACGATATTGACGGCCTTTGCAGAACCAGCCTTTTCGGCAAGTGACAAGCAGTCCATAGCGTCCACCTTTGCACCCTTTTCCGTCATTTTTCCAATCAGGTCCTCAGGATATTGGGCGGCACCGACGATTACGGGCATAGGATCGATTTTTTGTATGTTGGTTACGATGCGTCCGTCTGGCTTGAGGAACTCCAGATATCTTGCGGCTTCGAGCTGCTCGAAGGAGATAATAAAGTCTGCCTCGCCTTTGTCGATAATGGGGGAGTAAACCTTCTCGCCAAAACGTACATAGGTCACGACGCTTCCACCTCTTTGGCTCATGCCGTGTACCTCGGAAACTTTAACATCATAGCCTTCCTGAAGGCAGAGATGTCCCAAAAGCTTACTGGCGAGAAGGGCACCCTGCCCTCCTACGCCGACAATCATAATGTTCGTAGTCATTGTCTGTCAGTCCTCCTCTGCAACAAGAGCCTTGAGCTTGCAAAGCTGCCCGCAGACACCGCAACCCACGCAAAGGGTCGTGTCAATGCTTGCTTTGCCGTCTTTCATGCTGATGGCAGGACAGCCAATTTTCATGCAGGACTTGCAGCCAACGCATTTGCTTGTGTCTACCTTCAGTGGCTTCTTGTGCTTGACGTATTTCAGAAGTGCGCAGGGACGGCGGCTGATGATGACGGATGGCTCACTGGCTGCCAGCTCCTCCTTGATGACCTTGTCGCATGCCGCAAGGTCATAGGGGTCTACTACGGCTACGCGGGAAAAGCCCATGGCACGGCAAAGTGCCTCAAGGTCAATTTTTCCGGCAGGGTCTCCCTTGATATTGTAGCCTGTTGTCGGGTTCTGCTGATGTCCCGTCATGCCCGTGATGGAATTGTCCAAGATGATGACCGTTGAATTGCTTTGGTTGTAAGCGATGTTGGCAAGTCCTGTCATGCCGGAATGCATGAACGTGGAGTCACCAATCACGGCAACAGTCTTGCCTTCGCTTTCCTCGGCACATGCCTTGTTGAAGCCATGAATCGCACTGATGGAGGCACCCATGCAAAGCGTCAGCTCCATAGCGCACAGCGGAGCAACAGCTCCAAGAGTATAACAACCGATATCGCCAAGTACGGTTACCTTGTTTTTTGCTAAGGTATAGAAAAGTCCCCTGTGCGGGCAGCCTGCGCACATGACAGGCGGACGCTTCGGCAGAACCTCGTCCAGCTTTTTCCCTTCGGGTACCGGCATGCCAAGCTTTTCTGCAATCAGGTTTTGCGAGAATTCTCCGCAGATTGGGAAAAGCTCCTTGCCTTGCACGGCAAGCCCTAACTGCTTGCAATGGTTTTCGATAATAGGGTCAAGCTCCTCAATGACGACCAGCTTTTCTACTTGGGAAGCGAAGTCCTGTATCAGCTTTGTCGGCAATGGGTTTACCATGCCAATCTTTAAAATGCTTGCTTTGTCGCCAAAGACCTCCTTGGCATACATGTAGCATGTAGAATCGGTAATGATGCCGAGTTCCTTGCCGCCCATTTCGATGCGGTTGAACGGGCATTGGTTGGAATATTCCGTAAGGCGAGCCGTGCGTTCCTCTACTACGGGATGACGTGCAATGGCATTTCCCGGCATCATGACATACTTGGCAATATTTTTATTGTAGGTTTTTGCGGGCGGCATGACACGATTGCCTGTCTCGACTATGGATTGGGAATGTGCCACTCTCGTGCACATCTTGAGGATGACAGGTGTATCGTATTCCTCGGACAGCTCAAAAGCAGCCTTCGCAAAAGCGAGAGCCTCCTTGGAATCCGCAGGCTCCAGCATGGGAACCTTTGCCGCAATGGCATGATGTCTGGAATCCTGCTCATTTTGCGATGAATGCATACCTGCATCGTCTGCTACGCAGATAACCATACCGCCATTTACGCCTGTGTAGGAACAGGTATACAAGGGGTCTGCCGCCACGTTCAGCCCGACGTGCTTCATTCCGCAAAAGCTTCTCTTGCCTGCCAGCGATGCGCCAAAAGCGACCTCCATCGCTACTTTTTCATTTGGTGCCCATTCGCAGTAAAGCTCGTCGTATTTTGCGGCTTCCTCCGTAATCTCGGTACTTGGAGTACCGGGATAACTTGAAACCACGCTGCATCCGGCTTCATACAAGCCACGAGCCAAGGCTTGGTTGCCGAGCATTAACTTTTTCATAGAATCTCCTCGCATTTTGTTTTTTTCAGATGCTTTCTTAAGCAGTACCAGCTTTTTCAGATGGATTCAAAAGGACGATGTGCCTGTTTCTGCTGCCAATTCACACAGCCTAAGCAAAGCAATGTAAAACTTTTCACAATCTTCCAAGCACAACTATGCTAATTATACCACATTTTGAGGAGATTGCGTTGCATTTTCTTGAATAACTGCGTTATAATCCAAGAGAATATATTTTGCTGTGCGGAGGAATAAAAAAATGCATGAGATGTCGATTGCGGAGGGGATTCTTGAGATTGCGCTCGACTATGCAGAAAGGAATCAGGCACGGAGGGTGCAGGAGATAGGTCTTTTGCTGGGAGAGATGTCAGGCGTTGAGATGGAATCCTTGGAATTTTCCTTTCGCATGATCTCTGCAGGAACGATAGCGGAAGGGGCAGGTCTTTCTGTCCGCAAGGTTCCTCTCATGGGGAAATGCAGTAAATGCGGCAAGGAGTTTCATGTTGAGCATTATAATTTTTGGTGTCCGGAATGCAGTGAGGGCGTGCTGGTCGTGCAGTCGGGACGGGAGATGCAGGTAGAGTACTTGGAGGTGGAGTGACATGGAGATTCAGGTCATGAAAAATATCTTGGGGGAAAATGAACGTATTGCGGCAGAAAACAAGGCATTGTTTGCAGAGAAGAAGGTTTATGCCATAAATCTGATGGGTTCGCCCGGAGCAGGCAAGACATCTGTTTTGGAAAAGACTATGGAACGGTTGAAGGACAAGCTGAACATGGCTGTTATTGAGGGCGACCTTTTTACGAGCAAGGATGCTGACCGCATTGCAAAGCATGATGTTCCCGTCATCCAGATCAATACGAGCGGCGGATGCCATCTCGATGCGGCAATGGTGCAGAGAGTGGCGCAGAAAATGGATCTGGATGCTATCGACCTCTTGATTGTGGAGAACGTGGGAAATCTTGTCTGCCCTGCGGAGTTTGATGTCGGGGAGGATGACAAGGGAGTGGTGCTTTCGATTACAGAGGGCGATGACAAGCCGATGAAATACCCACTGATATTCAAGGAGTCCTCAATCGCCCTTTTGAACAAGGTGGATATCCTGCCGTACTGCAATTTTGACATGGCGACGGCAAAGGAGGATATCCTGACGCTCCACCCCAACATGACGGTCGAGGAGGTTTCCTGCGTGACTGGAGAGGGGATGGAGGCATGGTGCAGCTGGCTCTTGCGGAAGGTTGCAGAGAAGAAGGGACAGGTGTGACGATGTGCAAGGATGTTCTTTATTCGGCGGAGATTACGGTTCTTGGCATTGGGAATGTCATTTTGCAGGACGAGGGATTTGGCGTTCGTGTTGTGGAATATTTGGCAAGCCACTATGATTTTCCGGAAAACGTGCAGCTTGTGGACGGCGGTACACTGGGAATCGAGCTGACGCAGTATGTGACAGGCACACAGAGACTGCTCGTTATAGATTCTATCAATGGAGGAGCAGAAGCAGGAGCGTTGTTTCGTTTTGAGGACGAAGCCGTCATGGAACACTTCCAAGACAAGCTGTCAGCGCATGAGGTTGGGATTCAGGATGTGCTGGCTCTTTTGAGCGTGACGGGACGGAGGATACCGAAGGTCGTCGTGATTGGGGCGCAGCCTTATGAACTGGGTGCTGGCGTGGGACTCAGCTCGCAGATGGAGAAGTTGCTTCCCTTGATGGCAGAACGAGCAGTCAAGGAACTTGCAGCATGGGGCATCGTGCCAAGGGAGAAAGCCATGCATAATCGCATGGATTGCAGCGTTGTTGCAGAAGAATTTACAAATAACATAAAATATTAAATGTAATATAGCACTTACGACGTACAAATAAGCATGTTTCAATAATAACGATAATAACAGTAACAATAAGAATAAAGCATAACGAAGCTAAGATGTCCCCTTCTTCAACAGCTTGCCGTAAGTGGGGGAAGCCAAATTTTAACAAGCGGTGAGCATATCTCCCGCTTCGTTGAAACGCAAATTGGAGGGAAAATGCTTATGGCATTTTCTTGAACAATGGCGTTATAACTTAGATGGAACTGACAAAACAATAAATAATAATTGATACAATGGAGGGGTAAGAATGTGTCTTGCAGTACCAGCAAGGGTAATTGGAATCCAAGATACGCTGGGGAAGGTTGAGATTTCTGGTGTGGAACGTGATGTGAGCTTGATGCTGTTGCCAGAAACGAAAATCGGTGACTATGTGCTGGTTCATGCGGGCTTTGCGATGCAGGTGGTAGATGCCAAGGAAGCAGAGGAGACTAATGCATTGCTGGCAGAAATGAATGGAGCGCCACGCATTGTCGAATGAATTGTGCCACATGGGGGCTCTCCGAAAAGAACCCAGTCGCGATTGACGTAAATCTCACAGGATATGCAGGAAAACAACGGGGAATCTCCGCTAACGTAGGGCTTAACTGGGCATTCTAAAGAGAATAAGGAAGCGGTGCATCTTGGAGAAAGGAGAGGCGACCATGTGCAGGGCATTTGAAGAAGAACGTGCAGAAGGACGTGCGGAAGGCATCAAGCAAGCGATGGAGAGCAATATTATCAATATGCTGAAGGAAAAGCTGCAGCCAAGCATGGTTGCAAGAATCACGCAGATGACGGTGGAGGAGGTAACGGCACTCGGCAAGCAGGCAGGGGTGCTGTAGAAGGATAGGTGACAGGATGGAGCTGACGGAGGAACAGCAAGCGGAGCGGAGAAAGCGTATTCTGGAAAAGGTGAAGATGCTTCGCCTGATAGACGACAATTTCATGACGAAGGCATTCGAGGACAGCCCGGAGTGCGTGGAACTTGTCCTGCGAATCCTCATGGGGAAGGACGACCTCAAGGTTCTTTCCAGCCAAGTGCAGTATGAGGTCAAGAACCTCCAAGGGCAGGGCGTTCGCTTTGACGTTCATGCGCTCTGCGATGGAAAGGAAGTCAACATCGAGATTCAGCGGAGCGACAAGGGAAGCGGCATCAAGCGGGCAAGACGCAACAGCAGCTACA
>CALELM010000015.1 GCA_937902665.1 uncultured Selenomonadaceae bacterium
CGCAAATTGGAGGGAAAATGCTTATGGCATTTTCTTGAACAATGGCGTTATAAAACTTTGAACGGGCAGGACGTTTTTCGTCCTGCCCGTTCTCGCGCGTTCTTTTAAAATGTTTTTCACAATTTTTCCTTCAACATGTCTGCCGCAGCCAAAAGTGCCGCTATCATTGCCGCAGGTCTTGGCGGACAGCCGGGAACACTAATATCCACGGGAACGACCTTGCTTGCCGCTCCAACGATGGCATAGCCCGCCCCATAGGTCTCACCGCCTGCTGCGCAAGCGCCGCAAGCCATGACAAGCCTTGGTGCAGGCATCGCCTCATAGCTTTTTCGAAGTGCTTCCTCCAAGTTTCTCGTTACGACACCCGTTACCATCAAAAGATCCGCATGTCTTGGCGAAGCGACAAAATGCACGCCATAGCGGTGCAGGTCATAGTAAGGATTGCTGAGCGCACCCATCTCGAAATCACAGGCATTGCAGGAACCCGCATCCAAATGACGGACATGCAGGGAACGCCCCAGTTTCCTTTGAATCTCATTTTTCACCACGCTCCCATCTGCCAGCAAGGGAAGCACATCCTCCGAGCTATGGGAAAGACCGGCCGCATCCTCGCACCTTCCGCAGAACAAGCATTTCCTGTAGTCGATGGCATATTCCTTTCCCATCTGCTGGAATGCCCCCACAGGGCAAGCCTCTGCCGCCCGCTCCAAATTCTCTGCCTTCCCCTCGATTTTCCCCCGAAAGCGTTCACTGCCCACGAAAGAAATCTCCTCCGTTGCAATTCGATCCTTGACGATTCTCTCTAGTACCTTAAACATATCTCTCTCCTAGCGGTCGATACACGCATAACAAAGCTCAAAACTTTTATTGATGAGCGGAAAATCCGGTATGATATCCCCCTGCACAGCAACCGTCAAGGCAGGCCAGTTCGGATACGATGCACTCCGCACGAAAATGCGGTCGATCCTTCCGTTTTCATCCAAGGCAACATAATGGAAATTGCTTCCCCTTGCCGACTCACTGATGCCCCACGCCTCGCCTGCCGAATACGAAAGCGATTGCAAGCAGTCCGACTTCTCCGTCTCCAGCATCTCAAGAAGCTGCTTCACCATTCGGAAGGACTCCTCCAATTCCTGGATACGGACAAGGATTCTCGCCGCTACATCACCAGTCTTTTCCGTCACTGCGGAAAAATCCAATTCATCGTAAACGCCATAGGAAAAATCCTTGCGGCTGTCCTTGCAAAGACCGCTCGCCCGACCTCCTACGCCAACCATCGAAAAATCAACGGCAGTACGGCGGCTCACCGTCCCTGTCGTGCGAATCCTGTTCTGGAAATTCGACTGCTCGGCAAACATCTCTGCCAAATCATGAATCCCCTGCTCCGTTTCCGCCATCACAGACGCAATCTCCCCTGCCAGCTTCTCCGTGATATCCATGCGCACTCCGCCCGGAACAATCATGCCACGGAGAAAGCGATTCCCTGCGACCATCTCCTGCAAGCGCATCAGTCGTTCCTTGAGCCTTCCTCCCAAGCTGATTGCAGGCGAAAAACCTACCCCTGCTGGAATGTTGCCCAAGTCCCCCGTATGGTTCGTGATACGCTCCAGCTCCATCAAAAGCGTCCGAATGATTTCTGCCCGTCTTGAAATCCTGCCTTTTGCCAGCTTTTCCACCGCTTGGCAAAAGCTCCAGCTGTTTGCCACACTGCATGCGCCGCAAATACGTTCCACTATGGGCATGGCTTCCTCCGGCGTCTTTCCCTCCATAGCCTTCTCCAAGCCTCGATGCGTATAAAAAAGCTTGGCATCCAGCTGAAGCATAGCCTCGCCTGCCTGACTGAAACGAAAATGTCCCGGCTCAATGATACCTGCATGAATTGGACCGACAGGAACCTCGAAAACGCCCTCGCCCTTTGCCACTGCCATATCGTACTTCCTGCCGTTTTCCACCCTCGGTGCCGTTCCTGCCCCCTTGCGAAGCGGATAAAAGCCCTGCGGAAAATTCTCATGCAGAACCAACGGGCGAAGGTCTGGGTGGTTCTTCGGAACAATGCCGAACATATCATGAAGCTCCCGTTCATACCACACGGCAGCCGGAATCACAGGTGTCAAGGAATCATAGGAAAGCTCCTCCCCCTTGGGAAGCACAGCCTTCAATATCTTCATTTCCCTGCTTTCCGGAAACTCAAAAATGGCATACACTGCATAATTTCCGCTTGCCAAGGTTTCATCACGGCCGAACAGTGCCGTAAGGGGATGCCTGCCCCCTGCACTCATGGCCACAGCCTTTTCCTTGAACAAATCCGCATTCGTACATTCCATCAGACAGCACCTCCCAAAATGACCTTAGCCGCATTGCTCACAATATCTCCAAGGTACGGCATATCCCGAAAGGCAATGCTCACAGCTCCGCTCACAAAGAGAAGCACAGCCAAAGCCACCGTGTCCACGCACCCCATCAGCTCGCCAGCCGCCTTTCTGGCAGGCGTTCCGCCAAGCATACGCATAGCATGATAAAGAATACCAATGAGGATCCCTGCCAAGAGCAGCAGCACCAGTACCCCCAGCCAATAATTCCCAGACAGGAAAAAACTCTCCAAAACAAAGAACTTGCTAAAGAAAATGCCGAGAGGGGGCATGCCGAGAATCCCAATGATCCCCACCAGCCAAAAAGCCGCCGTTCTCGGTGCCTGTATCATCATGCCGTGAATCCGCATCATGTTCTTGGTCGAGTAAGTCTCCATAATCGTTCCTGCCGTATAAAAAAGCACATACTTGACCAACGCATGATTCATCATGTGCAAAAGCGAACCCTCCACAGCAAGCGGAAGGAACAAGCCAAAGCCTGCCATCATCAGCCCAAAATTTTCCATGGAGGAATACGCCAGCATACGCTTCACGTCACGTTGCACGATGACAAACGGAACAGCCAGCCCAATTGTCAAAATGCCAAAGAACAGGCAAAGCCCTGCAACGAAGCCCACGCCCACGGCAGGAATCACGACCACCATATTCCGCAAAAGAACGTACATAGCGCAAATGCAGAGCGCGCCGGACAAAAGCCCGCTCGTCAGCGCCGGTGCCTCGGAATGAGCATCCGGAAGCCATGCATGCATCGGTGCCAAGCCGATTTTGGTCCCATATCCGACAAACAGGAAGCAAAAGGCAAGCTTCGTGAAAACAGGATTCAGCTCACCGCCATGCAGTGCCAAATAAGTCCAGTCCAGAGCCTGCGCTCCGCCAAGGCTTGACAGCTGCGCATAGTAGAGAATCACCGTTCCCAAAAGAGCAAGGCAAATCCCGACCGTGCAAACCATGACATATTTCCAAGCAGCCTCCAGCGAGGTGCGAGTAAACTTGAACGCAACAAGCAGGGCAGACACAAGCGTTGTCGCCTCGATCGTCACCCACATAAGCCCAAGATTATTGACCAGCACCACGAGAAGCATCGTCCAGACGAACATGTGCGAGAGCGCATAAAACCGCCCCTCCAAGTGCCGAAACCTCCGCAGGTACCCATAGCGAATATTCGTGTCCCTGTCCAGATATGCCTTGCTCGTAAAGGCAAACCCAAGATACAGCAAAGCCAAAATCACGAGCATCCAAAGGCTCAGCGCATCCAAATACAGATAATCTCCCTGCCAAGCAGTCCCCGAATCAAAGCAAAGCACCAGTTTCCCGACAGCAGCCGCCGTCAGGGTTGCCGCCAAGCGGTTCAGCCAATGAATCACGGCGCAGGGAAGCCAGCCCATGAGTGCCAAGGCACTGAAAACGAGCGGCACCGCCAAAATAAAATACAGGATTCCTTTGATTTCCAAATCCATTTCCTACCCCTTCAGTTTCTTCATAACCCTTGTGTCCGTTGTCATAAAGGACAGCCTCATTCTCGATGTCAAAATAACCAGAACAATTACCGCAATCAAAACATCAATGAACACGCCAAGCTCCACGACCAAAGGAAGCCCCTCCGTCATCAAAAGCCCCAAAAGATAAATGCCATTTTCCAGCGTAATCAGACCAACAATCTGCATGACAGCACGCCTGCGAATCACCATGAGGGAAAGCCCAGTCATAATCATGAAAAACGTCGCCGCCAGCACGTCACGCCCCACGCCCACATCAAACGGCATCAAGGAATCGCTCAGCCAATAGCCGAGCACCAACGCAACCACCGCCGCAAGGCTTGAATAGCTGACATTCGTTCCCGATATAATCTCCCGCTTGTCCGTAATCCTGTGAACCAAGCGCAGGATCGCCGCCGGAATGAAAAGAACCTTCACTGCCAAGGTCAAAAGTGCAGGAAGCACCGCATGAATCCCCTCGCCGCTCGAAAGCCCAAGGAAAAAACATGCCCCTGCCAAAAGCGCCGACTGCGCGCAAAGGCAATAGACCGCCTGCGAAAGATCCGTCAATCTCGTTTGCAGGAACACGATAAACACCAAAACCACTACAAGATATTCCATAGTTTCCACCTACTCCGCAACAATGGCAGCTGCCAAAAGAATCACTGCGGCAGCCAAATAGACACGCACCTTGAAAAGACGCATCTTGTTGTTCAGCGTCTCCACAACTCCGACCAGCACAGCCGAGCCAAGCACCTTCAGCACAACAGGAACTGCAATCGGCAGGTAAAGAACCGAAAAGAGATGGAGGAACACCAAAAGCTTCAACATGCTCCCCAAGTGAATGAGCGTCAAATACCTGCCCGAATATTCCAGCGTCATCCCCTCATGAATCATGGTAAGCTCCAAGTGCGTATCTGGATTGTCCACAGGAAGCCTGCAATTTTCTGCCAAAATCACAAGAAAAAATGCCACGCAGGAAAGCACCGCCGGAACGGTAAAGAAAAAGCCGCTATAATCCATGGCCATCTGCGAAAGAAACGTAGAATGGTAACGCATCGCATTCACAAGCACCGACAGCATGACCGCAGGCTCCACAAGCACCGAAACATAAATCTCCCGAGAGCCTCCCATACCGCCAAATGCTGTTGCCGAATCCAACGAGGAAAGCGTCATGAAGAACCGTCCCAGTGCCAAAATGTAAACGAACACGAACGCATCTCCCCAGCCAAATCCTCCTGCCAAAAGCCTCGGCACCATCATGGCTGCCAAAAAGCTCGTCAAAAAATAAATGACAGGAGCCGCCAAAAAAATCCAGCTCGTATACTTCGTCAAAATGGTCGGCTTCCTCCACCACTTCCAAAGGTCAAAATACTCCTGAAGCACGGAAGCTCCCTGCCGCTTCTGCAAAAAAGCCTTCGTCTTGCCAATAATCCCTGCCACAAGAGGGGAACAAGCGAGAAGCCCCACCGCCTGCAAAAGATTCAGTCCCATATTTTCTGCAAGCCAGTCCATCATCTCACCCCCCAAACAAGGACAGCAATCATTGCCGCCATCGTATAGCCAATATAAAGGCGCACACTGCCCTGCTGCACAGCATGAATCATGGAGGCAGCACGAATCATCACCGTTTCCACAGGATGATACAGCTTTTCCTTGAACCTGTCCGGCAAGTAAAACTGGTAGGCCGCCTGATTGCCGAAATAACGATGTTCCTTCTGAAGGAACGTCCTTTCCTTCCGTGGCTTCAAAAGCATGTCAAAGGCTCTGCGCAAGGGCTTCGTGAATCCGATTGCCGAATACTGCTGCCTTCTCGTTGGAATCGTTCCGCAATTCCATGTAATATCCCTTTCCTCCGTCACCGTCCTGCCGGAAAGAAGCAGCTTCATCAAAAGCCCCAGCACGAGCAGGAGCAAAAAGAGCGGCAGCGGCTGAAACAAATCCACAGCATACAGCCTTCCTGCCTCGCCCTTCAGCAGTTCCACAACAGGTGCAGGAAAAAGACCAAAAAGCAAAATGCCGACAGCCTCCAACCCCATGCCAGCCTTCATGAAAAACGGGGCATCCTTTGCCTTCTGGACAATCTTGGAACGGGCGCGCCCAAGAAAAGCCATGCCGTACATACGGACAAAACAGCCAAGTGCCAAAGCCCCCGTAAGTCCCAAAAGGACAAATGCCAAAATGACAATCAGCTTCCAGCCCTGCGTCCCTGCCTGCCATGCCAAAGCCATCATGCTCTGGAGTACCATCCACTCACCGACCAATCCACTCGTGAACGGCAGCGAGGAAAGAGACATGGCACCCACCAACGTAAAAAGCGCTGTCACAGGCATGTACCTTGCAAGCGCACCAAGCTGTTCCAGATTCTTGGAGCCTGTCGCATGCATGACTGCCCCTGCACTCATGAAAAGAAGGGACTTCATCATACTATGGCTGAAAGAATGAACCAAGACCGCTGTAAACGCAAGTGCCGCAAGCTGAGGAGCATCCAGCGACTGCAAAACCATACCGCATCCAATCGCCGCAAAAATAATTCCCATATTTTCTACCGAGGAATATGCCAAAGAACGCTTCATATCCTTTTCCATGCAGGCATAGAGAACCCCAAGGAATGCCGAAAGCAAACCGCAAAACATGACCAGAAGCCCCTGCCACAGATCCACGCTCCCCAAAAAGTCAAAAAGAAAGCGTCCCATGCCATATACTGCCATTTTGAGCATGACACCGCTCATCAGTGCCGAAACATGGCTCGGTGCCGCAGGATGCGCCACAGGAAGCCATACATGCAGAGGCATCAATCCCGACTTCAACGCAAAGCCCAAAAAAGCGGCAACAAAAACAGCCGTCCTCACCTCAGCAGACACGGTACTTGCTGAAAGCGAAGCAAACGAAAGGCTGTCCGCCCCGCTTGCCAGCAGGAAAAAGGCAATGAAAATAGCCCCTGTCCCAAGATGGGTCATGACCATGTACTGATACGCCGCCTTGGCTGTCAGCTTCTTGGCACCCTCATGGTTCACCAGCAGGAAGCTGGCCAATGCCATGATTTCCCAAAACACAAGGAACGTCAATGCATCCGCTGCCAAAAGCACCCCTGCCATCGACAAAAGAAACAAATTCCACAATCCGCTCAAAACACAGATTCGCTGTTCCCTGTATGCCTTCGCATAATCCATGGCGTAAATGCTCGTCGCAGTGCCTGCCAGTCCCAGCAAGAGCAAAAATGCCACGCTCCAGCTGTCAGCCGCCAAGGAATACTGCCCCAGCGACCAAAGCTTCACCGTTCCCAACCTTCCATCGAACAAATAAAAAGCCGATGCCCCAGTCAAAAGTGCGCTGCCGGCAGTTGCAAGCAGCATACCTGCATAATGCGCCGTCATCTTCATGCGCCTAGGGCACAGCATCGCCAACATCCCCAAGGCATACAGCCCCAGAGAAGGAAATAATAGATCCATGCTATCCTCCATTTTCTGCAATTTCTTCCCTAAAAATCTCTGCCTCAAAAGAAAACAGACAAGAAAAATCTTGTCTGTCCTAAAAAGGCAAGCGATTTTTTTATTATAACGCCATTGTTCAAGAAAATGCAATAAGCATTTTCCCTCCAATTTGCGT
>CALELM010000016.1 GCA_937902665.1 uncultured Selenomonadaceae bacterium
TATCAATGCAGACATCATAGAAGACCTATTTACAGACTTTTATTCACACCCTCGCAGACCATCATAGAAGACCTATTTACAGACTTTTATTCACACCCTCTATTCAGATAGGTCTTGTACTTCTTGCTTTCAAAAAGCTCCTTGATTCCCTGCTCCAGCTTCTCCGTTATTTCCTGTACTTTCTGTTTTTCTGTTTTAGCGTCTGCCATTGTATGTCCTCCATCTGCGTATTTTTTGCATGACAAAAGGCAGCCATTATTGACTGCCTTTGCATAATTACGATATTCACTTATAAACCTTTATCATTACTGCCCTTATTCGTTTTGATTTCTGCAATGTACTCCTGTCTCCTTTCTGCCCCTGTCGCTGTAAATAACCAAAAAGACAATTAAGATTTATTAACTGCCCTTTCCTCCGCTCCATATTAATTACGCTTATTTACTGACTTATTTTAAATCGTCGTATTTATAATCAATCGCTACTATCTCATCCGTTGATGTAAGCGGAGCTCCTTTTTGTGTTGTACGTCCTTGTTCAGAAAAGAGATATAAATTTTGTTTTGCTCGCGAACAAACAACATATAATAATTTTTTTGTTTCACTTTCCCGATAATGTGGTTTATTTATTATAGTATCCCAATGCGGAATATACCCATTTAATATCCCAAACGCAATAACCGTAGTATATTCCTCTCCTTTCACACCATGAAATGTATTGATAACCACACCCTCTTTTTCTTTGAAACATTGTTTAAATGTATCAATATCTGTAGATAGATGGTTATTTTTTACTCTATCCTTAACCTTTAAAATAAAATCTTCATATGCTTTCTGTAATCGTGATTCTATGTTTAAATCAATACCTATTTCTATCAAAAAATTATTTATTGCTTTCTGTAAATATACCACACCGTTTTCATCTGTTTCAGATATAGAATTAATTATTTTTAAAATCTTATAATTATCTATTTCATCAGACAAATATATCTTATATTCTTCTGTTAGAATCTCAATGATTTCATTTGCAATTTTCTTTCTTAAATGGATTTTTTGTCCTGACTCTGTGAATATCAATTTTGAAATCAAATAAAAGACATTCATTGGATCATATTTTATCGGCGTGATATCTGGTGCATCAAATTTTACATTTGGCAATAATTCTTTAATTTTCTTCGATAGCGGAAAAAGCAACCACCATTGTGGTGCAATTATACATATCTCATTATCTGGAATTCCTCGAGATAGTTCTTCTTTTACAATATAAGCAATTTTCTCAAACAACTCAGATTTACTTATGGTATTATCATAAACCAAACATCCCTTTTCATCCTTTATGTCCGAGACTGCATATATTTTTGCACTCTGTAATTGAAAATTCGAGTAATAATCAACTATACGTTGCGTTGTACGATAACAACCATCTAGTCTTTTCTCTTGGAATTTTACTCCAAACTCTTTCTGTAATTCATCACAGGTCTTTGCAACTCCACCAAGTCCCCCATATATTGCCTGATCCGTATCTCCTACGAATGTTACTTGTATATTCTTATTACATTTTACAATACTGCTCAATATTTTATACTGAAGTTCATTCGTATCTTGATATTCATCCACCAGAATTGTTCTCATTATTCCAGCAATATTCTCCGCAATAAATTTATTCTGATTTACTAAATCATAAGATATGCTTAAAATATCATTAAAATCTATCTCTTTTTCATTTAATAGCTTTGTTTGATATTTCTCAAATATTTCCGGATATTCAAAAGGCTTATCATATCCAATATCAATTCCCAGTTCTTCTATTATTTCATCAGTATATTGTTTTGTGACATAATCATCTATGATATGATACCCTTTCCGCAAACGTTCATTGTACATTGTATAAGGTCTGATAATAAACTCAAGACAAAATTGATGTATAGTCCCTACCCAAACCTTATCCTCCGGAATATCTATTTTTTCTAGTCTTTCCTTAATTTCATCAGCAGCTCTATTGGTATAAGTTATCGCAATATTAAGTTTTTTTGAAGTAATATATTTTTGGACAGAATATGCTAATTTATAAGTCAATGTTCTTGTTTTTCCACTTCCCGGACATGCTTTAAGCAATATATTCCCCTCATTAACACAAACTTGTCTTTGCTGCGGATTTAATTTATCTAAAAAAGTCATGGTATCCATTATTCACACCAACCCCTACAATATTTGTCAACTTCTTCTAAGAATTTTGCAACAACATCATCCTTATATCTTTCTCTAAATTTTTTAATAAACTCCTTTCTTTCCTCCTGTGTTTTAACTTTTTCACTCTCTTTTTTCAAGGCTAATACTTCTTTTTCATCATATTCACTTAATGAATACTCTATCATTTTAAAAACGATATCTATCGAAATTACTTCTTTACTTGCAAATGCAATCGCTCCCAAAATGTATTGTGGAACAGTAACTGCTATATCAATGTAATTTGAAAGGGTGGTGGCATACCAGCCCTTTCCCATATCTCTGGCTAATGTTAAAACTGTATTAGCACATGCCGCATCTGTTCCTTGTTTTAAATTTTCTTTATGTCTCTTAATCGTATTAGTATCAACATAATTTAATTCTACAACTTCACTAATATAGTCACTGTTCGCCCGTGCATCAGCCAATGCAAAATCAACTTCTAATGTATGTGGCGCAAAAAAAGACTCAACCCAAGGATTCGTGCCATATAAATCTGCTAACTTTTTCTTCCTACTTTTTCCTCTTTTCTCTGCCTCAGCTTTATATAATTTACTGTCTGTTTCTACAATTTGTATATCTTCATCGGTAACAATAGCACATGTTCTCTTAATTCTTTCTTCACTGAACAAACTTGCAATATATTCAAACGACACACTTCCTACATTGACCAAACCAATCCCCATCTCATCCAAAGATACTCCTAATGCATTTTTAATAAGATTTGGAATTAATATTTCTTCCCCATCACCTTCTACTAAAACAACTCCCTTTGAAAAAAGTAAAACTGACCGTTTAGAATCCAAATATCGTTCAATACAGTCGGATAATTTCAAATTCTTTAACTGTAAATTCTTTTTTCCAAATTCGTCAAGTCCCTGACTCGGTTGCATTGAAATACTATTGCTACCAATTGACTTCAGGATATTAATATTTTTCACCTCTGATACTTCCGCTAAATGAGTAGAATGTGTTGTTGTTATAATCTGAGTATAGTCTTTTGTTACTTTTAATTTATCGAATAGCGTTCTCTGAATATGTGTATGTATATGAGCCTCTGGCTCTTCAATTATCATGATATTTATCAATTCTCGTGTTCTATTTACCTCATATTCCACAATTTTTAAAGCCATATAAATCATGTTTAAATGCCCTAATCCCAACGAATCGATATCATTCTGTTTTGAAGGCTTCATAAATAAATATCGTGACAAAGAATTTATATCATCCTTCAATCCAGATTGTAAAATTATCTCTGGCGAATAGACCATCCCTATCATATCAAGTAGCTTTTCGTTGATTTTTCGTCCTACCAATTCAACTTGTTCCACTTCTGAAATAGACTTATTTAACTGAACAATTTCAGATTTAATTGTATTTAGCTCGGATTCTTTTATTAACGATTCTACTGATTCTATAATTCTTCTAATTGGATTTTTGGGCTTACCTAATTCGCTTGCAGCATCACGCAATGCGTCAATAAATACAACCGAAATGTGATCTTGTACATCTGCAATGTTCAATTTGCATCCTAAAATTCTGTCATCATCTTCATCAGGATCTGAACATTGTCCTTTTTCTAAGTCCCCAACAATTTTTGTATAAATATCTTTGTCTGTAAAATCAGTTTGTGCTCTACTTGTATAATAAAACTCATAATCTGATATTTTTATCTTTTTTCTTTCTTCCTCAAACTCGGCAATATCTGTTATTTCACTCAATTTCTTTCTCACCTGCTTTTGTGGACGAATAAAAAGAGAAATAACACCAATATCATCTTCCCCACTCTTTATATAAGACTTTAAAAACTCTTCATTCTCATTTTCTGGTACAATTCCAGCACAAACCTCTGTTTCTTTGTCTTCAGAAGTAATTTTTCCAAATACTGCTGAGAGAATAATCCAATGTCCTTTCCAATTTCCCAACGAATCCGAAAAGTCATTTTCCTTTAATCTTTTAGTATTATAATAATATGTATCATCTAATAAAATTCTTAATGCTGTCATTGCATTAGATTTTCCCGAATCATTTTCACCAATAACTGTATTAACACCTTCAACAAAAGAAAAGCGTGCAGATCTAAGATTTTTATAATTAACTATCTGTAAATATTTTAAAAACATAGTTCAATCCTCCTATGATAATCTTCAATAGAATTTACTAGTATTATAACATACAATACAACATTTTAATAAAATATCTACTTTTTTACCGATAGGGAGGGAGGACCCTCCCTATCACATTATAATCTCTTTTTGCCTCTTTTCTTTTGAAATATCTGGCGTTTCTAGTGATTTCTTCCCATATGCCTTCTCGCGCATCTGGGCAAGTTTCTCCTTGACAGATATTCGTCCTCTAGGGACATCCGCTACCTCCTGTGTACTTTCCGCCCTGTCCGGCTCGCCCTCCTGTGCCTGTGCGCTCTGCTCTCCGTTTTCGTCCTCCGGCTCATCATCGCCCATATCCAGCGCATTATCGCCTTTTTCGTCCATATTAAGAAGTGCATTTAACTCTGCAAGACGCTCTAACTTCTCCGCCAGTTCTTGCTCCTGTGCAAAAGGTTTCGTGACCTCTACCTTTGCGGTTTCGAGCTGATGCTCCACATTGGAAAGTTTCTGCTCCACGTCTGCCATTTTCCCGGTCATTCCCTCTAACGCATTGGACAGTCTTTGCAGATTTCCAAACGGATCGACTCCGATTTCCACCTCATGGCTCAGACTTCCTTTTAAGCTGATCGTAAACTTGGAGAAGAACGAGTCAAAAGACACGCTCATCTTAAAGCCCTGATATTCTCCGATTGTGACCGCCATATTTGGTTGTTTGGCGCTCCGGCACATATCAATCAACGCCGCACCCGCTTCCTTTTTGTCCGTATAGGTGCGGTTGCCTATCTTCATGGAAAAAGCGTCCTTATCCACAGGCTTATGCGCCGCATAGGTCTGAATGTCCGTCCGGTATCCCTCAAGCCTTTCTTTTAAGGCTGTGATCTGCATCGGGTAATGCTTTGCGATATTGTCCTCCAGACGGTAACGCTGGCTTGTGTGATTCGCCTTTAAGAGCTTCAGCTTTGACACCTGTATGTCTAAGTCCATCTTCTCCTTGATGTAAGGGTTTCCGGTTGCAAGTGCCTTGACCTCTGCATAAGAAAGCGCCGCTTCGTCAATGTCCTCACAGGAACGTACCGGAGACTTGCTCGTCATGATCTGCCCAATAAACTTCTGCTTGTTCTCAATGAGCTGCCATGAATAACTATCGAAGGTGCCTTCCGTCACATACCGGAAAATCTTGACCTTATCATTCATATTGCCCTGTCGTAAAATACGACCCTCCTGCTGTTCAATGTCAGACGGGCGCCAGGGCACATCCAAATGATGTAATGCAATCAGTCTGTCCTGTACGTTGGTTCCGGCTCCCATTTTGGCAGTAGAACCCAACAAAAAACGAACCTGTCCGCTTCTTACTTTTGCAAACAGCTCCGCTTTTCTTTTCTCCGTATTGGCATCATGGATAAATGCGATTTCTTCCGGTGGAACACCCTTTTCTATCAGCTTGTCCCTTATATCCTCATAAACATTGAATGTGCCATCTCCTTTCGGTGTCGATAAGTCACAGAAGATAAGCTGTGCCGACTTCTGTTCCTTTGTTTCCTCCCAAATCTCAAATGCCTTGTCCACACAGGTGGTGGCTTTGGAATTTTCCTCATCAGGAAGCATATCATTGATTAAACGCTGGTCTAGTGCCAGTTTTCTTCCGTCATTGGTGATCTTGAGCATATTGTCAACCGTTGCATCTACTCTGCGGTCACGAACAGCCTCCGCACGATCCGCAAGGGACTGTACCATTTCTTTCTGGTATTCGCTCGGTTTCAACACCACATTTTCGTACTCTGCTTCCGGTACAGGCAGCTTTAACATATCCGGTGTCTGAATATCCGCACTTTCCTTGAAAAGTGAAATCAGCTCCGGCAGATTGAAGAACTTGGCAAACCTTGTCTTTGCCCGGTATCCGGTTCCCTCCGGTGCAAGCTCTATGGCGGTCTGCGTTTCTCCGAAAGTAGCCGCCCAACTGTCGAAATTGCCAAGACCAAGTTTCTGGAGCGTATTGTATTGCAGATAGCGCATATTCGTATAAAGCTCCGTCATACTGTTGGAAATCGGTGTACCTGTGGCAAAGGTAATGCCCTTGCCGCCTGTCAGCTCGTCCATGTACTGGCACTTTGCAAACATATCCGAGGACTTCTGTGCTTCTGTCTGTGCAATGCCCGCCACGTTCCGCATCTTGGTGTATAAGAAAAGGTTTTTATAATTGTGGCTCTCATCTACGAACAGCCTGTCAACGCCCAATTGTTCAAAGGTTACTACGTTGTCCTTGCGGGAAGTATCGTTTAATCGGCTCAGCCTTGCGCTTAAAGATTTTTTCGTCTTTTCCATCTGTTTAATGGTGTAGCGCTCGCCCTTTTCCACCTTGACCGCTTCGATTGCCATTTCTATTTCCGTTATCTGCCGCTCAATCATGGCAGCCTGTCTTTCCGTTGATAGCGGTATCTTTTCAAACTGCGTATGCCCGATGATGACCGCATCATAATCCCCGGTTGCAATACGGGAACAGAATTTCTTACGGTTGGCAGGCTCAAAATCTTTCTTTGTGGCAGCTAAAATATTTGCACCCGGATACAGGCGCAGGAAATCACTCGCCCACTGCTCTGTTAAATGGTTCGGTACGACAAATAAGCTCTTTTGGCAAAGCCCTAACCGCTTGCTCTCCATTGCTGCAGCAATCATTTCAAAGGTCTTACCTGCACCCACACAATGGGCAAGCAGGGTATTATCGCCTTAAAGCTGATGTGCCACCGCATTAAGCTGATGCGGTCTTAATGTAATGTCCTGTGTCATGCCCGGAAACTTTAGGTGGGAACCGTCATACTCTCTCGGTCTGGTGGAATTGAAAAGCTCGTTGTACTTGGCACACAAGGTCTGTCTGCGCTCCGGATCACGAAATACCCAGTCCTTAAAGGCTTCCCTGATAGCTTCCTGTTTCTGACTGGCAAGCATAGTTTCCTTTTTGTTAAGAACTCTCTTTTCCTTCCCATCTTCCTCTATCGTATCAAAGATACGGGTATCACGAAGGTTTAAGGAATCTTCCAGAATGCGGTAGGCATTTGCCCGGCTCGTTCCGTATGTCATGTTGACAAGTGAATTGCCACGATCCGCATTTTTGCCCTTTACGTTCCACTGTCCTGTCACATCGGAATACTGCACCCCGACAAGGTTGCGGTCAAAGAGGTAATCCGGTGTTTCAAAGGTTTCCCGCATGAAATCCTCGATGTACTTAGGCTCAATCCATGTGGCACCGATACGCACCTCAATCTCGCTTGCATCAAGCTCCTTTGGCTGTACACCCTCAAGGGCTGTGACATTGATTGCAAACTCCGGACGGTTCTCTGCAAATACCCTTGCGGTTGCCAGCTTCTCCCTGACATTGCCGCTTAAATACTCGTCTGCGGTTTCCCACTTTTCTGTAACCGGATTCTGAAAAATGATTCCGGCAAGTTCCTTTGCCACATCTTCCTCGCTTTTTCCCGTAAGCTCCGACATATAGGCTAGGTCTACCCTTGCCTTTTCCCCTAATGACACCGCCAGCGCTTCGCTTGCGGTATCCACGCTTGTGACAACCTCTGCCTTTTTAATTGTTCTCTTAGAAAACATATCCGCCTTGCCTTTGAAGTTGCCCTCATCGTCAAGCTTTTCCAATGAACAAAGCAGACAATAGCTTGAGTCTTGATTAAACGCTCTCTTATTGGTCTGTGAATTGATCAGACCGTATTTCTTGGAAAACGCATCATACAGCTCATTAAGCCCTGCCTGCTTGCTCTTAATCATATCTTCCGGATATTCGTTCAACTGATAATCAATCAGCTCCTGTGTACAGTCACGAATCTGCACCATGCCTTTCATACGCTGCTCCATCGTTTCTGATACGTCCACAGGCTTCATAATGGAATTTTCCCGGTAATACACCCTTTCGTCCACGATCGTGTAACTGTAATTCTTCACGCCTGGATCGGCGGGAATGGCTTCTCTTGCCAACTCATCGTCAAGCTCATCAAACTCTACCTCGTCAATGCTTCCTTCGATATGGGATATAGCCTTTTCAAGCTGTTCAGATAGAGGAATGGCTGTATCCGGTGTACAGGTGGCTTCCATGCCAAACTGCCCGCTGACCATTTGCATTTTTCCCATGATCATCTCCGGGTGGTCTGCAAAATACTGGTTCATGGCTATACCATCTTCATTTTCACAAAGATGCACCCAATCCGGCTCGATGTCGATTACTCTGTCACGCTTCTTTAAGAAAAGAATGTCCGAAGTGACCTCCGTCCCCGCATTTTCCTTAAAGGCTGTGTTGGGAAGCCTGATTGCTCCAAGAAGCTCCGCTCTCTGCGCAAGGTACTTTCTGACTTCCGGACTTTTCTTATCCATTGTTCCCTTTGACGTGACAAATGCCACTACACCGCCCGGTCTGACCTTATCTAAGGCTTTGGCGAAAAAGTAATCGTGTATGAGGAAGTTATGCTTGTCATAGGCTCTGTCTGCCACCTTGTACTGACCGAAAGGCACGTTTCCGATTGCCACATCAAAGAAATCATTTGGATAGTCAGTCTTTTCAAAGCCTGTGATCTTCACATCGGCATTCGGGTATAGCTGTCTTGCAATTCTTCCGGTAATTCCGTCCAGCTCCACACCATAAAGCCTGCTCTCCTGCATATTTTTCGGCAGCATACCGAAAAAGTTACCGATACCCATTGCCGGCTCTAAGATGTTGCCTTTTGAAAAGCCCATTCGTTCCATCGCATCATAAATCGCCTTGATGATCACAGGGCTTGTGTAGTGGGCATTTAAGGTGCTTTCCCTTGCTGAATCGTATTCCTCGGCTGACAACAGGCTCTTTAATTCCTGATATTCACTTGCCCAGTTCGCTTTGGTTTCGTCAAAGGCATCGGCAAGACCACCCCAGCCTACATATTTTGCTAAAATCTCCTGTTCTTCTGGTGTGGCAATACGGTTTTCGCCCTCAATCTTTTCAAACGTTCTGATAGCTTCCACGTTCTGACGGAATTTTTCTTTTGCCGCAAAGCCTTTTCCGGCACTTTCCTCTGTTTCCGGAGCAATGTGGAAATTGACTGCACCCGATTTGTCAATCTGTGGCTGTTCCTTTGGCGCTTCTGCTTCATTCTGCGGCTCTGGTTCGGCAATCACTTCACTCTCTTGCATTGGATTAGACAATTCTTCATTTTTCTGTTCATATTCACCCCATACTCTTTGGGAAACAGCAGAAAAATAAGGAGATTCTTCTTCCATAATGCTGAAGCGAATCTCCTCCATGTCCTCAAGGCTCTTTGCCCCGGCTATTTTATCATGGTACTTAAAATATAATGCTTCCCTGCCAAGAATGCCCTCCAAGCGTGCCAGTTCAGGCTCTGGCATACGTTCCCATATATCATCCTTCTCCGTATGAATGGTAAAGCCTTCTCCGTCATCATGGTACTCAAGCGTATATTGCAGCTTATCATGTTCCCCACGAATATCACACTCAAAATCATAGACTGTTGTTCGTGTACCTCTGATATATTCCCGGTCTATCAATACAAGGTTTTGAACATCATCCGCAGTCAAAGGCGGTTCTTCTTTCTGCTCTATTGCAGGCTCTCCCTCATAACGTGACGCATACTGTCTGGCATCCTTTAACAAACCGTCCATCTCCAGAGCTTTTTCTATCTCGCCGCTGATTGTCTGCATCATTACATAGTCTGCCGCTTCTGCAAAAAGGAAATCATAGACCTCTTTTCCTTCTAAAGTGCGCTCATCGTCAGCAATCGTGACCGCCTGTGTTTCCTCGTTCCAGCCAACCACATCTTTCCGGTCTAATTCTCCGCAGATTTTAACCACAACCGACATTTCAGACAGCCTTTCATTTAACTGCTCAATGTCTGATTTTTCGGTTTCAGGTGCTTTGGGTTCTCCTTCAGCAACAGTTCCTGTTTCCCTATCTAATTCCTGATTGGTTACACCACGCTCCAACTTCGCCTGTTCTTTTTGCATGGCTTCCTCTGCCTGTTCCTGTTTGTACTGTGCATAGGCTTCCTTTCCCTCCGGCGAAAGGTATTTATCTGCCTGCACAAGCTCCCGGATACGTTTCTCCACTACATTCCAGTTTAAAAGCACCTTTGCGTAAGGACTGCCATAGTTACCTTTCTCCAGACGAATACCTTTGGCATCGTGATCCTCGTGTGCTCTGTCACTTCCCGGAAGTGCATGGGAACTACCACCCGTACCATATTCATTTTTCAGAAAAGCAATGCTGTCTTTCTTGTCATGCCCTTCCATGAAATACTCATAGATACGGAATTTTCCATGTTCAAAGCCGCTTCCACCTGTCAGCCTGTAATCAATCTCGTCCTGTGTGATAAAGTCCTCATTCCTTACTTCCACCGTATCAGGTGTCGGAAATTCTTTCTTTACCACATCTAAATCCGCAAGCTGTTCTAATAAATAATCCGGTCTTTTCACATACCGCCATTTAATCTGCTTTTCTCCACTGTCAAGCTGTGCCTTTGCCTGTTCAAGCTCATCCTTAATCAGTTCTCTGCCCTCAGTAGTGGATAAAAGCTCGCATAGCCTTTCCATGCTTGCCGAGTAGTTAGAAAATTTCAGCTCCAGACTCTCCGGCATTTCCGATATACCGTCACGGAAGAAATTGTTGATATCCGTTGCAACACGCTCACGCTCCACCGCATCCACAAGGAATACTTCGTTGGTGCTCATATAAGTTCCATTCTCCACCATAGCCCGGATATGGCTCTCTGCTTCCTGCCAGCTCATGACAGCAATCGTATTTTCCTTTGCCGATGTACCGTAACCGATACGCATACCCATTTCATCAAACCATAAGGACACGGGATTTCCGTCAAACTCAAAACCTTTTCCGGTAGTCTTATACTCGTTCTTTAAAAATTCTGCCATTTCTTCCGGTGTCTTACCCTGCTGATACTTGGCATAGATACGCTTTCTGCTGTTATCCCTACCGCCGCCACTACGCAAGATACTGTCAATCTGCTCCTGTGACAAAGAAAAAGCAGCGGGCATGGTATATTGAATACTTGCTTCCGCTGCTGCGATTGTGCCGACCTGTTCCTCAAAGCTCGGAAACAGGCTTAACTGCTGATAGGTTCCCTCCGGCTGTTCCATATTTAACTGTAGATCAGTTCTGTCATCACGATTTCCTCTGCCGAGTGGACGATGCTGTTCATCTTCGCTACCCAGAGCATCTGATTTTCTGCTTTCATCTGTTCCGTTATCCCCTCTCTCTCCTTCATCTGTCCGGTCAGAAGCTCCATTCCCTCCTCTGCCTGCTCCTGTATCATCAACAAGTGTTCCTTCCGCTTCCCGCTCAGAAGAAGTCCCGTATATACTCCGTTCTTGTGCTCCTGTAAGAACTTCTTCCTCATCAGTCCGTACTTTGTCAGTACCTCCTTCGGCTGTTCGTCCATTACTACCATCGGTATCTGATAATCCCCGTTCTTCTCGTATGTCAGATTCATCATATTTGCTCCTTTCCCCGATTTCTCCGGTCTGTGTGATAGATTGTTCGTCTTGGCTTTCGCTTTCACGCTTTAACGCATTACAGTCTGCTTCAGATGCATTTGCAAGTTCTTTTTCGATATTTTTCTCAAGGGTGTCGATATGTTCCCTGCCTACTCTCGTTTCTTCCCGATTTTGGGCAATCTGCCTGTCATACGCTCCGATTGCTTTTCCAATTTCCATAAGGATTGGCTTGGATAAATCAGACACATTACTGCCAAGCTGTGACAGCGTTTCCACTGTGTTAAACTCATGGATATAAGGGAAATTTATTTCTTCGGCAAGCTCACTCTCCTCCATGCCACACCGCTTTAAAACGGTATAGGCAATGCTGTCGGCAAGGGTTTCCCGTATCCTTACTTCCACGTTCAGCTCGTCCAGTTCCTCCAGAAAGCTCCCTTCCTTTAAGTATTCCATATCCGAAGCAAGCTCTTTATAACAGTCCTCTGCAATCCGTCCGGCAATCTCCCGGATACGTCCCACAAACCCGGCTTCCCTGTCGATGTCCCCATAAGTTTTTTCCAAACGGGAAATCACCGCTTCCATGTGTTCCTCACGCATTTCCCAAAGGTTAGGGAATTGTCCGATTCTTCTTGCCTTATGCACATCTGAAATATCAAAGACATACTTCAAACCGGAAAAACTATCCTCATCAATCAACGCAATGCCTTTTGCACCTTTGTTTACCCAGCAGTGCATCTTTTCATTCCATATCTCTATGGAAGCACAAGCAGTTGCATCCAGTCTTTGAGCATAGATTAAAAGCTGTTCCTTGAACGGATATTTATACAGTCTGGAAGCAGTATTTAAGTACCGTCTCCAGCTTTCTTTATTCCGCACGACTTCTTTTGCTGTTTCCTCTGCCAGTGCGGAAATCAATTTATTTTTTTTTCTGATACCGTCAATAGTTTTTCGCAAATTCTTTCCTAAGACCTGACCGCCTAATTG
>CALELM010000017.1 GCA_937902665.1 uncultured Selenomonadaceae bacterium
CGCTTCGTTGAAACGCGAATTGGAGGGAAAATGCTTATGGCATTTTCTTGAACAAAGGCGTTATAACCTGTGATATGAGGGAATGCAGGAGAGGCGGCTGTCAAGTGAATCTGGCAGCCGCTTTTGTATTGCTTTCATATAGAAGCAAAGCGGCGTTTATGATAAAATGAAGGAAATGGATGTTGAGGTGAAGGAATGTGGGCAGGTTGAAGGTGCAGGGATTAAAGAAATCCTTTGGTATAGAGGAGTTGTTCCATGATGTGCAGTTTGAGGTGGCACGCGGCGACAAGGTAGGCTTTGTCGGCGCAAATGGTGCAGGAAAGACGACCTTGATGCGTATTTTGATGGGACAGGAGGAATACGATGCAGGATCGATCCAGTTTGAGAGCATGGACACGGTAGGTTATGTCGAGCAGCAGGCACAATTCGGGGATGGGACGCTTTACGAGGAATTCAAGCGAGCGTTTGAGGATATTATTGAGCTTGGCAGGCGCAAGCAGGAAATGGAAAAGGAGATTGCCGCTTGCCATGATGAGGAAAAGCTTTCGGAGTACGGTCGCATGGTTGAACGCTTTGAGCTGCTTGGCGGCTACGATTATGAAAGCAGGATCCGCAGGATAGCCTTTGGACTTGGGTTTACGGAGGAGGATTTCAGGAAGAAGGCACAGCATTTTTCCGGCGGGCAGAAAACGAGAATCTGTCTTGCCAAGGCATTGCTTCGTGAGCCGGATTTTTTGTTTCTAGATGAGCCGACCAATCACTTGGATATTGGCATGATCGAATGGCTGGAGGGATTTTTGGCAAGCTATTCTGGCGGTGTCCTGCTGATTTCCCATGATCGCTTCTTTTTGGATCGTATTGCTACAAGGATCATTGAGCTGGACGGGAAATCTGTGACGAGCTATGAGGGGAATTATACGCACTTTATGAAGGTGAAGGCGGAGCGTCGGGCGGCACTCAAGTCTGCTTATGAAAAACAGCAGGAGCATATTAGGAAAACGGAGGAATATATCAGGAGATACAGGGCTGGAATCAAGTCGAAGCAGGCAAGAGGACGGCAGAGCCAGCTGAACCGCATGGAACGAATCGTGCTTCCGCCCGAAACAGCTGCGTTTAATTATTTTGTCTTTCATGCACCCTCGGAGTGTGCGCAGCGGGTGGCAGAGCTGGAGGACGTATCGGCAAGCTACGGTTCGCATGAGATTTTTTCTCACGCAAATCTTTTGATCCGCAAGGGAGACGGTGTTGCTCTTGTCGGGCCGAATGGTGCGGGCAAGACAACGCTTTTGAAGGTGCTGGTGGGGGAACTGGAGGCATCGGCAGGGCGTATCAAGCTGGGAAGCCGTGTCAAGGTCGGCTATTTTTCGCAGCAGCATGAGGGGCTTCACCCAGAAAACACGGTGCTGGATGAAATCCTGTATGAGTATGGCATTATGGAGGAACAGGCAAGAAAGTATTTGGGTGCATTCCTCTTTCATGGTGATGAGGTTTATCGTCGTATCGGTGAATTGTCAGGAGGAGAGCAGTCACGCATTGCATTCTTGAAGCTGATGATGACGGGAGCGAACTTCCTCGTATTGGACGAGCCGACAAATCACTTGGATATTCCTGCCAAGGAAGCCGTGGAGGAGGCATTGATGGCTTTCCCTGGAACGTTTTTGGCGGTTTCCCATGACCGTTATTTTTTGGACAAGGTGGCAAATTGCACGTTGGAGCTGGAGAACGGAAGGCTCTTGGAATATGGCGGGAATTACAGCTACTATCGAATGAAGAAGGAAGAATGTGCCGGGATTTCGGAGGCAAGGCAGCAGGAGACGGAGAAAAAGGAAAATTCTCCTAAGGAAAAGGAAGCTGCTGAAAGGAAGAAGAAAGGGGAAGAACTTTCGGAGCAGGCAAAAAGAGGCATGATTCAAGGGATGAGCGAGACCAAGCGAATGGAACTGATCCAGCGTGCTGAGGCAGAAATCGCAATGGCAGAGGCAGAGCTGAAGGGCTTGGAATTTGAGATGAATCAGGCGGAGGTGCAGGCAGATCCCGCAAAGAGCCTTGAGATTGCTGAGGCGTATGCGGCAAAGGAGCTTGAAATCAATATGCGTTACGAGAAATGGGAGCGGTTGACGGAGGCATGAGAATGGAGCAAGGAACGCTGGATGGTATGGAGCATACGGAGGAAAGGTTGGAAGGAGTGGTTGACAGTATCGTTTTTTCGAGTGATGACGGAAGATTTTCCGTGTTCCGCCTGCGTCCTGCAAAGCAGAGAGGAAAGGTCAGCGTAACGATGCCCGCAGAGCCGCCTTTGGTTGGGCAGCAGGTCATTCTTCGCGGTAACTGGATTGTGCATCCACGCTTTGGCAATCAGTTCAAGGCAACAGGGATCCAAGTAACGGCACCTACCAGTGTGGACGGTATAGAGAGGTTCTTGGCATCAGGCATTGTGGCAGGAATTGGCCCTTCGATGGCAAAAAGGATTGTGAAGCGGTTTGGTGCGGACACATTGGAGGTTTTGGAAAAAAAGCCTTCTCTTTTGGAGCAGGTTCCTGGAATTGGAAAAAAGACGGCAGAAAAGATTGCGGCATCCTATCAGTCACATGCAGAGCTTCGGGAAATTATGATATGGTTGGAAAATCATGGGGTTTCCGGAACGTATGCGGCACGTATCTTCAAGACGTATAGCTCCTTTTCTGTTCATGTGCTGGAAAATGAGCCTTATCGCTTGGCTGCTGAGGTGGAGGGCATTGGCTTTTCCACGGCAGATGCGATTGCGGCGGCAAGCGGTGTGAAGCATGACGATGTGTCCCGCATTGCGGCAGGAATTGACTATGTGCTGTTGCAGATTGGGCTTTCCGGCCACGTCTGCATTCCGGAATTGCCGTTGACGGAACGAACCGCCAAGGTTTTGCAGGTGGAGCATGAGGCAGTGCGGGAGGTTCTCAGGAAGCAGTTGGAAGGACGCAGGGTCTTTGCGGAATTTGTGGGAGGAGAGAACCTGCTTTATCCCTCCTATCTTTACGCAGCAGAGAAAAGGACGGCAGAGAGGCTGCTTTGCCTTCAGCAAAAAGCGGAACGCCTTTCTGTATCGAATCCGGCCAAACTGGTTCAGAAGTGGGAACGGAAATCGGGAATCCGATTGGCGGAAAAACAGAGGGAGGCTGTGGCAGCTGTTCTGGAGCATGGCGTTTTCGTGCTGACGGGAGGACCGGGAACGGGAAAGACCACGGTGGTTCGTGGCATGATTGAGGTTCTGGAGGCACAGGGCTGGCACGTTCTTCTCGGCGCACCGACTGGACGTGCTGCCAAACGGCTTTCCGAAGCAACGGAACGCAGGGCTGTCACGGTTCACAGGCTCTTGGAGGCACAGGGAGGAACGCAGACGGACGGTTCTTCTATGTTTGCGAAGGATATGGACGAGCCGTTGGAGGCAGATGCTATTATTTTGGATGAAGTTTCCATGATGGATATTGTGCTGATGTATCATTTCTTGGATGCTGTGCCGAACGGCTGCCATGTTATCTTTGTTGGAGATGTTGACCAGCTTCCTGCCGTTGGCCCGGGTTCTGTGCTTCAAGATATTTTGCGTTCCCGTGTCATACCGAGTATTTGCCTCAAGGAAGTCTTTCGGCAGGATGAGGAAAGCAGGATTGTCCTCAATGCCCATGCAATCAATGCGGGCAGGCTTCCTGTCTGCCTGCCTCATGGGGATTTTCGCTTTTTGGAAATGGGAAGCTCAGAGCAGGTTGTAGAGAAACTCGTGGAACTATGCGTAAAGGATCTTCCGCAAGCGGGATATTCGCCTTTGACAGATGTGCAAGTGCTTTCTCCCATGCACCGTCAGGACTGCGGTGTGGATAATTTAAACAATAGACTGCAGGCGGCATTGAATCCCAAGTCACCGCATAAGCCGGAGTATGTGAATTCTGCACAGGTCTTTCGCTTGGGGGACAAGGTCATGCAGACGAAAAATAATTATGCAAAGCAGGTGTTTAATGGGGATATCGGTTTTATCGAGTTCATGGACGAGAACGTGGTTCAGGTACGTTACAGTGAAGAACTGCTGGTGGATTATGAGAGGAATGAATTGATAGAATTACAGCTAGCCTATGCAATGAGCGTGCATAAGAGCCAAGGAAGCGAGTATCCCGTGATTCTTCTGCCGCTAGTTCCGGGTCATCATGTGATGCTGCAGCGCAATCTTCTTTATACCGCAGTAACAAGAGCAAAATCACTGGTTATTCTGCTTGGCAGCAAGGCGGCACTCTGCACGGCGGTGGAAAACGACCGCACAAAAAAACGATGCACCCTGCTGGCAGAACGATTGGCAGGAAAACTGGGAACCATGGAATCTTGCTGAATGAAGCCGATTCTGCTTCGTTTTCTTTTTGAAGAAAGTTTTTTTGCAGATAGGAATTTTTTAATTTTTGTCTAATATATGTACTGAGGGAAGTCATCAATGATTTTGAAGGATGTGATAATGTTATGTTAAAGGCTTATGCGATAGAGGACTTGCGAGCTGGCATGGTGATTGGGAGAGATGTTGTAGATTCAGATGCTGGTGTTTTGCTTGGCAAGGGAAGCGTATTGACAAATCAAATGATATATTCCTTGCTGGAAAGACCGATTTTTTCGGTCTATGTGGATGAAAGCGAGGAGGAGGAAACGGTAATTCCTGGCAAAGAGCATTTAGTGGATCGTACCTATGCGGGTTGCTATGACTTGGTGTATCATCGCGTCAGCCATTTGTTCATGACATTGGATGAGACAGGCCAGCTGGATATAGCAGAGCTGCAGTCTATCGTTGATGAGGAGATTTTCCCGAAACTTTGCGACGGCGCTACGGCAGTTTCGCAGATTCACAACATGCCGCGCGAGGGAAACTACTTGATACATCATTGCCTTCATGTGGCAATCTTGGCAGGGCTGATGGGGAAGTGGCTTTCTGACTGGTCCGAGCTGAAGCAGCGGGAATTGGTCTTGGCAGGCTTGATCCATGACATTGGGAAGCTGCGGGTTTCGCAGGAAATCCTGAATAAGAACGGCGAGCTTACTGCCGAGGAGTTCAGGGAAATCCAGAAGCATACGGAGCATGGGTACAACATGCTGAAGCTTGGCACATTGGGAAAGAACCGGCAGATTCTTTTTGCTGTGCTTCAGCATCATGAGCGCTGTGATGGCTCCGGTTATCCAAATGGCGTGCTTCGTGAGCAGATATCAGATTATGGACGGATCATTGCTTTGCTTGATATTTATGATGCGATGGCTGCAGACAGAGTCTATGCAAAGCGTCGCTCGCCTTTTGATGTCTTTGCTATTTTGTACGAAGATATATTGAGAGGGAAGCTGGATACGGAATATGGCGTATATTTCTTGAAGCACCTTTGCCATGCACTGAATGGGAACTGGGTGCGCTTGAGCGATGGTTCCAAGGGCAAGATTGTGTACATTGACGAAAGCCGGGTGACTTCGCTTCCTGTTGTGCAGATTACAGAGGATAAGTTTATTGACTTGAACCAGAACACAAGCGTAAAAATTGAGGCATTGCTGACAGCAAATGAGCTTGGATGATGGATAAGTTTTTGGGGAAGCACGGGTTGCTTGCTGTATACAGAAGGTTGCCGAGAAATCGGCAGCCTTTTTCTGTGTTGGTCGGTATGTTTTTTCATGGCTTCCGTCAAAATGTGTTTTTGGAAGGAGATGCAAGGTCATGGTACCAAAGCTCAATACGGTACAGGTGAAGCAGGAGAAAGCTTTTGAGGTAGCAGCTCCCTTTGAGCCAATGGGGGATCAGCCCAAAGCGATTGAGGACTTGGCGGCCGGCGTGGAAAACGGACAGGAAACGCAGGTTCTTCTGGGCGCAACGGGGACGGGAAAGACCTATACGATTGCTAAGGTTATCGAAAAGGTGCAAAGACCGACCTTGGTGATTGCCCATAACAAAACCTTGGCGGCACAGCTTGCAAGCGAGTTCAAGGCATTCTTTCCCAATAATTATGTTGGATATTTTGTCAGCTATTATGACTACTACCAGCCGGAGGCATATATTGCTTCCACGGATACCTATATTGAAAAGGATGCATCCATCAATGATGAAATTGATGAGCTTCGCCATTCGGCAACCTGTTCGCTTTTTGAACGGCGTGATGTCATCATCGTAGCGAGTGTGTCCTGCATTTACGGCTTGGGCTCGCCGGAGAGCTATCATGAAATGGTGCTTTCCCTCCATAAAGGACAATTTATTGAACGGGACGAGATTTTGAGAAAGCTGGTTTCCATTCGCTATGACAGGAATGATGTTGCATTTGAGCGAGGCACGTTTCGTGTCAAGGGAGATGTCATAGAGGTATTTCCTGCTGGGTACAACAATCGCGCAGTTCGTATTGAGATGTTTGGTGATGAAGTGGAACGAGTGAGGGAATTTGATGTGGTAACGGGGGAGATTTACGGGGAACGGACGCATTTGATGGTCTTTCCTGCTTCGCATTATGTGACAGCTGAGGAGGATATGAAGGAAGCAAGGGAAGCGATACGTACAGAAATGGAGCTTCAAGTGGCAGAATTCAAGGCACAGGGAAAGCTTTTGGAGGCACAGCGTATTGAGCAGAGGACCAGTTACGACTTGGAAATGATGGAGGAGATGGGCTATTGCTCCGGCATTGAGAACTACTCCCGTCATTTGACGAAGCGCAAGGCAGGAGAAGCGCCTTACACGCTTTTGGATTATTTCCCGGAGGATTTCTTGATTGTCATGGACGAGTCTCATGTGACGCTTCCGCAGGTTCATGCCATGTACGCAGGGGACAGAAGCCGTAAAGAATCCTTGGTCATGAACGGGTTCCGCCTGCCGTCTGCCTTTGATAACCGCCCTTTGAAGTTTGAGGAATTTGCGGAACGTATCCATCAGATTATTTATGTCTCGGCAACTCCCGGAAAATATGAGCTGGAGAAGTCACAGCAGGTCGTGCAGCAAATCATCCGTCCTACGGGGCTTTTGGATCCAGAGGTTGAGATTCGTCCGTTGGAGGGACAGATCGATGACCTGCTCTCTGAGATCAAGCTTCGTATCGAGAGCAGGGAACGTGTTCTCGTTACGACACTGACCAAGAAGATGGCAGAGAATCTGACGGATTACTTGAAGGAGTCAGGCATCAAAGTAAGATACCTCCATTCGGATATTGCAACGATTGAGAGAGCAGAAATTGTGCATGACCTTCGTGCGGGCGAGTTTGATGTACTGGTCGGCATCAACCTGCTGCGGGAGGGATTGGATATGCCGGAGGTATCTTTGATTGCTATTTTGGACGCAGACAAGGAGGGCTTCCTTCGCTCGGACACATCCCTGATCCAGACCATTGGACGTGCCGCCCGCAATGTGCATGGGCATGTCATCATGTATGCGGATCGCAAGACAGATTCCATGAAGCGGGCTATTGATGAAACACAGCGCCGCCGCACGATACAGGAGGCATACAACAGGGAGCATGGAGTCGTTCCAAAAACAATCGTAAAGCCCGTGGTTCCATTGATTGAAACGACCTTGGTTGCGGAAACAGCGGCAAAATATGGGGAAAAGACAGGGAACAAGAAGCTGTCGGGCAAGGAGAAGGAAAAGGTCTTGCAGGGCCTGCTTCGGGAAATGCAGCAGGCATCGAGGGCGTTGGAATTTGAGCGGGCGGCAGAGCTTCGGGATATGATTATCGAGCTGGAGGGCAGTATGCCAGCGCTGGCAAAGAGGAAGAAAGGCTGAAACGGAATGGAAAATACAATAAAAATACAGGGTGCCCGTGCGCATAATCTAAAAAATATAAATGTAGAAATTCCAAGAGACAAGCTGGTAGTTATTACAGGCTTATCGGGGTCGGGAAAGTCTTCCTTGGCATTTGATACCATTTATGCAGAAGGGCAACGTCGTTATGTAGAGTCCCTGTCCTCGTATGCAAGGCAGTTTTTGGGGCAGATGGACAAGCCGGATGTAGACAATATCGAGGGGCTTTCGCCGGCGATTTCCATTGACCAGAAAACGACGAGCCACAATCCTCGCTCTACGGTGGGGACAGTGACGGAAATCTATGACTATCTCCGCTTGTTGTTTGCCCGTGCCGGCACACCGCACTGCCCAAAGTGCGGAAAGCCCATTGCACAGCAAACTGTAGACCAGATGTGCGACAAGATTATGGAGCTTCCGGAAAAGACAAAGCTGCTTGTTATGGCGCAGGTGGTTCGAGGGAAAAAGGGAGAACACAAGAAGATTTTGGAGCATATCCGCAGGGAAGGATATGTGCGTGTGCGCATTGATGGCGATGTCTTTGATGTCAATGAGGAAATACAGATCGAGAAGAACAAGAAGCATACGATTGAGGTCGTGATTGACCGCTTGGTGGTTCGTGAGGGCATGGAACAGCGATTGGCAGATTCCTTGGAAACGGCACTGAAAATGGGAGAGGGCATGGTTTTCGTTCAGATTGTGGATGGGGAACTGCTGATGTTCAGTGAGAATTTTGCCTGTGTGGATTGCGGCATCAGCCTGCCGGAGCTTGCTCCTCGCATGTTTTCCTTCAACAATCCCTATGGCGCTTGCCCAGAATGTATGGGGCTTGGAAGTCATATGGAATTTGATGAGGAGCTGGTTCTTCCTAACAAGGAGCTTTCTGCTGCCGGCGGAGTTTTTGAGCCTCTTTCCAAGAATATGAATTCCTATGGAATGTGCGTGATGAAGGCTGTGCTGGAGACTCGTGGTTACACGACAGAAACTCCTTGGAAGGATTTGGACAGGAAAACCCAGCAGGATCTGCTTTATGGGACAGGGGACGAAAAGTTTACCTTTCATTACACGAATATGTTTGGTGAGTACAAGGAATACCACGTTGCCTTTGAGGGCGTTATGAACATGCTTTCCCGTAGGTACAAGGAAACGGATTCGGATGAAATGCGGGAGGGCTATGAGAATTACATGACAAACAGCCCGTGCGATACCTGTCACGGAGCAAGATTGAAGCCGGAGTCGCTTTCTGTTACGGTGGGGGGAAGGAACATTCACGAGGTCACGAAAATGACCATTCGGGAATGTGCCGATTTTTTTGGGAAACTGAAGCTTCCGCCCAAGGAAGCCAAGATTGCGGCACAGGTCCTGAAGGAGATTCAGGCAAGGCTGCATTTTTTGCTGAATGTTGGCCTGGACTATCTTACACTGTCACGTTCCGCAGGTACCTTGTCGGGAGGAGAGGCACAGCGTATACGATTGGCAACGCAGATCGGCTCAGGATTGATGGGAGTTCTTTATATTTTGGACGAGCCAAGCATCGGGCTTCACCAGAGGGACAATGAACGGCTGCTTTCGGCACTGAAGCGATTGCGGGATTTGGGCAATACCTTGATTGTGGTTGAGCATGACGAGGACACGATGCATGCGGCAGACCATATTATAGATATTGGACCAGGTGCTGGGGCAAATGGCGGCTCTGTGGTGGCGCAGGGAACGGCACAGGAGATTATGCAGGAAGAGAATTCCATTACGGGGCAATACCTGAGCCACAAGAAATTTATTCCTGTTCCATCAAGACGCAGAAAAGGGAATGGGAAGTTCATTGAGATTGCAGAAGCAAAGGAAAACAACCTTAAGGGCATTCATGTAAAATTTCCGTTGGGAACGCTGACGGTCGTTACTGGAGTGTCAGGCTCCGGTAAGAGTACGCTTGTCAATGAAATCCTTTATAAAGCAATCGCATCCAAGCTGTACCATGCGAAGGGAAAGCCGGGGAAGCATAAGAAAATCAAGGGACTGGAACATATCGACAAGATTATTGATATTGACCAAAAACCAATAGGAAGAACACCTCGTTCCAATCCTGCAACCTATACGGGAGTTTTTGACAATATCCGAGAGATCTTCAGCCAAACGATGGAGGCAAGGACTCGCGGATATCAGGCAGGTCGCTTTAGCTTCAATGTCAAGGGAGGACGCTGTGAAGCGTGCAAGGGGGACGGCATCTTAAAAATAGAGATGCATTTCCTGCCAGATGTTTATGTACCTTGCGAGGTTTGCAAGGGCGCTCGGTACAATCGGGAAACCTTGGAGGTGAAATACAAGGGAAAGACCATTGCCGATGTGCTGGATATGACGATTGATGAGGCAGTAGAGTTTTTCAAGAACGTGCCAAAGATTGAGAGGAAGCTCAAGGTCATTCAGGATGTTGGGCTTGGTTACATCAAGCTGGGACAGCCTGCAACTACCTTGTCAGGGGGAGAGGCACAGCGTGTTAAGCTGTCTACGGAGCTGGCAAGGCGTTCCACGGGAAAGACGCTTTACATTTTAGACGAGCCAACAACGGGACTGCATACGGCAGACATTCACAAGCTGCTGGGCATCCTGCAAAGATTGGTGGAGGGCGGTGATACGGTAATCGTGATTGAGCACAATCTTGATGTCATCAAGACGGCAGACCATATCATCGATCTTGGACCGGAAGGCGGCGACAAGGGCGGAAGAATCGTAGCGGAAGGCAGACCGGAGGATATTTCCAAAGTCTCGGAATCCTATACGGGGAAATTCTTAAAAGGCTTGCTGGAGGAAAACTATGCAGGCAGTGAGTGATAGCAAGTGCTTTTGCATTATGCAATTTTACGGCGACAACGCCCCTTTTTAAACTCACGTCACTTGTGCATAATCTTTCGATTGATGCACAGGTGACTGCAAAAATAAGTATATCAGAATATTCTTGCAATAATATGAAACCTGTGTTATTCTTTTAGAGGGAAATTGTTAGAGTAAAATATTGTATAACGAAGCTAAAGATGTCCCCTTCTTCAACAGCTTGCTGTAAGTGGGTGAAACCAAATTTTAACAAGCGGTGAGCAAACTTTCGCTTCGTTGAAACGCAAATTGGAGGGAAAATGCTTATGGCATTTTCTTGAACAATGGCGTTATAAAATTTTACCATGCAAGCAGGTTTAAGTCAGATTGGAAATCATAGCGGAAAGGAAGAGAGACAACATGACAATGGACGAACTAATGGCAACAGAGCAGAATTTTCAGGAAATGCTCACCCGTTGGGACAGGGAGGACAAGGCAAGGGAAGATCGGATGAAGGAACTGGACGAATTAGACCGGTTGACGGCAAAGGCCAAGGAAATGAGAAAGCAGATGAACCTGATACCCGGACGGTGGTCGGGAATTTGGGCGAAGTACATGGAGGAAGAGAAACCAGCCCAGTGGATAGAAATTCTTCAGAACGGGGAAGTTGAACTGATGTTGGGGAAGGTGGAAGTGGAGTACAACCAGAAGTACGAGCAGATGAAGCAGGAACTGAAGAAGAAAAGAGGACTGGATCATGTGTTCCAGCAGAGGGACTTCATGGGGTACACAAGGGCAATATTGGAAATGGAGGACGAGATAGTGTATCTTCTGACCCAGCAGATTACAAATCAAGCATAACGGAGACACCTGCTGCACATATCTCACGAATAAATATAAAAATCCCCTAAAGCCAATATACAAAGGCTTTAGGGGATTTTTGCCTACATTTCTGCCAACATTCTCGTTTTTCCATCCTTTGTAAAAGGCACCCTTACACAGCTTGGCAGAAACTTTGCCATGAGCAGAAGCCCTGTCAAGAACTATCGTGGGGCAATGCGTGATTTCCATAGTACACTGAAATATAATGCAGACAAACATCGTACAGATATTACTGATACAGTGAGAAAACAAACTAACTCAAAAGATTCAAAGGATGATAGAAAGAAATAAAAAAAGACGGATAAACCGTCTTTAATAACCACCATAAGCAGCTGAAGCACTAGCACTATCAGCTGCACGTTTAGCTCAAGATATTGGCGTGGTCATCAATATTGAACAGCTGCAGCACCAGCACTATCAGCAGCGCGTTCAGCAGCTGCTGCAACTTCTTTTATCTCTTTACATTCAGCTTCCAGTTCAAGAATACGATTTTCCATACGTTCCATGCGTTCAGCCATCTCATAAATCGTATCAATGAGGGCAACTTCTTTTTCTTCCCGTGTCATGGAAGCATATTTGGATACTGGTTCAGGTTCCGGTACAGGAATTGCTTCCTGCGGTGCTTCCTGTTGATTGACGTTCTTTTTTTGAAAGAACAACCGATAGAGCAGCCAAAGAGCGATGAACGTGCCACCAATATATAAAAATCCCATATACAAACATCCTTTCAAATCCAACAATTTATTTGTAGAAATAGTACACCACAATATTCAAACTGTCAAGGAGGGCGCATGTTTCCAAAAATAATACCTACCATTCTTTTCATCGTATCGCTTCTTTTCCATGCGTCCACGGGATGTGCGTATACAGAGAATCTGGAAAAAATCTCAGGGCAATACAGTGCAGGGCGTGGCGAGATGGCATCGCCTGTTGGAGATCATATGGTTGTCACAAGTCCCCAAGGGTGGAGAATCCATCCAATGACAGGGAAACGAAGCTATCATGCTGGCGTGGATCTTGCAATTGAGGCTAACGATCCCATCTATGCAGCTGCCGATGGTATCGTATACAGCGCTGGATGGATCTCCGGCTACGGCAATACAGTCGCAATCAATCATGGAAATAATCTTTTCACGCTATATGGACATAACAATCACATACTTGTCGTAGAAGGGGACGCTGTAAAAAAAGGTCAGCTTATCGCCTATGGGGGTTCGACAGGAAACTCTACGGGACCGCATTGTCATTTTGAGGTTTTGCCAAATGGATATTATGGTGATCCAGTTGATCCCGGGCTTTATGTTCCAGGCCTTCTCGAATTAGAAAAGGCACAAGGTGGAGGGCTTGGTGGAGATGCTCCAATGGATGCACATGGAGCACACAAGGATTGGGTTGTCGCTACGGATTTTGCAAAGCCGATGCGTGAGGTGATAGAAAAAAGCGTTGAAATGATTACGAAGGGGCTTGCCTTGATCAAGGGCTATGTGGCAGAGCTTTTCTTTATCCTTGTGTCCATGGATCTGGCAATCGGTGCCATGAAAAAGGCTATGACAAGCACGAAGGAGGATCGGGAAGGGCTGTTCCGCTGGATTGTCAAGCGTGGGCTTTTTTATGGGCTGTGCATGGTGCTTCTCTTCGGCTGGACGGATTTTGTTGGCAATCTTTCCCTTCATGGGCTTCCGGCGCTTGGCGCATTGGCTGGGGGCGCATCCGGAGCGGGTGCAGCGGAGGCTGCTGTGTCCGATCCTACCCTCATCGTGCAGAAGGGAATGAATATCGTTGCGCCAATCATCAATGAATCCATGGAGGTGCATGGCATTTTGGATCTTGTCCTGCATGGTGCGGTGTCCGTCATTTGTATTGTGTTTGGCGTGATACTTTTTGTTCTCTTTTGTATTATCGGCTATCAGATTGCACTTGCGTATTTGGAGTTTTATTTTTCCGTTCTGTTTTCCTTTACTGCCTTTCCCTTTGCAGGAATTGCGCAGCTTCGCAAGTATGCTTCCAATGGCATCACGGGGGTCATGGCAGCATCCTTGAATTTGATGTTTTTTTGCCTTTTTGCTGTCATGCTTCAGACAGCCATGGAAAGTGTAGTCGTGGATGGGATGCTTACCCAGCAAACCGTAAGCGCTGAGGCATCCAAGGTGCTTCCCGATGGAATGATTGGGCAAACAAGCAGTCCTGCTGGCATGGATCTCACGGGCAAGCCGAAGGCGGAACTGGCATATCTGGTGCAAAGCATCCTGAGGACACGGTATGGAAGGGAGCTTCGCGCGGATTTTATTTGGAGCCAGCTTGCGCATGAGTCCGCTTATTTCACAAGCAAGTTTGCAATAGAGGATCATAATTATGGCGGTATGGGATGTGACGGGCATGGAAATTTTAGGCATTACGACAGCGATGAAGAATTTGCGGAAGATTATGCTGCGACGTTGAGCTATTATGCACCGGATGGGCTTTTTGAAGCGACTACGGTTCAGGAATATGCTGAGGCATTGAAGCATGGGGGCTATTATGAGGCTTCTGTGGAGCAGTATGTTCATGGCATGAGTGCGGCCTTGAATGGCGGCGGCACTGTGGTTCAGTCCGTAGTCAATATCTATATGCTGCTAAAGCTTTTGCTTGTCGTGCTGATGTACATGTTCTTTGCGGATCGCATGCATAAATTCATCCATTCGCAATTCACAAAAGGAAATGGCTTCCGCCTCTCCAAGGCAGGATAGTCTAGGTGTCCGAATCGGACACCTTTTGCTGTTGCTTGTTGTTGTTTGTTTGCCATCGAATCAGAGGATTGTTCAGGTGTCCGAATCGGACACCTGAGAAAAGGAGAAGGTATGAAAAGGATTTTTCGACGAAAAAAGATTGCCGTACTCATTTTTTTTGGCGTTTTGGGTGCAAGCATCACGGGGGTACATTTTAGCCATGCCTATGATATTCCCGGCATAGACTGCCCATACGATCCAGCGAATTATTATAGCCCCACAAGCATTTCATGGGCTGATACTGCCAATCCCTCCTTCTTTTTCAGGGATCTTGGCCGTCAGGGTGGCTCTGTCTATGATCCGTCCAGAGAAATCAAGTCGGTTCTTTTTGGCAATGATTTTGGGAAAATTCTAGGTGTCGTTCTCGAAAAGATTGGTATTGATATCACGAATCATACACCGCTTGTGCCAACCCTCGATGAAATGATACTTACGACGGTCGATGCAAAAAAGGAAAATGGAACAGCGGTTCATGAGCTAAGCCAGGCAGAGGATTTTGCCAACAGCACGCTTTTCCATAATTATGAGGAAAACAGCGTCTCCTATACCATGCATCGAGACAAAAAGGCACAGCGCGCTATGGTGGATCGGGCTGTGCAAAATTTTGCCAGAGCAGCAGAGCAGGCTTTGGCGACACGCCAAATCACGCAGGATAATCTATGCGAGCTTCTCGATGCAGCAAGCAAGGCAGAGGGAGAGCAGGAGCTACGGCAAATCTTAGCGCAAATTGACGCGCTTTCCGCAAGCGAGCAGGCGGAAATATCTGCGCTGATGGCAGCCAAGATACAGCTTGAAGCTGCACAGCAACGAGTGGAGCTGGATGAGGAAATGGAGCATGAAAAGAGAGTGGAGCAAGCAAGGTTCATAGTGCAAGACCCCTTTGACAAGGAGGCGCAAGAGGCAGCAGGAATCGAGAGACCTGCCCCAAAAGGTTTTGTGGATTTTTGATATATGTATTTTCCGTCAGGTGTCCGATTCGGACACCTGATTCATTTGATAAAGATTGACGAATAGCCTTTGACATGATAGAATTAAATTACCTAACAGGTAATTTGATTCTATCATGCTAGGAGGGAGGATTTGGAATTAGTATATGCATCTGATAAAGTCGAGACTCAATGTACTAGCGTAAAAGCTGCAAAAAAACTATTTGGTGGGGACACGGTACTTGCGACAAGCCTTCTTGCTAGGATAAATGCTTTGGAAAAGGCTGATACTATTAGAGATATTATCGTTCAACCAGCATTTCATTTTCATAAGCTAGGAAATAAGAATGGAAGAGATCTGAAAGGATTTTTTGCAATTGATGTTAAATCTCGGAGAGAACAATGGCGCATTATTCTCCAACCACTTGATGAAAACAAAAAAACTTATAATCCATGTTATATAGATCAGATTTCGTCGTATGTTAGAATAGTCGAAATAACGGAGGTGAGCAAGCATTATGCGTAATTATATCGAATATGATGACAAGATTGCTTTTCATCCTGGATATTACATTAAGGAGATCGTTGAAGAAAGTGGATTGACCCAGGAGGATTTTGCCAAAAGGCTTGACACAACTCCGAAGAATTTGAGCCTCTTGATTCGTGGTGAGCAGAGTCTTTCTAACGATATCGCAATGAAGTTATCCAGAATGATTGGGACTAGCGTGTCGTATTGGCTTAACTTACAAAATTCTTTCGATGCCTTAATAGCAGAATTCAAGTCAAAGGAGGAACTTGCACAGGAAAAAGGAATTTTTTCTTTCATTGACTACAAGTATTTCCGTGAGAATTTTGGCTTGCCGGATTTGCCTAGAAAAATCGATGAGCAAATCGTTCAGGTTAGAAAATTTTTAAATGTAGCAACACTCACTGTTTTCAAGAAAAGAGATATGGCAGTCAGTTTTCGTAGTGCAACAGGAGAATTGTCAGAGGCAAATGTGGTAAAAGCAAATATTATGGTTCAGTTGGCAACCAATATTGCACTTAGAACTGATGCTCCAAGGTTTAACAAAAGTCTTTTTGAAAAAGCAGTTGAGTATGCTCTTTCTCTAACGAATGACCATAGTACATTCTATCCGCTCATTGAGGAGGCATTTAAAGAGGCAGGCGTCATTTTTGTAATCCTGCCAAACATCTCTGGATCCAAAATAAATGGTGCAACAAAAAAAGTAGGGAATAATATCATGTTGATGGTGAATGACAGACGGCTTAATTCGGACACGTTCTGGTTCACATTATTCCATGAGATTGGGCACATTATGAACGGTGACTATGGTATTTCCTTTGATTCAGAAACAGGTGAGCAGGAAGAAATTGCTGACAAATACGCAGAAGATATGCTGATTCCGCGTGAACAATATGAGCAATTCATTGACAAAAACAGATTTGATGCCCAGACGATTAGGGCATTTGCAAGAATAATTAATCGAGCTCCTGAAATAGTTCTTGGCCGATTGATGAATGACAAAAAGGTTGACTACAGTGACTGCACGCAATATGGATTCAGGCACAGATATAGAGTTAGAACCGTCTGATTCCATACACGTTAGAACGCTCTTTTCAGCAGATGAGGAGGAAGGACAATGAAAATTTTCGAGCATGAGGATATACATATTGAAATAGACCCAATGACAGAGGTGCTGACACAAGAGGAAGCAACAGCGGAGTTTGGCCCGAACTGGGATGGATTTGGTGTATACGATGAAGATGAATGTATAGACTACGATGACGAGGAAGGTTTTGACTGGGACAAGGAATTCCTCAAGTGGAAGTCGAGAAGAAAGGAAAATCATTCCTGATTTCGCAGGTGTCCGAATCGGACACCTTTTTTGCAAACATCGTAGAAAAATATGCAGTTTTTTAAAACAGCATGCCTTTACAATAGAAATAGATTGTAGAGGAGGGACGTCTATGATGTCAGCAAAAGCGCTTATCAGTGAGCGTGAACGTTTTTTTGAAGAATTACGGTATAACAAGACTAGATTTCAGGATTTTTTAGGTTCGATGGCTTATCATTACCGCCAGCCTGTTGCCCGGCAAGTGTCAATCTTTTTGCATGCACCGTCAGATGGGAGAGCCTTTGCGGAGAAAAGTCTTTGGCTGCGGCTTGGGACACAAATATCAGATAACGCAGAGGGAGTTCCTGTTGAAGCTTCCGAGGGCTATGGCATCACGGAGCTTTTTGATATTTCGCAAACGGTTGATGCACAGCAAGGGAAACTGGCATCTCTTTTGTGGTCTTTTGATGCCGATAAGGATGCTGCTGCCTTTGAGCGAAAGGGCAATGAAACCATTGAGGATGCGATTGTGCGTACTTGCATGGAGCGTGCTGCAGAGCTTGAAGGAGTCAATCAGGAGCTGGCAGGAATAAGTACCGCTTATGTTGTATTGTCAAGGCTTGGGCTTGATGCAGAGGATGCGGTAGGACTGAAATTTATTTTGGCTGATTATCATGATGTTGATGCGGAAAAACTTGTGCGGGGAATCAAAGAAGCAAGTACAGCAATTCTTGACCCAGTACGCAAGATTGTGAAAGAGCGGGAGAAGAAGGAAAGGGAGGAAGCTTTTGATGCTATATTCAGAGAAGGAAAGAGAAATCATAAAGAAGGACACGATGCAGCTGGAACTCACGGAGGAGGAGAAGGAGATTTTAGAGGAGATTTCTCCGAGAATGGTGGACAACATGATCCTGTACAGCCAGAAGAAGCTTCCGCCGGAGGAGATGGAGGAATACGACCGGATGTTCATGGAGTGCAGGATGGAAGAAACCGCAAGGGAAGAAGCACAGGAGAGGCTCGTGGAGAAAGCCTTGGCGACAATCGAGACCCCAAAGGTGCAAGGGGAATGGGCGATGATTCGGAGGGAGTATCTCCAGTATTACCAACCCCAACTGTGGTTGGAGATGGTAGAATCGGGGTCGGCAGCAACTCATTTGCAGCGCATACAGGAGAGGACGCAGAATCAGATGATGAAAATGCTGGACAGAGAGGAAGCGAGACTGGTCAACGGGAAGAATCTCAAATTTCAGGAAACCGTGCAGATAATGAACCAAGCACAGTCAGCCATTCGGGAATTTTTGATCGCGGAACTAAGCCAGTAGAAGAAACTAGGGAAACGGAAGAGGGGAAGCTTGACGTAGCGGCTTCCTCCGTTTCGGATGAAGAAATTGATTTCTCAAAAATTGATTATAGCTTGGATATGAGCACGACACGCGGCAAGAGAGCTGTTTTTCAGCGCAATCTTGCTGCTATTCGTGTGCTTAAAAAGCTTGAAAAAGAAGAGAGACCGGCTAATGAGGAAGAACGGAAGCTGCTGAAAAGCTACAGCGGATTTGGTGGGTTGTCCGAGGCGTTTGATCCAAGCAATGAAGCGTGGAGTGCGGAGTATGATGCGCTTTGCCATAATCTTACCAGTGAAGAATACAGCAGCGCACGCGCGTCAGTTTTAGATGCATACTATACACCGCCAGAGATTGCAGAGGCAATCATGGAGGGGCTGGGGCATTTGGGTTTCCACGAGGGGAATATTTTAGAGCCGTCATGTGGCACAGGAAGATTTTTCGAGGCAATCAGCAAGACTGCACGAGAAAATTCAAATTTATATGGTATCGAGCTGGATTCGCTTTCTGCACGTATTGCGAAAATGGCATATCCCGATGCTGAGATTGCACAGCAGGGATTTGAGTCTACACGTTTTGCGGATGGCTCCTTTGATGTTGCAATCGGCAATGTCCCATTCGGTGATACGGTAATTTCGTCAGACCCAAAATATATGGGAGAAAACTTAAAAATCCATGACTATTTCCTGCTGAAAATGCTTGATGAGGTGCGAGCGGGTGGGGTTGTCTGCGCAATCACGACAGCTGGAACGATGGATAAGGCGAATCCGCATGTGCGTGAAATGCTTGCCCAGAAAGCAGCGCTTGTGACAGCGATACGCCTTCCGTCGGGGACTTTTCACGGAACAGGAACAGATGTCATGACGGATCTGCTTGTTTTCCGCAAGCATGGGGGAAAGGAAATTGAAAAATCAATAGAAATGGATGGCATAGAGACGGAACTTCTGGCTTCATCTAACGACTGGGACACGGCACAGGCTCGTTCTATGCTTCGTGACAAGAATGGGCAGCGTCTCAGTGAGGCTTATCGAATCAATTCGTATTTCCTGTCGCATCCAGACAATCGTCTGGGAACATTTGCGGAACGATCTACACGTTATGGAAAGGTTCTTTCCATCGAACCAAGAGAAGGCGAGAGTCTAAAGGATGGTATCTTAAAGGTATTCCATAAACTCCCCGAAAACAGCATTTTCAAGGAGGACGAAAAGCTTTCGGTACCAATCCAAACAAAGCCACGCATGGGAGCGGACATGGGATTTTATGTTGAAAACGGCGAGCTTAGTTTCGTGAATGTGAACGGCGAATCGAATAAAACCAGCTTTTCAGATCAGGCGAGAGACCGTATTCTTTCTGCCGTTTATCTGCGTGATGCTGGCCATGCCGTGCTGTCTGCACAGGAGCAAAACTGCACGGATGAAGAGCTGTACCTTCTTCAGCAGAGGCTTAATAAGATTTATGAGAGCCATGTGAAAAGATTTGGGAGAATCGCTGGAGATAAGGCACTGAAAAGAGATTTCGGCATTGATCCCGGTTACAATTTTATTCGTTCATTTGAGATTAAGGATGAAAAGGAGAGATTTCTTTCCAAGGCAGATATTTTTACCCAGCGCACGATTCGGCCTGAGCTGGTTCCTGATCAAGCGGACTCACCGGAGGATGCTCTCGTCATTTCAATCCAGCAGAAGGGCAAGGTCGATTTGGAGTATATGGCTGAACTCACGGGGCAGTCGATACGCAGCATTGCCAATGAGCTGGAGTACACGCATCTGTTCTTTGATGAGAAGGAGCGAATGTACATTCAGGCAGACGAGTTTCTCACTGGGAATATTCAAGAAAAGATAGATTGGCAGGAAGCGATTTTAAGGGAAATTAACGAGCGTGAAACAGAGATTTTAGTGCAGCATTTCTATCCTGAAGAACAAAGCGATAGGAATCGGGACGGCTATTCTCGTGTCCCTTTTGAAGAGCTGCCGGAGGCACGTCAAAATGATGTAGTGTTTCTTCTTGAGGTAATGGAAAGAGATTTTGATTTCATATCTTATCTTGTAGCGCCTGATAATTGGGAGTGGGAGGAAAAGCATGCAACAAAAGCAGTGCAAGTACTTCGTTATGCAGTCAAGCTTTATGGGGAACAGGGAGAAGATCCAAGGCTTTCTTATTCACGGTTAAGACAGGCACTCAAGGATCCCAAAGAGAAGCTGAACGTATCGCTTCTGTTTGATTTTGCGAAGCAAACCTTTCCGATTCTGATGGATCAGGAGCTTCCGTTGAGCGAAATAGAGGAAAAGCAGCTTTTTTTGTTGTTCGAGGCAAGCAAGAAAGAGATGGAGCGAAGCTCCAAGGAACTCCACGGTGAGGAAATCGATGCCTTGCGCGCTCGAAGGGATCGTGCCACGAAAAATTTAGAGGCTCTAAAAGAGGTTCTTCCCGAGCGACTGGAAATCGGAGATATTTCTGTTGGGCTTGGCACGCCATGGTTAAATCCTGAGATAGTTGAAGCTTTTGTGACGGACCTCTTAGAGCTTCCACGCTATGCGAAGTTTGCAAACATAAAATTTTGTAAACACACCTGTGAATGGAAGATTGAAAAAAATTCGCTCAACAACAGAAAGACCTACGGAACAAGTGCAGAAAGTGCATATTCTGCTGGAGGAAAAACGGCATACGAGCTTCTTGAGCTTTGCCTTAACCAAAAAAATGCAATCATTCGAGTATCCTCCAAGGACAATCCAGACAAAAAGGTAATTGATTCAGAACTAAGCACAACAGCACAGATGATGCAGCAAAAGCTCAAAGATGCGTTCAAGTCATGGCTGCTAAAAAATCCGAAAAGAGTGAAGGAGGTTACAGATTATTACAACCGTCACTTCAACAGCACCAGGCATCGTGTCTATGATGGTTCCAAACTAAAATTTCCGGGAATGAGCAATTCCATAAAACTCAAGCCACACCAAAAAGATGCTGTAGCGCATAGCCTTTTTGGAGGAAATACGCTGTTTGCGCACTGTGTCGGCGCTGGCAAAACGTTTGAGATGGTTACAGCCATTATGGAATCCAAGAGGCTTGGACTTTCCCATAAAGCACTTATGGTTGTGCCAAACCATTTGACGGGACAAACAGGTGAGGAGTTTCAGCGTCTTTATCCAAAGGCAAGGATTCTTGTTGCCCGAAAACAGGACTTTGAAAAGAAGAATCGGCAGGAATTCATTTCGCGGATTGCAACACAGAACTGGGATGCTGTCATTATGGGGGACTCTAGCTTTGAAAAGGTAAAGCTTTCTAAAGAGCGTGAGGAAGCAGCCTATAAGCGTCAGGTCGAGGAATTGGAAGAAGAATTGTATGCTCTTAGAGAAGTATATGGGGGCAAGGATTTTTCCGTTCGCAAAATTGAGGCATTGCTTCGCAACAAGAAAGAAAAACTAGGCAATCTTTTAGCAGAGAATCAAAAAAACAAGGATGCGACTATTTCCTTTGAGGAGCTGGGAATCGATAAGCTCGTGATTGATGAAGCCCATAACTTCAAAAACCTTGAGATTTCGACACGTCACAGTCAAGTCGGTGGTGTTGGAACAACGAAGCATGTACAAAAGACGTGGGATCTTTATATGAAAACCCAATATATCAACGAAATAACTGGTGGAACTGGAATTATTTTTGCTACTGGGACACCTGTCTCCAATTCTCTTACGGAGCTTTATACTCTGCAAAGATATCTTGCACCGCAAAAGCTTAAGGATCAGGGATTAGAGAGGTTTGATGCATGGGCAGGCAACTATGCGCAAATCACTGCAGACTATGAACTGAAGCCTGAAGGTGGAGACTATCAGCTGAAGGAGAGATTTTCCAGTTTTGACAACCTTCCGGAGCTAATGGGCATGTTTCGGGAATTTGCTGATGTGAGAACAGCAGACATGCTCTCGAATACGATAGAAGTTCCAGAAGCAGAGGTGATTGTAGATACCTGCAAGCCTACTGCGGAACAACGTCTGAAGATGAAGGAAATTGTCAAGCGTGCCGATGCCATACGGAAAGGAAATCCTCTCATGATAAAAAAATCAGATGGCTCAGAGGTGGAGGATAGTTTCCTTCTTATCACCAATGATGGCAGAAAGCTATCGCTTGATGCCAGACTGGTGGATGAATCTCTTTCCGATGCGGCAAGTAGCAAGGTGAATCGCTGCATCAAGAATACGCTGGAAATTTTTGACGGGACAACAGCAAACAGAAGCACGCAAGTTATTTTTTGTGACGATTCTACCTCAACAGGCAAGGGGAAAGGGAAATTCAATATTTATGATGATATTCGAGAAAAACTTCTTGCAGCGGGTGTGCCGAAGGAAGAAATTGCAGTAGTTCAGGAGACGCCGGATAAGGACAAGCAGGCACTCTTTGAGCGTGTTCGTGCAGGTGAAGTCAGAATTTTACTGGGCTCCACCGCAACGCTGGGTGTCGGAACAAACATTCAAGATAAGTTGATTGCCCTGCATGACTTATCTGTTCCTTGGAGACCGTCGGATTTAGAGCAAAGGACAGGAAGAATCGTTCGTCCGGGAAATGAAAACAAGCATGTCAAGATTTTCCGATATGTGACAGAAGGAACTTTTGATGCTTATCTTTGGCAAACAATTGAAAATAAGCAAAAAATCGTTGCACAAGCAATGACCAGCAAAAGTGCAGTCCGTAGTTTGTCAAATGTTGATGCGCAAGCTCTCAGTTATGCCGAAATAAAAGCGACAGCGACCGGAGATCCATACCTGAAAGAAAAGCTAACTCTCGAAAACAGTCTTGCACGTATTGGAATTGCACGTGCGGATTATGAATCAAAGCAGCAAGCCTTTCGTGAGCTGATTGAGACAAAGGGACCAGCAGAGATAAAAGCTTATGCAAAAAAAATACAAGTGCTTCAATCCGATCAAGCCATGCTTAATGAAAACAGCATATCGATAGCCAACGGTGAGGATATATTTAGGATAACCATCAATGGCAAGGTATATACCGATCGGGAAAAGGCAGGCAGCCTCATCCGCGAAGCCTCGCAGAGTGGCGTTGCAGGCGCAAGTGAATTTAGAGCGGAATATAAAGGATTCAAGCTTAAGCTGAAAATTGATTTTGAAACAAAGCTGCCATGCTTTACGGCTTATGGAAAAAGCTCTTATGACATTAGCCTTTTGGGAGAGGATAAAAGCATCATCAGAAGAATTGAGCATCTCCCCATGGTCGTTAAGGAAAGGATTGAAAAAGCAACGGAAGAAAAAAAGCAGATTGAAACCAATATGGAATCTGCAAAAGAAATCCTAAAAAAGCCTTTTGAGCATGAGAAGGAGGAAAAGCGTATCAAGGAAAGACTGATTGAGCTTAACAATCGCATGAATCAAAAAGAAGAGCAAAATGGAAATGATGATGAATTAGCCGTTAGTGTGGCTCGTTAAGAGGAGGCAGGTTATGACTGCAAAAGCAAAGGATGATATTTATGAGCGTACAACGCAAAAAATGATTGAGCTGATGGAGGCAGGGCAGCTGCCTTGGCAAAAGCCATGGAATGATAGCATCGGCTACCGTATCAATGCGCCCATCAACGGAAGCACTGGAAGAAGATACCACCATCTGTTTAATAGCATGTTGCTGTCGGCTGTCATGAATGAAAAGGAAAGTGCCGATCCAAGATTTTTCACAATATCTATGCTTACCCGACAAAATGCAATTTTTGCTGAGCGAGTCAACCATCTAAAAAAGGCAGGACAAAAAATCAATCCAGAACTTATGTGGGAGTATCGCATCAAAAAAGGTGCCAAGGCTGTCAATGTCATAATGCAGTGGCATATTGAAAAGGATAAGCAAGGAAATCCCCTGCCTGAAGAGGAGCAATATTGGGCAAAAAAACGGATAGCACTCTTTCATGCTTCCGATTGTATCCGCAGAGAGTATGAAAGAGACCATGATGGAAATATCCTGCTTGATGAAAATGGAAAGTTCAAGTTCCAAGATCATCCGTTGAAAGCGTATGTGCCAAAGGAGACTGGATATACGCATGAGGAACAATATGCGATTGCGGAAGCAATCCTTGAGGCTAGTGGTGCAAAAATCGTGCATAATCAGGTGAATCAAGCTGGATATAGCCCAGCTAAGGACAGAATAGTTCTTCCGCCGAAAAACGCATTCAAGGACTTAGGTGATTATTATGCGACTGCTCTCCATGAACTTGCTCACTGGACAGGACATGAGAGCAGAATGAATCGTGAGGGTGTTCAATCCGGTGAAATCAATTTTGGAAGTGATGTTTATGCACGGGAAGAACTTCGGGCAGAGCTGGCATCTACTTTTCTGGCTATTGATACAGGCTTGCCACTGCCAAAGCAAAATCACGCAGCTTATTTGCAAAGCTGGGTAAAGAGCCTCAAGGATGATAAAATGGAAATCTTTAAGGCATCTGAGGAAGCACGAAAAATCAAGAATTACGTTATGGGATTTTTGCCTGAAAACTTCCGTGAACAAGCCCCAATAAAAGAGACTTCGGAGGGAGTTCAAAAAGTGGCAGAAGAAGCAACCTATATGGAAAAAAGCGAATCCTCCCAACCGCAAAAAGAAAAGAAGGAATTGGCAGTGCAAGAGCCTTTAGAGGAACGTCTGGAAAAAGTTGGATGGGAAGCAGAAGGGAAAGCTTTTCAGGATGAGCTTGTCCCGATTACAGACCCGAGGATTACAAAACTATCTCCAAAGGCACAATCCCAAACAGGACGGTTCTATAAATACTACATGAATTATCAGCCAATCACGAAAAGCAATGTCCCCATAGAAGGACTCTATTTTGTTGATAAGAATGATAAAGGAGGAAAATTTGGAGCCCTTTATTATGAAAAGCAACTTCCGTTTAAGGCGATGCAAGACCATCTGCTCATTCCGGATTATACATACTTTGCCAACAAGGCAGTTCACATTACGTTCTACCAAAAGAATCCAGATGCAGTGCATGATAAGAAAAATCCTTCCAAACTATACGCTGACTATACTTGTGTACATGAAGGAGATTATATCAGAGAAGGTATCACTCTTTCTAAGATTTACCAATCCTTCACGGAAAAAACGCCAGAAGGTGCAAGACCACCACAGGTAGGAGATTTATTTGAAATCGATGGAAAGCTTATTCGTGTAGAGGAAGCTGGCTTTTCCATCCAAAAGGCTAATGCGTACAAGGGAGATTTTGTCCTTACCCCGTTTTCCTCAGAGCAAGAGGAGGCTTTAATTGAACGAGCTATCAAGATGGTGGGAGAGAACCGTTATCATGAGTATGTTGAAAAGCTTCATGCTGCTGTGCAGCAAGCGGCACATTGGAAACATATAGAGTGTGAGCCAGAGGTTGCCATATTTAAAGGAACAACGGAAGACTCGATGGATTTGACACACTTGCTCCGAGATAGCTATACCTACAATTTGCGCGAACGATTATACGAAAAAGGGTTGTCCAGCTATACTCCAATGGATGAAAAAGGGTGGGAAAGCCTTGACTTTGCTTTTGCAAAAAAAGAGCTTTTGAATGAGCTGGAAGCGGAGACTGAATGCGGAGCATTTGATTGGCATGAACAATACACAAGTCATTGCACAGAATATGCTGTTAAGCTTGCTATGGCAATCAGTACAATAAGTCCGTATGCTGCAATCACAAAAATGGGAGCAGAAAGATATGGGCATCATATTGCAGGAAAAGCACTAAACTGTCCAGAGATTCAAAAGCTAATCAAGGAAAACACAGAAAAGTCAAAGGAACGTGCCAAAGAAGCATGGAAATTGGCAGAGGAAAATAATGAAGTAGTGTTGCGTGGGAGGTAGAAAAAGCACTACGTTATTCTTTTAAGAATGGCGTAGTGCGAAGGAGTACACAAAATAAAAAATGGAGTGAGAATTTAGAAACGATGCCAGTATAAAAGAAACAGGAGGAAGAACAGCAGATTAAGACATGAAAGATACGATGAAAAGCGAAGCGGTAACTTTGGCCGAGAGATATCGTACGGAATCAGGGCGTTCCTTGCTCGATGCAGATTCTGACGAGTATATCATCAAGCCGGATGGAAGTATGGATTTTGGAGAGATTAGCGAAGGGGTGGCAAAAGAAATTCAGGAACAGTGCGGGATTTCAATTCCTTTTGGGGCTATTCGTTTGCATGTAGGAAACGAAAAAGGCGGGTTGATTCACGCAAAAAAGCATGAACCGCAAGTGCAATCTATGGGCTATGAATCGATTGAAGATATGATCGCATATATTGCAAAGCATTTTGACAAAATATATTTGCAAGAAAAAAAGAGACTAGATGAAAGAACAACATATGCTCTCTTGAAGTTATCAAATGAAGAAAAGAAAAATCAAATCATACCCATTTATTTTGAAATGGAGTCGGGAAAAGTGCTGGGGTCATATGCTGTTCTTACAGCCTTCCCGATGAGAGATAGAAGTCTGCAACAGAAATTAAAAAAAGACCGCTTGATTTATAGCAGCCCGGCCATAGCTACTGCCACTGTTTCCAGGAACAGCGCGGTTTCAATCCACGACGGCAACGCTGGAGCCGTGAACCGTGGTGGTATGCCTACATCCGATCAATCAAACGATCTTGTTGAGAACATTATAGCACAGAGACAGCGGAACAACAATGA
>CALELM010000018.1 GCA_937902665.1 uncultured Selenomonadaceae bacterium
TGGCATCCCCTGCGATTGGGCAGCCTGACTGCTTGGCATCCCCTGCGGTTGGGAAGCCTGACTGCTTGGCATCCCCTGTGATTGGGCAGCCTGACCTCCCTCACTCGCTGTATTTGACTGTGGCATAAAGAACCGCATCAGCTGTTTCATAAAGGCAAGCGATTCATCATTCCCTTGTTGCTGCAGCTGCGTTCCCGCACTCATCTGCATTTGCGACAAGAGCATCTGCAAAACCTGCGGAAGATCCTGCAAGCTTTTGGTATCCAAGAGTTCAAAGGACATCTTGTTCAAAAGCACAGGTTCTATTGAATTTCCTTCCTTGCCTGTCAGATAACTCTTCAAATTAGAAAAAAAAGCCTGCAAATCTGACCCGATATCTAAGCTTCCTCCATTTTCCACATAACTTCCCATTTGATTCAATATGCGAGCCAATGTATTCATCTGTTCCATCGAAAAGCGCTGGCTCTCCAATGTGCTTCCAATTCCTTGGGAAAGCGTTTCCTCCATAGAAAATGCCTGCCGCATGATATTCTGCACCAGTTTCTGAAGATCCTTCGGCATTTCCTCCATGCCTTCCTCCTGCATCGTGGAAATCTTGGAAAGAATACCTGCCATATCGCTTACCGCATTCTTTATGGATACGTTCGTCCGCGGGCTAAAAGCAGAAGAAGATGCTCCGCCATCCCCACGGCGATTGACGCTCTCCGACCCCTGCGACGAAGTAGGACGCTGGATAGGACGAATGTTCATCGACGTATTTGTTTCCATGGGCATGACCTTGCACCTCCAAAATTAGTTAATAGCTATTCTCCCCAACCCTCTGCCGCAATCGTGCGCACCGGCTCAAAGGAAAGCCGATGAATGGGACACGGGCCATATTTCCTAAGTGCCGCTATATGCTCCGCCGTGCCATATCCCTTATGGCTTGCAAATCCATACTCCGGATATTCCCTGCTGTACTCCTCCATTAACCGATCACGAGTTACCTTTGCAACAATGGACGCTGCCGCAATCGAAGCAGACTTTGCATCTCCCTTGACGATTGGCAAGGAAGGCATGGGCAGGTTTTTCAGCTCCACCGCATCAATGAGAACCTTTTGCGGATTGGGATTCAATGCAAAAATGGCTTCGTACATGCCGTTCATCGTCGCTTGGTAAATATTTACTCGATCAATCGTTTTGGCATCTACCAAAGCAGTCCCTACGGCAACCGCTTGCTCCAAGATTCTCTCATAAAGCTCCTCACGCACAGCAGGCGAAATCTTCTTGGAATCATTCAGCTTCGGCAAATAAAGCCCGCGAGGCAAAATAACGGCGGCAACTGACACCGGTCCTGCCAAGGGACCTCTTCCTGCCTCATCCACGCCTGCCACAAGCTCAAAGCCCTCTGCCAATGCCAGTTCCTCAAAAGCGTACAGCTTCCCTACTCGTTCCCTATCTGCCTGCTCTCGCTCATAGCGGCGAACCAAAGCCAAAAGAGCTTTCCTGCCATCTTGCCTGCAGGCCTCCAAAAGTTCATGCGTTGCCTTTCCGGACACAAACAAAGACTCTATATCCTTTATCGTCATTTTGGACAAATTCATTAAATCATTCATGCCTGTACCTCCGGAACATCGTCCAATGTAACAAGCCCAAGCTTTCCTGCACGAAATTCCGACATAACAATGCGCTCTGCCTTCTCCAAGTCAACCACACCGCCCTTGACCAAGCAGCCACGCTTTCTTCCGATTTCCTCCAAAAGTTCCAAACCCTTGACCGGCAGCTCGCCCTTAAACTTAAACCGCTCAACCAACCGTTCTGAATAATTTCTGCGCAACGTCTCCAGAAGAAGCGAGGACACCTGCTCCAAATCATAGGTTTCGTCCTTGATGGCGCCCGTAAAAGCCAGCTTCAAGCCGACCTCCATATCTTCAAATTTAGGCCAAAGAATTCCCGGCGTATCAAGAAGCTCCAGATTGCTTCCGATTCGGATCCACTGCTTTGCCCGTGTCACACCCGGCTTGTCTTCTGCCTTCGCCTTTACCATGCCAGCCAAACGATTGATGAGAGATGACTTTCCAACATTCGGAATGCCAAGAATCATGCAACGAGCTGCACGAGGCTTTACGCCCTTGCTCACAAGCTTTTCCGTTCTTGGCTTTGCCAGCTCCTCCGCCAGCTTCACCAGCTGCTTTGTCCCGCTTCCCTTCACAGAGTCAACAGCCACAGCAGCAAGTCCCTGCATGCGAAAACAGGCCAGCCACTTTTTCGTCATCACTGCATCTGCCAAATCCGATTTGTTCAGTACGACAAGCCTTGGCTTTCCTGCAACAATTTCCTTCAGCATCGGATTTGCACTGCTCATGGGAACGCGCGCATCCAAAAGCTCAATGACCACGTCCACCAGTTTCAAGTTCTCCTCAATGATGCGCTGCGCCTTTTTCATATGCCCAGGAAACCATTGCAAATTTGGCAGTTCCTTGTTTTCTTCCATATTCCCTCATCTCCCAATCATGCAAAAAGAGGTCGCCCGCAAGCAACCTCTCCCCCTGCAAAACTTCCACTCTCTCAAGAAGCAAAAGGCTTCATCAGAACGGAATCTCCTCCGATGTTCCCTCAAAACCATGATCGCCTGCCTGTCCTTCGGACTGCGATCTCGAGCCAAGGAACTCCACTTCATTGGCAATAACCTCAGTCACCCAACGCTTGCTCCCATCCTGCGTCTCATAGGAACGAACCTGCAAGCGGCCATCCACCATAGCCTTGCTTCCCTTGCGAAGATACTTCTCGCAAAGCTCCGCCATCTTTCCCCACACAACGATAGGAACGAAATACGTCTTTTTGTTTTCACCCCATCCATCACTGACTGCCAAAGAAAAAGATGCCACAGCCTTCCCGCTCTGCGTCATGCGCATATCAACATCTTTTGCCAAGTTTCCAGATAAAACTACCTTGTTCATCTCTGTCCTCTGCCTCCATTCTAAAGTAATAGACTCCTTTATGCAAAAATCAACTCAAAAGCGATGCAAGACCATCCTCCAAAAGCAGCATTGCCGGATCAAACTGAAGCTGGTGGATAAAATGGAAGAGCTCAATGTCATTGATGACAGACTCTATCCGGTCCCCCTTTTCTTCACTGAAATCCACATCATACGGCTTTTTCAGCAAATGCTCGTTCTTATCCGCAAAAATGCATACATTAGGCTGGCTTGTCTTGCCGAATTCCACCTTCCGCACAATGCCATACCCCAGCGATGTGGACAGCACAGTTCCCACAGGATAAATTGCCACGTTGCGGAAAAACTCATTCAAAATTTCCTCATCGAACTGCCCACCGGAGCAATTTGTCATGATATGATGCGCCACAGCAGGCGTATATGCCTTCTTGTAAGGACGGTTGCTGGTCAAAGCATCATAAACATCTGCTATTGCCGCAATTCGGGCATGAACATGAATCTCCTCGCCCTTTCTCCCGTCCGGATAACCAGAACCGTCCATATGCTCATGGTGCTGGCGGGCAATCATTGCCAACCGTTCCCCGTTCGGCAAATTCAGCTTCAAGATATGGTCGCTTCCCGCAATCGGGTGTTTTTTGATAATCGAAAACTCTGTCTTGCTCAACCGGCTTGTTTTGTTCAGCACCTCAAGAGGTACAACAATCTTCCCTAAATCATGCAAAAGCGCACCAAACGTCAATTCGGAAAGCCGTTCCTCGGAAAATCCGCAAAGCACCCCTATCAAAGAGGACAGCATCGCTACATTGACGCTGTGTGCAAAGGTGTACATATCATGCATACGGATATCCGTAAGCTGTACGAGATTCCCGCGGCGATTCATAACATCATTGACAATCGTTGCGGAAGCCTTCTCCAAGGGCGCCAAATCCAGCGTCCCCTTCTGCCGTATTTGCTGAAACACGTCATACACACGCTTGACTGCCATAACGCGTGTCTTTTCCTGCAAGACATCTTCCTGCGGCAAGGGACTCATATCATCAATGGAAGTCGAAAGGACATGAATATCCTCTATGCCAAGTTGGCGAAGCTTTTCTATATAGGTCTGCGTCAGTGGCATTCCTTTTGTCAAATAATTTGCACCGCTGGAATTGTAAACACTTTGCGCCATAACCATCCCAGGACGCACGCGATTCAGCGATAAATCTATCATGAACCCGTAACCTGCCTTCCTTCGCAGTCAAATCCCCTTCTCACAGAAGCTTCTGCTGCAATGAAAAAATAGATTTCATAAAAGATTACCATATACCCCGTTTATACTTATTCGACAGGCAAACCCAAAGTCCTTCCTATTTTTGCAAATTAAATTATTTTTGTCGTCCAACGCTCTATATTCCAGATGGAATCCACCCAATCCTCATAAAAATCAGGCTCGTGCGACACCAAAAGAATCGTCCCCTTGTATTCTTGAAGCGCACGTTTCAGTTCCTTCTTTGCTTCCACATCCAAATGATTGGTCGGCTCATCCAGCACCAAGCAGTTGACGGGTTTTTGCATAATCTTGCATAACCGCACCTTTGCCGCCTCGCCGCCGGACAACACCATCATCTTGCTCGTAATGTGATCGTTCGTAAGCCCGCAAGCCGCCAATGCCGCCCGCACCTCAAAATTCGTCATTCCCGGATATTCCTGCCAAATCTCCTCAATCGCCGTTCGGTCATTTCCCTCGGTCGATTCCTGCTCAAAATATCCCACTGTCACAAACTCGCCCAGCTCCACCTGACCGGAAACGGACGGAAGAAGCCCCAGCAGCGTTTTCAAGAGTGTCGTCTTGCCCAGCCCATTGACACCTCGAATCGCAATTTTCTTTCCACGCTCCACCTGAAGGTCCACAGGGCTCGTCAATGGCGTATCATAGCCAAGGACAAGCCGCTTTGCCTCTATCACGAAACGTCCCGGCGTTCGATCCATCAAAAAACGGAAATGCGGTTTCGGCTTCTCCTGCCGCTTTTCCAGCACCTCCATCTTGTCCAGCCTCTTTTGCCTGCTGTTCGCCATTCCCCGTGTTGCCACCCGTGCCTTGTTTCGCTGGATAAAATCCTCCTGCCTCTTAATCTCTGCCTGCTGGCGTTCGTAAGCCGCATCCTCCTGCTTCCGCTTCAAGGCATACATTTCCTGAAACTTCTCATAACTTCCTGCATAGCGTGTCAAGGTCGCTTGGTCCACATGGTAAATCACATTCGTCACCGCATTCAGGAATGGAATATCATGCGAGACCAATATAAATGCATTCTCATAATTTTGCAGGTAGATTTTCAGCCATGCAATATGCTCTGCATCCAAATAATTTGTCGGCTCGTCCAAAATCAAGATACTGGGATTCTGCAAAAGCAGCTTCGTCAAAAGCACCTTCGTTCGCTGCCCGCCCGAAAGCTCGTCTACCTTCCGTTCCAAGCCAATATCCCGAAGCCCAAGACCTCCTGCGACTTCATCAATACGGGCATCAATCGTATAAAAGCTATTCGCTTCCAGTATATCCTGAATATCTCCCACATCCGCCATCATGCGATCCACTTCTTCGGGAGACGCATCGCCCATCTTGTCGTAGCATGCAAGCATTTCCTTTTCCAGCTCATACATTGAATCAAAAGCTGTACGCAAAGCCTCTCGAATCGTCATGCCGGGCTGCAGCACCGAATGTTGGTCAAGGTAGCCGACCGTCACACGCTTCGCCCATTCCACCTTTCCTGCCTCCGGTGTCATCTTTCCTGTAATAATGGACAAAAACGTTGACTTTCCTTCCCCATTCGCTCCAACCAAAGCCACATGCTCCCCCTTTAGCAAGCGAAAAGACGCATCCTCAAAAATCGTCCTGCCACCAAAGGAATGAGAAATATGTTCCACATTCAATATACTCATAAACTTCCCCCAATCCCCTTACCTGTTCCTGTTTTCCTCACACAAGCAAAATTGTATCATGCACTCACAGCTCCGACAAGAAAATTCTCTCCCATACGTTTGTCAAGTGTTATCCAAACGACTTGACCAACGCATTTCTTTCTGCTAAATTTGTCTTGTGTATTCTGTTCCGGCAATCGCTTTCCCTGTGAAAAAGAATCATTTTTTAGCAAACTTGAAAGGAAGTGCAACATGAAAAGATTTTTATTCGTTTTCGCAATGGTTTCCATGATGGTGTTCGGCAATGGCATTTGTTCTAGGCAGGCAGCTGCCATGACACTGGAAGTCAACAACCAAATAGGAACACCGCTCTCCGTAGCCGTTATCTTCCATGATGAGAACAGAGGTGCATGGATTTGCAAGGGATGGTGGAAAGTTCCTGCAAATTCCTTCAAAACCCTGAATTTCCCAAACCATGCCAAATCAAAAATCTGGGTTCACATGCACAACAAATTTCGCAGCTGGGGAGAAGAAAAGGCTTGGACTGTGACAAACAACAAATTTGAATACCGACTCGGAAAAGAATCCTGCCCTGATGGAAAAGACCGCCGGCAGGTTGCCTTTGACAGTTTTGAGATAGGGCAAGATGGCAGGGTACGCATAACTGCAAGCAACTAAAAATACAAAAACGGGGCAGCAATCTGGTAGTATTGCTGCCCCGTTTGAATTATAACGCCATTGTTCAAGAAAATGCAACAAGCATTTTCCTTCCAATTTGCGTTTCAACGAAGCGGGAGATATGCTCACCGCTTGTTTAAATTTGGCTTCCCCCAAGTTCCATTTCCCATGTCATGTACCCTCGCCCCCTGCACTCTTGCTTTCATTCTACGCATGCAAACGCCCATGACAAGAAGAATAAGCAGGGGCAGGACATCCGTCGTGTGTCCTGCCCCTTCCTGTTTATTTTTCTGCTTTGCCCAAATCTCTTTCTCTTGTCAAATCAATTTGGTGTGAAACTCACGTTTCTTCTCTGCTGGTGCGTCAGGTGTGGCTTCTGCATATACAACAGGCGTGTAAGGTCTTTGCACGCATTCGCATACTTCCTTAAAAAGTTTCTCTCTCGTCATATTAGCATACGATGAGGGGGATTCTTTTTTATTGACGGCGATATAACTCTTCAAGGAAGAAATCGCCACAACGCCATGATTCTGCAACTCCATCAATAAGGAAAAATCATAGGGAGACAGAGCCTTTTTCTGCTCCAGAAAGTTTTGCACGGCACGGAAAACGAATGGATGGTAAGTCGGACTCCCGCAGGGGTGAGCGTATTCACATTCCAGCAGCTGCAATAATCCCGAGGCAAAGAACTTCTCGAAAGGCTTTTCATGGTTATCCATCTGCAAGCTGGGCAAGGATATCCTCTCGTCCTGAAAATGCTTGTATTTTGCCAAAACGAGTGAGTTGTTTGGCTTCTCCCATTCTGCCTTAACTGCCTTAACTGCCTCAAGTTCGGCTTTTTGCTGAAATTTAATTCCGCAGTCTTTGGCATCGGATTCTGCGATAACCACGCACAGATAGTATTCTGCCCCATCCAACATTTTATTTGTCTTTAGCCATTCGTCTAAATTCACATCTTGCGGCAGGATATAGTACCTTTCCTCAAATTTCACTATGCCGGCGGTCAAATACACCCCATCGTCTTGGGTGGCAAAATCAAGACCGGTCACAATCCCGTTGCAATGGCTGGCATAGGTTCGATGCAAGAATTCTCTCGGATAGCGGTATGTTTCTTCCAGCATTTGTGCCGAAAGAATATCTCCTGCTTCAAATGCTATTTCCTTGTAATCACGAAACCCCATGATTCACCCTACCTTTTCCCATCGAAAAAAGATGCCATCTGCTCAAAGCTATGGTACTCTCCGTAGATTTTACCTTCAGATTGCTTAAATCCATACTTTGTCGCACCTTCTTTATCATAGATGACACGTACTTGGTAAATACGAAAACCATAGCCGTTTTTAGCTGGAAGCAGGAATATGCACTGTTCTTCTTCATCCTCGCCGTGAAGTGTAATATTTTTAAGTTCATTTATGATTTTTTTAATCATATCACTGCCCCAATAGGTATCTTGGCAAAGATTAGCCTCCACATTGCAAAGGTTCAAACTGGCAATCTCTTTTTTACCTTTTTGATTTGTTATATAAAACTCTTCCTTACTTATATATTCATAGGCAATCTCTTTTTTCTGCTGCCCATAGGCATCTCGAACAATAAAGTGATTGCTTCTGCCACTGGTAAAGTTCCGCAGCAAGCAAGCATTATTCGCACTGAGAACTTCTCTATCACTTTCTTTCTCATAGATATGATACAGCATCTTGGGTGCATCCATTGTGATATCCGGCTTGATTTGGCTGGACTCCTTAGCCATAAGATAACGGATGCTCCCCTCAAGACAAGCCATTTTCAGCTCCTCAGTCCTGTCCTTCTCGCTTCTTTTTTCCTCGGTATTGCTGCTGCTTTTCAAACGTGGAGGACGGATACTGCGACCGGGGACAAACTCCTTCATAAGGGCGTGGAAAAGGGGAATGTTGCAGGACTGCCCGGAAAGCTTGTAATAATCCACTTCCTGCAAGGGTTTATTGTCGTACCCGCCCAGCAAAATGCTTAAAAGTGCATAGATATCGGGGCAAATAACGCGCTCGATTTCCTTGATGGTGATGCTGATATTTTGCAGTGGAGCAAGTGTTTTCTCCATGGGAGAATTCTGGTCCTTGCGGGTATAAAGGTAATAATCCTCTTGCCCGCCAATGCAGAGGTTCCTGTCCTTTTCCTCATTGAAGTTTACATTGACCGTACGGGAGGCTGCTTTATAGAATTCAATTTTTATGGCTTCTGCCATCTGCCACAGATAGTTGTAGTTGCGCTGCATATACAATATGTCTTTCTCGTACTTTGCCTCCTTATGTTTCGTTGGAATGTGATCCTCGGCAGATTCATAAGCCTTCCGGAAATTCTCGTACAAAGCTTCTTTTCTTTCAAAGATTTCTTTATCTTCTGCACTCTCATCCAATTTGGTCATGATTTCATTCTCATTGTCCGAAATAATCTTTAGCATATCGGGGGGATTCTCTTTTTGCTGGAGGCAGGCATGGATCTTAATCTTTAGGATTTGCAGGATACGATAAGTGATATTATTGCCACCAAAAGCCGAGTCACCATTCTCAAAGCTCGTCTTGACAGAAAGAATTTTTTTGCCATCTATGCTGGATTCTCTTTGGCTGTATTCACACTTTGCCAGATCCGTTGTGCCGCCGCCGCAATCGATGACAAATACAGTTTCCGTCTTGCCATCTTCCAGTTTTTCCTCCATACGTTTGGAGATATGGTTGTATACAATGGCAATCCCTTCATCCAAACTGGAACTGTCTCTCAAGACTACATATCCCTTATCTTTTTCCTTATCTTTCGAGAACATCTGCCGCATTTTCCCCAAGAAGCTATCCTTGAGCTTGACGGGAGCTGAAAAATGAAGCGCCTTAAACTTTTTATGGAAGTACTGCTCCGATAAAGAAATTACATGTTCAAGATATGCCTTGATGACATCTTCACGGCGGACCTTTCCATTATTGCCTTGCGCATCAAAAATTTCTTCTTCATGATCCAGATCGTTGAGCCAGCTTTTGATTTCATAGAACACGGAAGCCTTGCTCTCAAAGTGATCGTCCTGAATACGTTTTCTTGCATCGTACCCAAAAGCATAGCGAATCGACTTTTCGTCCTCACAAGAATCTACATATACGAGCGTCGGCAACATGCGTTTGACAGTGTCACCATCAGGAAATTCAACATATTCCGGCTCATTTGCCCGTTCGTCAAGTATGCCAAAACTTCCGGCAGTCGTGTTGCTCGTGCCAAAATCAATGCAAAGCGTCCGTTTGGTATCTTCCAATTCACGAAAGCCCACTTCACACTCTATGGAATAAAAGACATTTTCCTTTTCATTCGCAGGAAAAAGAATAATTTCGTGCTTGCGGTTTTTTTTGATGGAAGCATAATCCATATCCTTGTCCGAGAAAACAAGTTTTGGCTCTTGTGCCGTACCTTCCAAATGCCCTACTGCCACGGTCTTTTGCTGATGCACATTAAAAAGTGCCGCTTTTCCATAAGCAATCGGCGGGGCATCCTTGCCAATGCGCAAGGAAAAGTTATCCTGCGCGCGCACGGGAATTTTGTCCGTTATAGTAAAACGTGTGTAATCAACAAAGGAGGTGATATCTTTTTTGTTTGAGTTCTCGTAAATACTGTTCATAGCCTCCAAGGTCAGATTTTCAACCTCTGCATCCACCACAGGATTTTCCTTGCCCTTTGCCGCATCTTGGGAGGAGCTACTTTTCTGCAGTTTCTCAGCAGAATCTCCCCCATTTTCATGAATCCCCAAGGTAAAGACCTCAAAAAACAGTTCCAAATACCCTGTTCTGTCCAAACAGCTGAAATGGTTTCCCTTAAACTTAATCTTGGCATCGGAAAGGATCCTTTTCAGGAACTCCACCACGTTTTTACCGGGCGTTTTTGTTGACTTAACGAATTCACGGAAGCTTTCCTCCGTAGCAAAATCATAACCCTCGATATCAATTTCCAATTCTTCCATGATGCTCTTGATTTTTTTCAGTTCCAAACGCTGCTTGGCATCTGGCTTTCCCTCAGGGAAGAATTTTGACCAGTCTAGTTCTTTCTTTTGCTGCTTATCCAATTTGAATACCTCCTGTCATCTATTCAAAGCTTGTCTATATTTTCTCCATAATAGCAGGAATTGCCGTGCGGAACGTGTCCTCCAATTCATTCATATTACGGATCGTGTAGTAAAGCCCACTGCCGGCTAACTTTTGCAAAAATGTTTTGTTAATGCCGTTGCCAACACCAACGGTAATAATCTTCATTCCTCGTTTTTTCAAGCCCTCTGCCTTTTTCAAGGGTTCATTAGAATCACCAAAGTGCATTCCATCAGAAACCATGATGATGACCTTGCTGTTCGTACTGTCTTTCAGTGCAGTTTCCGCCTCACAAAATGCGGAATACATGTTCGTGAGCCCATGAGCAGATATCCGCTCGATTTTGCTGCAGAAATCTTTTCGGTTTTTCCCAAGCGGATAAACAAGCTCTGCTTGATCTGCAAAAGGAACAAGCCCCAAACGATGCACGGAAAGGTCAATAATCTCATTGGCAAGAGCATAACAAGCTTTTTTTGCCTCTTGGATGGGTTTACCCTCCATACTGCCGGAGGTATCCAGCAACAAGACAAAATCCACAGGCATTTGTTTTGGCTTAACAGCCACTTTTTCATTTTGCCGTATCAAAAGCTGCTTTCGCACATGGGTATCCATATCCTCCGCTGTTACCTTCAAAGTTTGATTTTTATCAAAACTAAACGTGACATTTATGTTCGGCATGCCTTTGGGAGCCGGACGAATGCCGTCCAAGCTCATGCCACCATACAAGACATGGTTTTCAATGCCAGCAATATCCTCTGCATCACTGCCCGCTTCATAGATGTTGATGTCCACCGTTGTCTGATTATCCATGGAAGTGGTATAGGGACGGGTAGATTCGCAGGGATACGGTTTCCCCTTCTCCAAAATTTTCGAGAGGACAAGATTGCCATCTTCGTCAACAATCTCAACCCCCATGGAATGAGAGATGATGTCATGGAAACCTCCCTTAGCTGCAATGCCGTTGGCTTCATGTTCCGCCACGATACATGCGCCAAAGACAACCAGCGTATCAAGGCTAAGTTCCGTATCGACCTGCTGCTTGACGATTTTCTCCACATCCTCACGGATGCGGGGAATGTAGCAGCTCCCCCCTGCAAGAATAACACTGTCAATATCGCCAACAGGAAAAGATTGCCGGCTCAAAAAATCTTTCAACCGTGTAGCAACTTTGCTGTAAATCCCCTCGCAAATATCGTCAAACTGGTCACGTTCTATAATAATATCGAAGGTATAAGGAGAACCCTTGTAAGGGAAAAGATTGGTAATGCTGACTTCCTTTTCCATGCTCTCCGACAAAGCTTTTTTGGTATTTTCAACCTCGCTGCGCAATCGTCCCCTGAGAGAGCCATACTCATTTACCGACAAGCCGGAAGCTTTCAAGGATGAGAAATCCATGCCGGTCTTTTCGCCCAAACGCTCCAAAAAATAATGATACAGCAAATCATCGAAATCATCGCCGCCCAAATGATGATCCCCGTCTGTGTCAATAGCCCTGTATTCCTCTGCCAGAGGATCTGCTTCCAAAATACTCAAATCGTATGTGCCGCCACCGACATCTACCACCAAGAGCTTGCCGTTTAATTCCTTCTCGCGTCCCGCCGCCACAGCTGCCGCCATAGGCTCGGTAATAATGCGGAGAACCTCCAGTCCTGCTCTCTCTCCAGCCTTCTTGGTCTCCGTTTTTTGCTTGCCGCTAAAATACGCCGGTACAGTGATGACCGCCTTTACCACCGTATCCTCCTCTTTTTTAAGCTTTCTGAGTACCGTTGCCCTTACCTGCCGCAGAATCTCAGCAGCCACATCCGTGGGATTGAGGGATTTTCCCCGTTGCTCCCACTTTTTATTGGGATCCCCCATGAACGTCTTGGAAGAACGAATCAGGTTGTCAGGATCGCCCTTCCCTTTGACTTTTGCCTCATGACCGATGGTCAAACTCCCGTCCTCTTCCACATAAAGCATCGAAGGAAGCATTTTTTCACCATCAAATTTAAACAGCATCGGCTTGCCTTTCTTCATATAGCAAGCCAGCGTGTTCGTAGTACCTAAATCAATCCCTATCGTAACCGTCTCCATGTAACCGACTCCTCTCTCATGCAAAACTATTTTTCTCTATCGCAAGAATGTAGGTTACATAATCATGGATCTGGCTCAACAACATACCCACTGGAGTTCTGAGGTTCCTCACACGGTTCAGCAGATTTCCATTGGCATGAATCCTCCGTACTGCCAGAAGTATCATCCTTGCTCCGTAACATTTCTTGAAGCGATTTCTTTTCTTTTTCGATTTTCTCGCGCAACTCATGTTCCTTGTGATATTTTTTTTCCCACTCGAAAGCGGCATTGTTGGCAGCTTCTATTTCTCTTGCAGCTTCTTGTTCCGCATTCCTAATTTTTTGCTGTGCATCCAGCTCAAACTGATACAGTCTTTCATAGGTATCCAATTTATACTGATTGACCTTGATTTGCTGTTCACATTCCGCCTTTACGTTTTCATAGCCAATTTTCTCTTGCCGGCAGGCTTCGAGGTCTTTTTCCAGTTGCTCCTGTTTTTCTTCAACATCCTGCTTCAGGCTATCCAAGCTTTTCTGAACAGCAAGCAGTTTCTGTAATTTTTTACTATATTCCTCGGTTTCTTGCGTGTGAGCCTTGCGAAGCTCCTCTATTTTTTCTGCAAACTCACTACCCATACGCTCAATTTCATTGGCTTGCTTCTCGATAACCTCACAGAGTTTTTGGTTTTCCTGTTTCCCACGCTCGGTCATGTCAGCAATCTGTTCCTGCAATTCTTCGTTTCGCCCTGCACTTTCCTCGTATTTCCCGTGCCAGTTTTGGGCTTCCGCCGAATACTCCTCGGCAATAGCTGCGATATGCGATATCGTTTCCTGCAGCATACCGATAATGTCTGGATACCTCATTTCCTCCAAGAGCCTACGGCCATAGTTTTGCAACTCGTCCAGTTCCTGCCTTCGCTCGTCCATTTTTTAGCCTCCCCAATTTATTTGCTCATTCTTCTTGCATGCCTTTCAGGCTGATACTTTGTGTCTCGACTTCCTCAAGGTCGCCGGATTCTCGCATTTCCGAAAATATCATTTGAAGTGTATCGCTGTCGGTCATCTCCATCTCAAGCAAAATACCATCCTTTGCTTGATAGAGGTCACGATGAACCGTCACAGATCCCACATACACCGCACCATTTTCGCCGCCAATTTGCACATTCCCCGAATCTGCAAAACTCTGGTAAACGGCTACCTCGCCACCATTCGCATTTATTTCCTGCCACGGCAAACGGATTCGCTTGGTACGCTGCCCATACGGAGGACTGCAATCCATATATTTCTTGAAGGACGTTCCCTTGGCAATGCCGAGACTGAAAGGAATCTTGCTAGTAATCTCAATATCTTCCCCTTGCTCCTTGCAAATGCCAAGATAATGTGCTGCACCGAGAGCAACAGCTGCTATCGTTTCATCTTCCCACTCGTAATCATCACTGTCAAAAACATCTGTGCCAAAATACTCCGTCAGAATGTCCAGCACATATTTCATGCGGGAAGTGCCTCCAAAGGTTCTAACTTGCGTAACCTCACTCTTTATGCAGGATGTCTGACCAAAAAGCTCGTCCAAAAGGCCAAAAATTTTACTCTTAAGCTCGTGTCGCTCGAACAAGTCCTCCATTTCCTTGCGTGTCAACTCAAATTCATAAGACTTGCCGCTGCCATAAAATGTACATAACTGGTTGCTTGATTCGTTATCCTCTTCAAACAATTTTTCCTTGAGTCTCGTCACTGCATCACGAAGTTCCTGTTCGGTCTTTGCTTGGTCAACAGTATCATCATTAGATTTTATCTCACGAATCTCCAAAGCATATTTGGAAGAAAGAATCTCGGAAAAAATTGCCTCGTCAATGTTGATCCCGCCGTAGGGAAGTCCCGCAGAAGCGAGTTCCTCGATACGAATCCCATCGTCATGCTCTATAGAAAGCAAGCTCAAATCAAGGGTGGAACCGCCAAAATCAAAAACAAGTACAATTTCGTCCTCATCCCCATCAAACAAATCTTCCAGTGCAAACATGGCAGCAGCGAACGGCTCTGTGACGATTGCCTCTACGGAAATGCCAGCCGCTTTTGCAGCTTGATAAATACGTTTTCTTTGAAGTCCTGATGAACACACAGGGACGATAATCACAGCCCGAAGCTCGTTTGCTTCACAGTTCAGCTTTTTCGTAAGTCGTTCGCTGATGCCGCAAAAAATATCCTTGGCAGCTTCTACCGCCAGCACATCACGCTTGAGATTGGGAATCTTCTTCGACCACTCCGCAAGCTCCAACTTGCGTTTTACATGCTCCACACTATTTTCCGGATCCTGCTCATCCTTGGCAGGATCACCGATTTTATTTTCTACAGCTCCGGCACGAGTCATATCATACAGGATTACATTAGGGATATAATTTTGATCTACATTTTGGGAAAGACGTACAATGTGGGCATCTTTGCCTCGCCAGTTTGCAGTCTTGATATTGCAGGCACCGAAATCAATACCGACAAGTTTCTCCATTTATCCTCACACTCCATATTTTAGGCACACTACTCTGCCACGTTTGCGAAGGGTATCCAAATTGCCATCATCATCTTCGTAAAACATAAAGTACGGCAGAAGTTCCACCTCATCAACCTTGCCATGATCAGAAGCTGCAGAGGTTTGCTTGGAGATTGGCGGCTCAATATGAGAAAGCATATCTCCCTCAAGCATCATCCCCGGCACAACCTCTTCTGTGTATATGCCATGCCTTGACAGGTAGCTATTCACATTTTGCAAAAATTCTGGGTAGCCGCCAGCCCCCTTGCCGCCTCGATAAATAGCTATCATGACATTATCCAGCAGGTTCTCGCTTATAATCTTGAAAAATTTGCCCGTAATCTCCTCGGAAATTTCCTCGGCATCGCAACCGTCAAAATCAAACTTCCCATAAAGCTTTTCTAGGGCTTCCATGCACCAACGAAGATTCTTCTTAAAACTGGTACAAGCAGGTTCCTCTATCTCTGCTTGTGTTTCCAGATAGGTAATCAAGCTGTCCATATCCTGAATGCTTTGTGCAAGCCTTGCTTTGACATGCTCTCCATCCCCATGGAAAAAGGCACTGGGAGACGTTGCTCTCGAAAGTGCGAAGGACTTAATCCATGGTTTAACAGCTGGGGAGCTTGGCGAAACTTGAGGAACGGGGAACGTCTCTTTCCTCAAGACGTTTCGTGCTTCATGCAAAGATTTTGCCTGTTTCTTTACCTCGGATATCTCCCGCGGTACCTGCTGGCTATTTTTTTCTTCAAGCTTGCGCAAACGCCCCTCTTGGTCAGAAAGCATTTGCTTAAGAGCGGCATTTTCCCGTTCCTGCTCATCAAAAGCCGACTTGAGCGCCTCGTAGCTTTGCGATTGAGCCATAAGCGCCTTTTGCAAAGCCGCAAGCGTCCTGTTTTGCTCCTCCATTTGGGCTTGCAAGATACGGATTTTCCCATCCATCGGATCAACCGTAGGCTGAAAGGTATTCAGGCTGTTTTCGATTTGCCCCAAACGATGCCCTGCCTGCTGTTGTGCCACCTGAAGTCGTTGTATTGCATTCTGGATAGGTGCCAAATCGACAGGTGCAGAGACGATAGGTGCAGATTCTACCTGTTTTCCTACCCTTTCCTCCAATTTTTGAATGCGGCGATTGATCTCTTGCAGGCTGTTTTTCAGCTTGTTCTCCAAATTTACTTGAGATTGGCTGATCTCCTCGTGAATTTCTTGGCGAAGGCTAAAGCTGATCTCCTGACGAATCTTTTCCAAGTCACTCGGGTCCAGCTTGCATTTTGCTTCATGGTCAGGCATAAAAGGTTTTCTCATGGAGCCATGACAAGATGCCTTTAATTCACCGAAAGAAACGTGCATTGCAGCAATTCTTCCCTCAATTTCCGCAATCTGTCCGATAAAGTCAATGCGTTGCATCTCCTGACTAAATTCCCTTTGAATCTCCTGCCGAATCGCCCCGACAAAATCCTCCTCATCCCTTAAAAACCACTCAAAAACATACCCCATATTCCTGCTCCCTCTATTTTTTCTTTACCTTATTGTCAAAGGCTATGCATGTACCTCGAAGTATCCCTTCACACGGTTCCCTATCTCGATAAGGAATAACATAAGGGAACACCTCAATTTCATCAATTTTTCCAATATCACTTTCCCTCGATGGTTCCTTTAAAATCGGTGATTCAAACCATTTTGCGTTCGAGTTAAAATCCATGCCCTCACGAATATCCTTGCGATAGACTCCTATGGACGATAAATACTGCTCCAACCTGTCATAAAAGGCTTCATAAAATTCCTTTTCCTTGCCTCGGCTGTACTTTATGCCGTTATGGCAGCTTCTGAGCAAATCCAAAACATGAGCCTTTACAAGCTTGCCTGTTTCCTCTGCCACATTTTCACTGGTATCTTCCTCGATTTCCTCAGGTTCTTTGAAATGTTTTCCAACAAATTTGGGAATCTCCTCATCGATACATCTTTTTACGGACTTGATAAATGATGTTATGCTACTATTTCCCATTGATTTTTGGGACTCCTGAATATACTCAGAAAGCACGGATACGTCTTTCACTTTCGCCACATGCTCTCGCCACGCATCTGTTCCATTGATATCTAAGCATTTGGGTGAGGCAGGCAAATTGCATTCTGCATCTGGCTTTGCTTGAATGGCTTCCTTTTCGTCATCAAAGGTTTCCGCACTATCGCTAAAGCGCCCCCACAGCTTCTGCAAAAAAGCTGAACGGCTGACATCGCCAAAAAACTCCCTTAAACGAGCCAAAAGGCTTTTTCGTTCTTCCACCGAATTCACATCCAATCCTGTTCCTGCTTGATTTTCAAATTTCCGCCCGCAACTACGTTTCCGGAACTTTTGTCTTTCGTGACAGCCTTTATTTCAACACTTCCGTCTGCCTGCAAATCGAAGCGGACTTCAATTTCTGTCTCATCCTTTTTTAATCCGGGCGGAAGCTCAACCGTCAGGAGATTCACCTGCTCCATGCCGTCCTGATCTGTCCGTGTCATACCGGGATGATTGTCAACATCATACTCGTAGTAGGGAATCTTGTACTCCGTTTGCCCATCGTGGTCAAGGACAAAGGTTCGGCTGCCCGAGGCAGGCAGAGGAGTATGTTCCTTGATGAGCATTTGGAATTTATTGAACACCATGCCCTCTTTTGCCGATGTCCCAATTTGAGTATTGGTAATGAGAGCTATCTTGTCCAGCTTCTCCACACGCTCAGCAAGAAGTGCTGCCCCACAGGAAATGAGAAAAGACGCATTCGTTGCCGGGTCAATCTCTAAATGCGGCAACCGTTCCTTCAATGCCGTTCGTGCCAATGGAACATTGGAACTGCCTCCGGCTAAAACGACCGTATCAATATAATCGATTCCCTGTTCGGCAGCCTGATCCAATGTCTTCTGCACGATAGACACCGTGCGGTCAATGTCGGGCCGTATCATCTCCTCGAAATCATCACGGGAAAGATATGCTTCAAAAATTTTTGACTCCCCATCGAAGCAAAGTTCCAGATTACGCTCGACCTCCATCTCCTCTGACAGTGCTTCCTTCATCTGGTTCGCTTTACGGCGAATTTCAGCTATGTTTTTCTGGTACTCGATACGTTCTTCGCCCTTCAGATCCTCTGCGTCCTCGGCGTTTTCCGGAAAACGCACGGCATAGTAGTCCTCAATCCGTCCAATCAAATAACGCATGATGCGTTCCGTCAGGAGATTTCCTCCCAAGGAATTGTCCGCGCGAGTAGCAATCTCCTTGAAGCTATCCTGCTGACGCTGTACCACGGACACATCAAAGGTACCACCCCCAAAATCGTAGACCAAAATTGCCGTGCCGGGTTTGTCAAACTCGGTATAGCTGTGCAAATAATCGATAGCCGCTGCCGTAGGCTCTTTGGTGATATTGACTTCCAGACCTGCATCTATTGCCGCTCGTTTTATGGCATTTTTTGCCGTCATGGGGAATTTCGCTGGTACGGTGATAATTGCACGGTCAATGGTTCCGCCCATATTGCCAAACTCTTTCAGGAGAGTTTTTTCCATTTCAGGGACGATTTCCTTCAAAAAACGCCGTGCCGCCTCTCGGGGCTTCAAGAAAAAATGATCGCCATTTTCTGCTGTCACCTCATAGCGATACTCGGAATCAGACAAATGGGACTTAAAATTCGCTACCTCTGCTAATGGATGCATCGCTGCCTCCGTCACAGCAGTTCCTCCAATATCCCATTCGTCCTTGCTCTTAAAGTAAATTACGGAGGGAATCAGCTTTTCCCCATCGTACTTTAGCTGTTTCAGCCTGCCGTTCTTCTTTCCCATGTAGGAAACAATGGTCGTCGTAGTTCCAAAATCTATACCGATTGCCTTGCCCGTATCCATAATCATAACTCCTTTTCTGAACCGTACAGTCTCATGCATCCTATTTGCATCGTATCTTCTTTCCCAATTATGCCGAAGGGATACTGCCAATATACCTGCCATTTGGCTGTGACATCGAGAAACAAATGAGCGAGCAAAACCATGCACTCTCTGTCGATATCATTCTCTTCCTGTGGAAGGTAAATCAAGAACATTTTATCGGGCTTGTAAAAATATATTCCCGCTTGAGGAAATATACCCTTAACTGCCTCTCGAAAAAACAAATGACAACCTTTGGAGGCTTCCTGTTTCCGTAAAAACTGCACAACTATTTGCTTTCGCTCGGAACTTAATTTGCAAAAAGAATTTTTTATTTTTTCACCATAGCAGCCATCACGCAAGCAACGTGCCATGTTCTCTTCAACAATCAATGCCGATGATATTCCACTCATCCTGTCGATTTGGGCAAGGATATGAAGCAAGCAATTTGCCAAGGCTTGCATTTTTTCCTCTTGGCTTGTCCACAAATCAGGATGACGCAAAAGCTCTCGAAACACATCAGCAAAACGTGGAAGTGGATTTATTATAACCACATTATTCTTCCGAAGGCTAATCTCGATTGACGGAGTGGATTGCTTCATTGACGAATCCAATTCATATTTTGTATTTGGATTATAATTTCGCCACAAATAATCCATCATTTCACCCCCACCCATTGGAATTCGGGATAACGAGCAGTTAAGAAGGAAATAACAAAACTGGCATAATCATTGAGAAACTTATTATCCCCACAAGTAAATTTCAGATAGCAAAATGGCAATTTACGTCTACTTTTATAGAAGAATTGCTCATGGCTGTTATCATGTCTGCCGTATGTCAAATCACGATAATAAGTTTTTATGACATCGACATCTCTCTTTTCTACATCACTTACGCATTCGAAACAACAGGAGAAATCGTAATCGTTCCCCGACATGCTTAATCCGTAAAGAATACGTTCCATGTCTCCTCTGGTACGCATTCTCTCCGTGTCAAGCATTGCATATTTATCTTTGCCAAGATTGGAGAAAGTGCGGCTCATCACATTTTCTTTGGGATTCATTATACGCAGGGAAGTACATTTCTCCGTCAGCTGCTTGTCTGACACGAATGTTATCATTTGACGCTGCTCATCTTCTTGCCTCGTAATCTGTGCGGAAAGAATGTTTGGGATATCTGCCCTGCTCGGACAAATAAACTCGTTCTCTTTCAGTTCCTTAAACTCGTAACGATAAGCAATGCCATTTCTATAGGGAGCACAGTAAGAGTTATCCATATCGCACTCCGGCAAATCAACCGATTGGGTACGAATATTCCACATAAGTTGCTGATTTGCCACAAGTTTACCCGTCAGTTTATTGTCATCCAAGCAATAAGGAGTTAAATCATTGCTTTCTTTCAACACATCAGCTACATTACCATATTCATTCGGAATTTGTATCTTTACCGCACGGCGGCTATACGGTGAAAAAACAACGGGGATTCTTATTTTGTAAATATCGGATACATCAAAGAGCATTTTCTCGAAATCTACATAACGACAATCAAAGACCAACCGATAGCGAAAAGGTGTGTCAACCCCTTGCACACAGGCAGTTCCTTGATACGGATATTCGCTGTATTCATCAAAGCAAATATCCAAAGCATCTTCATATGAGCAATCGAGAAAATAATCTCCCCCAATTTCTATGAACTGCGGGACACCTAGCGGATCCTCATCTGCAGCTGCATTACGATTGCAAAGGATATTTTGGAACCCACTTAGATTGCTTGTTTCATCAGCAGGCACCAATGCGGTAGTAACCCTCCATTTTTTACCCCAATCAAAATTCAAATCATCCGCTTCCTGCAAAGCACGATTTCGAATTTCATCGAGGACGGAGTCGCTTCTGTTCATGACAGATTTTGCTGTTTCTTGAAGAATTGTCCTCCATTCCTCTGGAATTGCTGCTTGCGCAATTATTTTTTGCAAATTATCTTGTTCCGGTTTCATCTGTTGCCCTCCTAACCAATATCCACAACGGAGCCGTTAAGCGAAAGCTGTTTTTTTGCATCAATGCTAATTTCTCCGTTTCCGGTGATATTGACCTTTCCTTTTGATGAGAGTCCTATCTCCTTCCCTGACGTTCCAATAATTCCCTGCTCATTCCATGCCATCTCATTACCATTTGATTTTATATAGCTTCCTTTGCCCGTAAGCAGTAATTCCGTTTTTCCTTGCTGCAAAGTTATCCTATCCTTGGTCAAGGTTATTTTGCTTTCTCCGACAGCAAGTTCTATTTTTTCATCGTCCAGTAAAACCGTATGCTCACCAGATGCAAGCTTCAATTCCTTTTCCCTGAAAAATATGCGTTGTGCGGTATTGTTCCCAATATATTTTTCGTCTACTTTGCGACATTCATCGGCTAAAGCATTCTCCCTTACCGTTGCCGTAGCGTAGATTCCTTCATTGGAAAAAATAACATTCACTTTATCTCCGATATCAGGCAAAAAAACAATTCCACCTGCAGTCCCCGTATACGGTGTTTGATAAGGAATCCATTTTCGTTCCTTGTCCATATCCTGCACATCGTCTTCATCAAATGAGACCTGAATGCGTCCCATGTTTTTTTCGTCTTTATTGTCTTTGACTGTTCCTTTAAAACAAACTGTTTTTTCAAGATGCGGTATCCTCGCAGCATTATATTTCCACGGCACATAAGGCTTTAGCTGATAAGAAAACTCATAGGTCTCATGCATTAGGTCAATCTGCAAATCGCTGATTACAAATTCACCAGACTCCTGTGAGATCCGCACTTTGGCCCCCAAGGGCAAATAACTTTTTAATGTTATTGCAAGGATACGCTGCCCTTTTTTATTTTTAGCAACCTTGTAGCACAAAATATCATCTGCATCTATGTCTTTTACGGAATCGGAAATGGCTTCCGACAAAACGATGCTGCCTTTTCCCTTCTTGACATCCTCCACCCAAAGCGGTATATCCATGTTTTCTGCCATTCGCTTTACAAAAGCAAAATTCGTTTCCTGATTCTGAAAGATGGTCAAAGGATATTCCTGCTGGCTCAATGATTTCGACAGCCGTAAATCGCAGGATTCAAGAGATAATTTAGCTTGAGAGAGAATATCTCCTATTTTTTTTTCAGGGTTTTGCCAGATGCGTGTAAAGGGCTTCTCATCTTCCATAGCAGAAAGCGAAATGGCACGAACCTCAATGGCTGCAGAATGAAGCTGTTTAGATACCTGAATCTCCTCAACTTTACCGCTAAAAATGCAAATTTCCTTCTTTTCTTCCTTCCAGAAAACTTGTATTTCCTGTCCTGCTTGCCCTAAAAATCGTGCTTCATCCTCCTCGCCGAAAGAACCGGCAAAAGTGCAAGCCCCATGCCCTCCACAGCTTTTCTTTATACGAAACTGCGTGAGATAGAAGATTTTGTCAAAACCACTAATACGCATCCAGCATTACCTCGCTCTCTTTATAACGCCATTGTTCAAGAAAATGCAATAAGCATTTTCCTTCCAATTCGCGT